>SFDB01000001.1 GCA_004558825.1 Clostridiales bacterium
ACGAGCTTGCCCAGCAATAAGCAGAGCGCAAGCTAAGCTGAAATGATGATGGCCGCCGAGAAATCGGCGGCCGTTAATATGAAAGCCGGTTTAACGCATGGCGTCAAAAAAACGGCTTAGCGTATGACGCCATAAACGAGTTTGAAATTGCACATGCTCCGCGCGGCTGTCAGGGTTCAGCTTTTATGAATAACAAAGCGCTGTCGAAAAAACGACAGCGCTCAGCTATTACATTGTTCAATCGATTATTTTGTTTGGTTCGGGCAGCTCAACATCGTCGTCTATTATTATCGTCTTTATAACAACAGGGGTAAGCGGCTTATCGGAGGTATCCGTCTGCACCGATGCTATGGCGTCAACAACCTCCATCCCCTCCGTTACGCGTCCGAACGCCGCATAGCCGCCGTCAAGTCCGGGAAGGTCCTGCTGGCAGATAAAAAACTGCGAACCCGCGCTGTCAAGCGGCACAGCTCGGCGTGCCATGGATATTACGCCGCGCGTATGCAATATATCGTTTTTGAATCCGTTTGAGTCGAACTCGCCCTTTATGCAGTATCCGGGATCGCCCGTTCCGTCTCCCACAGGGCAGCCGCCCTGAATGAGCGCGCCGTTTATTACACGGTGAAACGTCAGCCCATCGTAGAAGCCTTGACGCGCCAGATAAACAAAATTGCTTACGCTCTGCGGAGCCTTATCATAATAAAGCTCAAGCTTTATCTCGCTCCCGTCCTCCATAACAATTGTCGCATGAACGGTGTCAGCGTTTACGTTCTCCGCTGTTTCGCCGCCTTCAAAATTTCCTCTGCATCCCGCAATGGCAAACACCGCAATGAGAATTGCGGCCGCAAACGAGATATACCTTGTCTTTCTCATTTTCCCTCCAATTACTCGCCGGCGCTCAATGCGCCCGCTTTATAAAGCGTTGCCGCCTTATTTTTGATTGCCTATCAGTGAACGCCTAATTCGTCCGATATATATGTTTTGAGCAAGCGATGACAAAAAGTCAAGCGCAATGAAGCCCGCCTCGCCTATCAGCACCAGAAGGTATAGCGGAAGCTTCGGCAGCAGCGCTTCGATATCGAGCTTCAAAATATATATTACAACGGCAACCGCCGCCGCAGTAAACACGTTGCAGTAGATAATGCGCAGCGCGAACGATATCACCTTGTCCTCTATCTTTAGCGAAATAAACTGCTTAAATATCATAAAATGGCCTAAAAGCGCTATATACGGAACGATCGCCGTCTTATTCGGAACGATGAGAAGCGCGGCAAGCGAACTCGCAGCAAATGTGAGCAGCGCGTTGATATATAGCCCCTCGCTCGTAAGCACGCATATAAAAACCGCCGACATGAAAAAGCACGCTATCCTACCTGTAGGCAGGTTTGACGCCCCATAAAGCGCAAGCACATTCAGCGCCACCGTCATTGCGGACAGCGTAATCCTTTTTGATGGTGAAAGCTTATCCATTCTCTTACCTCGTCAGCAGCAGCGAATTAAATCGCCGCCTGCCATTTCGCAGCAGCAGTCAGCGCATAGGAGTCCCGAGCAAACGTCGCATGCCCCGCAGCCGGACGACGATGTCGGCTCGCGATACGTCCCCGTATTGCCGGAATACGCTCGCCCCGCATTGTTTATCGAGTTATACGCATTCCTATATTCGTAATTGTTCGGTTCCTCCTGGTATGCCCTCGAAAAATGCTCGCGCGCCTTATCGTACCAGCCGTTGCGCAGATGTATCTGACCGTAGAGATAGTTCCACTCGGCGTTATGGTTCGCTATAGAGTCAAGCATTTGCGCTGCCTCGGTAAACCTGTTTTGTGATATCAGTATTCTTACCTTTGAAAACTCGGCTGCGTTTTCGCCCGCATAGGAGCTGCGTGCGCGTGAATAGCTGCCGTTTTGCGCCCCGTAATATGACCCGTTCGTCGACGAAGCCGAGCTCTTTTTTGTCAGAACGTCGTATGCCTCGTTTATCTCCTTCAGCTTCTCATTCGCAAGTTCCTTCAGCGGATTATCGCGGTATTTATCGGGGTGATATTTTTTCACAAGCGCAAGGTACGCGGCGCGTATCTCTTCCTGCGAAGCGTTCTCACTTACCCCAAGCGTTTTGTAGGGATTATTCATTGTTTCTTCCTTCCGTGCCTTTCCCACCGAGAAGCCGTTCGCTCCGCCTTCGGCAGCCAATGTACATTATATTGTCGAGCACCCCGCGAAACGCGTTCGGCTCTAAAAGATCATATGCCTTTTGCGCTTCGTTGAGCGAGATATTCATCAAAAACTCGGCTCTCGCGCTGTCCACTCCCGCTGTCGCGAACGGGTTGTAGGCGCCGCTCTTCTTATCCTTTTCGATATCGTCCCACGCATCGGCAACGTAAACCCAGCGTCCCATATGATACGCGACCTCCTTTATCGCGCACAGGCTGCCCTCATCCTCTACCGGGGCGCTTGCGGCAACGTTTCGCATCAATCGCGCAAACGCATCGCACGGCTTATCTATGTCTGTACACTTTTCGCGCTCGATGTCCGAAATTTCGCCGATTCCTTTTTTTACTGCCATTTCGACGCCCGGATACTTTTTTGCGGCGTTCTCGGCTTTGCCCTTCAAGATGGCCGCTCCGACCGCCGGCAGCAGCCTTTTCTCGTCGTTTTTGTCGTCGAGCAGTTTATATCTCGCAAGTATAATGTTTGCCGCCGCAGCAAATTCGAACGCCGCGCACTCAGCTACGCAAGGCCGCTTTTTTCTAAACGTTTTGTATGCGCACCGCCTGCTGTCGATTTTCGGCATATCGCTCGCTGAAGCGGCGAGCATCGCTATAAACGTGCAGTCAAAGCTCAGCACAGCGCGAGCGGTTTGCCCAAACTCCTTTCCGAGCGTTCGGCAAAGCCCGCAGTACGCAGCGTCATACAGCGCCTTATCTTTAACCTTCAGCTCACACTCGAGCGGTTTTATATAGCCGAACACCGTTTCGCCTCTTTACTTATTATTTTGTGATTATACCATATCATTATGGGTAAAAAATGTATCCACAGTAAAATTGTGCGCACATTCTTCCACTTAAGAGAAGAAAATACGTCAATATCGCTAAATCGCCCGTATCGTTCGCCAAGACCTCAAAAGCGGCCTTGGGCCGCTTTTGAGGTCTTACAGTATTTTCCGTCATACCATAAAGACATTAAAGAAAGGAGTGTACTATGAAATACATGTATATTTTATATTGTTTGCATGCTCTTGTCAACACTTAAATATGGTTTTTTACACTTATAATGCAAATTTCCGCTTTATGAGCTCGGCCGCCTCCATCGGCTCCATATCCGAATTATCTATGCGAATATAGTTTTTATACGGTATTTCGCCCGGAAGCGAATTCAGCCTGTACTTTTTCTCTATTCTGTCAAAAAGCGCGTACGAGCGCGCAAGATCACGCTTCGAAGGCTTGTTTGCAAGCCTGTTCTTCGTTCTATTCCGCTCGAGACGTATATCGCGCCCCGCCTCGAGCTCGACAAAATACACTTCGCCCTCCGCATCCTCGAATATTGACTTCACATGCTCTATATAGTCCCAATCCTCTTGGGAATCAAACGCCCACATGTATGTAAAAATCATACCGTATTCGCCGCTTTTGGCAAAGCTTTTGAATATTTCCTCCCTGAAAAGCTCCGTCAGGCGTATACGTTCTGAAGGCATGTTCGCAAAAAGCTCGCACACTATGTCTATCGTCATATGGTTGTGGAAAAGCTTCAGTCCCGTCAAGCGCTCAAGCTCCTGCCCAACCGTCATTTTGCCTGCGGCATGAGGCCCTGTAATTATTACAAGCTTCATAGACCATTCTCCTTGCGCTTGCTATGAAATCCATCACACGATATCACACTGACGCACATTTTTCAATAAATTAACAAAAGCTCTATCATATTAGTCATAATGTGTGTTATACTAATTTTGATTTTACTTATATACAATGAATGAAATCGGAGGATGACATTATGGAATATTCGCATGAAGTCATGAATATGCACTGTGTCGCTAAGGGCGCAGTTCATGAACCCGCACCCATCCCCGAGGAGGGCAAATGGGTCAAGGCAAAGCAGATTGGCCAGATAAGCGGCTTAACGCACGGCGTAGGCGGCTGTGCTCCGCAGCAGGGTGCCTGTAAGCTCACGCTCAACGTTAAAGACGGCATAATACAGGAGGCGCTTATAGAGACGATAGGATGCTCGGGCATGACTCATTCGGCCGCAATGGCAGCCGAAATACTTCCCGGCAAAACGCTCCTTGAGGCGCTCAACACGGATCTTGTCTGCGATGCGATAAACGTCGCAATGCGCGAGCTTTTCCTTCAGATCGTATACGGCAGAACGCAGAGCGCTTTCTCCGACAACGGTCTGCCCATCGGCGGCGGCCTTGAGGATCTCGGCAAGGGGCTTAGGTCGCAAGTGGGTACAACATACAGCACGAATAAAAAGGGTCCGCGTTATCTTGAGCTCACCGAAGGTTATATAAACGAAATAGCCCTCGATGAAAACGACGAGATAATCGGCTACAAATTCGTCAGCGTGGGCAAAATGATGGACGATATAAAGAAGGGGCTTTCACCCAACGAGGCTTATGAGAAAAACACGGGCATATACGGCCGCTTTAACGAGGCGGCGCGCATCATCGACCCGCGCAAGCAATAGGAGGCATACTTATGGTAACTTTTGAAGGATATGAAAGAAGAATCGACAAGCTCAACTCCATCATGCCTCAATACGGTATCGCAAGCCTTGAGGAGGCGAAACAGCTTTGCGACGATAAGGGCATAGACGTCCGCTCGATAGTTCTCGGCATACAGCCGATAGCTTTCGAAAACGCTGTTTGGGCATATACGCTCGGTGCTGCTATAGCAATAAAGCGTGGCGCAAAATCCGCAGCAGAAGCCGCTGAATTTATAGGAGCAGGCCTCCAGGCGTTCTGCGTTCCGGGCTCTGTTGCCGACCAAAGAAAGGTCGGCATCGGCCATGGCAATCTTGCGGCAATGCTCCTGCGCGACGATACAAAATGTTTCGCATTTTTGGCAGGTCACGAGAGCTTCGCTGCCGCGGAAGGCGCCATCGGCATAGCAAACAAAGCCAACCGCGTAAGAAAAGAGCCGCTTCGCGTTATACTAAACGGACTCGGCAAGGACGCCGCTTACATCATATCGAGAATCAACGGCTTTACATTCGTAGAAACCGATTATGATCAGTTTACGGGCGAGCTCAGGATTGTAAGCGAAAGGGCCTTCTCCAACGGCCAGCGTTCCCTTATCCGCTGCTACGGCGCAGACGACGTAAACGAAGGCGTTGCGATAATGCGCCATGAGAACGTCGACGTTTCCATCACAGGCAACTCGACAAACCCGACGCGCTTCCAGCATCCTGTGGCAGGCACATACAAGAAATGGTGCGTCGAAAACGGCAGGAAGTATTTCTCCGTCGCATCGGGAGGCGGCACGGGCAGGACGCTCCACCCGGACAATGTTGCGGCAGGCCCTGCATCCTATGGTCTCACCGACACCATGGGGCGTATGCACTCCGACGCACAGTTCGCGGGCAGTTCCTCTGTTCCCGCTCACGTTGAGATGATGGGCCTCATCGGCATGGGCAATAACCCCATGGTCGGCGCAACCGTCTCCGTGGCCGTCGCCGTTGCCGAAAGCATGTAAGGAATTTACGAAAAAAACAGCCGCCGGCAGCGGCTGTTTTTTTCGCCCGTTTTTCAGCCATTCCCGCAATGTCTGCGCATGCTCATTTGCTTTTTGCAATATACCATGTGGAATCAAATTCAACCGGCCAAAATTTCGCCCCATTGCCCGATGCGCCGCCATAAATCGCCGTTTTTCCGTGTAGCCCCAAATTATGCTTGTACATGCGCTTGCATTAATGTATAATATCATCGAGATAAAATGAATCGGAGGATTTTCAACGATGAAACACATAACCACGATACAGAAGCCCTGCATTAATGCAGGCATCGCAACAGGCTGCGGCGAGTGCCAGGCATCCTGCCAGAGCGCATGCAAAACGTCCTGCACGGTTGCTAATCAAAAGTGCCTCAACAAAAAAGACTGAGGACGGAATAATCGCATTTTAAGGGCGGCTCACATGGGGTTTGACCTATATGAACCGCTTTTGTGCTTTGAAATGCACATTTTTCGGAGGAACGGATTTGATACACGCATTTACGTTTAAGGACATGAATCTCGTGCTCGACGTTGAGAGCGGCGCACTCCACAGCGTGGATAAGCCTGCATTCGATGTTGTTCGTACGCTTGAGACGGGCGGCGACCCGTACGCTCTCCCCTACTCGCGGGAGGATATACGCTCCATACTTGACGAGCTTGACAAGCTCAAAAGTGAAGGTGCTTTTGACTCCGAGCCGCTCGTCCCGCCAAAGGGCAATGAAGAAAGCGTCATTAAATCGCTCTGCCTCCATATAGCTCACGACTGCAACCTGCGATGCAGATACTGTTTCGCTTCAACAGGCGATTTTCACGGCGCCCGCATGTTCATGACCGAGGACGTTGCAAAGCGTTCGCTCGAATTTCTCATGGAGCGCTCCGGCAGACGTCACAATCTCGAGGTTGACCTTTTTGGCGGCGAACCGCTCATGAATTTCGACGTTGTGAAGTCAACCGTCGCATACGGAAGAGAACTCGAGAAGAAATACAACAAGCACATAAATTTCACCATCACTACCAACTGCGTAGCGCTTAACGATGAAATGATCGACTTCATCAACGACAACATGCATAACGTTGTCCTGAGCCTCGATGGACGTAAGGAAGTTCACGATGCGCTGCGCCCCACGGTGAACGGCAAGGGTTCATACGATATAATTGTGCCGAAAGCGACGGAGCTCGTGAAGCGCCGCGGCGATAAGGAATATTACGTTCGCGGCACGTTCACAAACAGAAACCTCGACTTTACCAAGGACGTCGACGCGCTTCGCAATCTCGGCTTCGAGCAGATATCAATTGAACCTGTCGTCCTCGCTGAGGACAGCCCATATGCCATACTCGAAAACCATGTCAAAGCGATACTCGACGAGTATGACAGGCTTGCCGACATGCTGCTCGAAAGCCGCAGAAACGGCAGATGGTTCAACTTCTTTCACTTCATGATAGATCTCTCGGGCGGTCCATGCCTTAAAAAGCGCGTTTCAGGCTGCGGCGCAGGCGTCGAGTACGCGGCAATAACGCCGGACGGCGACATATATCCTTGCCATCAGTTCGTTGGTGAAGCGAAGTATAAGATGGGCAACGTCATGACAGGCGAATTTGACGGCTCCATGCGTGAAGAGTTTATTGATTGCAATATACTCACAAAGCCGCAGTGCTCCGCCTGCTTCGCAAAGTACTACTGCGCGGGCGGCTGCGCGGCCAACGCTTACAAGTATAACGGCGACATAAGAAAGCCCTACGCCATAACCTGCGAATTCGAAAAGAAACGCGCCGAGCTTGCTCTCGGAATCTACGCCAAGGAGCATCAGTGAGATGCTGATATTCGAACGCGATGAAAAATACGGTTTTACTGCGTCGGACGACAGTCTCGCCAACGTCGGCGGGCTGTCTCACCTCGTCCTGCGCCTCCTTCGAGCGCGCGGGGCGACTGCGCCGGAAGACATCGAAGCGTTCATACATCCCACACTCGAGCTTCTTAACGATCCCATGCTCTTTAAGGACATGGATAAGGCCGCGGTACGAATCGAAAAAGCGATAGCCGGCGGAGAGCTGATTTGCATATTCGGCGACTACGACACCGACGGCATATGTGCCACGGCCATACTTGCACGCTATCTCAAATCGCGTGGAGCAAAAGTCGGCTATCACATCCCGCTGCGCCACGAACACGGCTACGGCATGAGTGAAGACGCCGTGAGGCTTTTGGCGGACAAGGGCGTCAACCTCATAATAACCGTAGACAACGGTATCGCCGCCTCAAACGAAATTAAGCTATGCTACAGGCTCGGCATGGACGTCATTGTTACCGACCATCACCGCTGCCAAGGCGACATTCCGCAATGCGAAGCGGTTATATGCCACTCGCGGCCTGACAACACATACCCAAACACCGCTCTTTGCGGCGCAGGCGTAGCGCTGAAGGTCGTGCACGCTCTCGGCGGCTATGACGCCATGCTTCCGCTCATACCGCTTGCGGGCCTTGCAACGATAGCCGATATTGTCCCTCTCACCGGCGAAAACCGTGTGCTCGCAAAGCACACAATCGACGCGCTCAACTCGGGCGACTGCATAGTCGGCCTGAAGGCGCTCGGCAGCGAAGCGCGCACATGCGAATGCGACACGGGCTATGACTCGCGCAAGCTTTCATTCGGCATGATACCGCGTCTCAACGCCGCCGGGCGCATGAAAGACGCAAAGCCCGGCGTAACTCTTTTGCTCACAAACGACGAGGATGAGGCAAAGTCGATTGCCGAAACGCTTTCCGAGCTTAACTGTCTTCGCAAGGAGGAGGAGCAGCGCATTTACGATGACGCCGTTGCCCGTATAGAGAGCGGCGACATAACCGACGACAGAATCATCATGATGTATTCGCCCGAATGGAACGTCGGCGTAATAGGCATAGCCGCGTCACGCATATGTGAGCGATATCACAGACCCACTCTGCTTTTCACACAGACCGGCGATACGCTGACAGGCTCCGCGCGCTCCATAGCAGGCGTAGATATATTTGATGCGCTCAACGCCAACAGCCGTTTCTTCACACGCTTTGGCGGTCATGCACGTGCGGCGGGCGCCAACATGCTTGTAAGCGATTTCGAAGAATGCCGCAGCAGCATAAACGATTACATCCGTCAAAACGTGCCCGACGACACATTCATACCAAAGCAGCGATATGAACTCGATGTTGAGCTCAGCGATATGACCGTTCAGCTCGCAGAAGAAATAGATAGGCTCGCGCCCTTCGGAGAAGGTAACCCCATGCCTGTATTCTATACAGGAGGCGTAAAGCTTCGAAGCCTTAAACGCGTCGGAAGCGACGGCGCACATCTCAAAGCGCTCGTACAAAAGGGCGCCGTCACATGCGATTCAGTGGCATACTGCAAGGGACACCTGTTCGACAGTCTGCTTGCCGCCGACAGATGCAGGATACTGTTTACGCCGTGCGCAAACGCATGGAAAGGTCAAAAGCAGCTTCAGCTCAAAATCAAGGCCGTGTGTGCCGAACGCATTGACGATACGAACGCATACATTGACGCCATAGGCGACAAATTCTACGACGCGTTCTACAAAAACGCAGTGTATAACGATACGCCGTCGGCAGTGCGCCGCTCTTGCGTAGGCAGGCTTGAATGCCTGAAACGCTTAATACTCTCTGATATCTGCGGAACGCTCGTTCTCTGCTTCACGCAGGAGGGCACGCATGCATTTATTGAAGATATGACGCGTATAGGCGCATGGGACAGAGCGGACATATTCGTATCAAGGCTCGATAAAAAGCCGATAGCGTACAATGCGGCCGTTTTTGCGCCCGTGCTTGACGAAATCGACGCTTCGTATTATAAAAACATATTGGTGTATGACACCGCATTCAGCCTCGGGGCGCTTGAGCGGCTTCACTCCGCCGCTCCGAAAGCATCCGTTGTGACAGCCGATATGCCCGCGGCTCGATACGAGCTCGAAAAGGTCGCTTCCGTGGATCGCGCGCGCATGGGCGTTATGTTCAATGCAATGCGCAGCTGCATACGCTGCGGGAAGAAGTGTCCCGCCGACATAATCGACCGCATATCCGAAATGTGCGGAAGGCATAGAAGCGAATGCGCATTTGCACTCGACGTGTTCACTGAGCTTGGCTTCATAAGAACCGACAGCGGGGGCAATGTTTCGGTGGCAATAAACGCACCGCAGCGCACGCTTTGCGAAAGCGCACGGTACCGCGGCGCCGTGAATCTGAAAAAAGCAATGGCTGAGTATGAAAACGCTAAAGCGTAACTATAGGAGGACAACCATGGATCTCAAGCAAACCATAAGAAACATACCCGATTTCCCGAAAGAAGGCATTCTTTTCAGGGACATAACCACGCTCCTCAAAGATGCGGACGCTTATGAACAGCTCATAAGCGAGCTTGCAGACAGCCTCAAAGCTTACGACGTCGATATCGTTATCGGACCCGAGGCAAGGGGGTTCGTCATCGGCTCGGCGCTCGCCTATGCAATCCATGCCGGATTCGTGGTCGCAAGAAAGCCCGGCAAGCTCCCCTGCAAGACAATGCGGTTCGAATACGGCCTCGAATACGGCTCCGATACGCTCGAAATACATGAGGATGCAATCAAGCCCGGCCAGCGTGTCGCCATAGTGGACGATTTGCTCGCAACAGGCGGCACGGCGCTCGCCACGATAAAGCTCGCTGAACAGGCAGGCGCGACTGTCGTTGCCGCACGTTTTGCGATAGAGCTTTGCGACCTTAACGGCAGAGAGCTGTTGAAGGGGTACGACGTTGATTCCGTAATAAAGTATTAAACGGTTTCCTTTTATTCATTGATAGGAGGTGTGCGGCTTTGGACGAGCTTATAAACATGTGCGCGGCAAAGTATTCTCCGGAAGAAATGGAGATGCTTAAAAAAGCTATCGATTTTGCTTCCGAAGCGCACAAGGGGCAGCTCAGAGAATCCGGCGAGCCCTATATAATGCATCCTATTGCAGTCGCAAAGATGCTCTTTGAGATGAGTATGGACGAAAATACCGTTA
This sequence comes from Clostridiales bacterium, assembly GCA_004558825.1. GTDB lineage: Bacteria > Bacillota > Clostridia > Christensenellales > CAG-138 > SFDB01. The sequence goes on from SFDB01000001.1 coordinate 10,729, forward strand.
TCGCAGGCCTTCTCCACGACACAGTCGAAGATAACCCAAACATAACGGTTGATATTATACGCTCCGAATTCGGCGATGACGTGGCAAACATGGTCGACGGCGTCACGAAGCTCACCAAAAGCGGCAACGCCGGGCTCCTTTCAAAAGAAGACAGACAGGCCGAAAATCTGCGCAAAATGTTTATGGCGATAGCCAACGATGTCAGGGTCGTCATAATCAAACTCGCAGACCGTCTGCACAACATGCGCACGCTCGAATACTGCGACGGCGAAAAACGAATCCGCAAAGCGCATGAAACGCTTGAGGTCTATGCTCCGCTCGCTCACAGGTTCGGAATGGGCGCAATTAAGTGCGAGCTTGAGGACCTGTCATTCGAGTATCTTTATCCCGAAGAAGCGAAAAAGCTCAAAAACGCTATCGAGCCTCAAAAGCGCGAACGCATGCAGCTTCTTGAACACGCCATGAGCGTCATAAAAGAGCAGTTAGCGGCGATTGGCATTGAGGCTGAGGTCAGCGGCCGTCCAAAGCACCTCTACAGCATATACAAAAAGGTCGTGAAGCAAAACGTCACCGTTGACAAGATATACGACCTTATCGCAATACGCGTTATAGTCCATACCGTAAACGACTGCTATGCAGCGCTCGGCGTCATACACTCTATTTGGCCGCCCATGCCGGGCCGCTTCAAGGACTATATCGCCATGCCGAAAACAAATAAGTACAGATCCCTGCATACAACGCTCTTCGGTGATAATGGAATGCCGTTCGAAGTGCAGATAAGGACGCAGGAGATGCATCGCGCCGCAGAATACGGCATTGCGGCACACTGGATGTACAAGGAAGGACGAACAACACAGGACGATCTTGACAGCAAGGTCGCGTGGCTGCGCGAAGCGCTTGAATACGAAAACCTGGCCGACACTACGCGCGAATTCGTCGAAAACATACGCAAGGACTTCTTCTCGGACTTCGTGTTCGTCCTCACTCCTAAGGGTGAAATAATTGATCTTCCTACAGGCTCTACGCCCGTCGACTTTGCCTATAGAATTCATACAAACGTGGGCAACCATACGCAGCACGCCAAAGTCAACGGCGCCATGGTCAAGCTTGAATACAAGCTCAAAAACCACGACGTCGTGGAAATAATAACGTCGCCGCAGGCCACCCCGAGCCGCGACTGGCTCAGCTTCGTAAAAACGCAGCAGGCAAAGGCAAAGATACGCAACTGGTTCAAAAAAGCCAACCGCGAGGAGAACATACAGAAGGGTAAAGAGATGCTTCAGGAGGCTATGCGCCGCCAAAGCAACCAGTATTCCGAAGCGATAAAGCCCGAGTATTTCGATGAGCTTCTTCAGCGCTACAGCATGACGGATATAGACGACATATACGCCGCCATCGGCTACGGCGGGCTAACGACTCGCCAGATAGTCCATCCGCTTATCGAGCACGCGAAGCGCGACAGACAGGAGCAGGAAAGGCTTCAGGCGGCTGCCGACGGTTCGAAAGGCTCTGATTCAAAGCCATCCGGAAGCGTCCACGGCATACGCGTCGTCGGTCAGGAAAACATGGCAGTACGCTTCGCGGGCTGCTGCACGCCGCTCCCCGGCGACGAGATAATAGGCTATATCACGCGCGGGCGCGGTGTGTCCGTGCATAGGCGCGACTGCGAAAACGCAGAAGCTCTTCTGCGCGACGCCGATCGCATAATCCAAGTCGAATGGGCGACCGACGAAAAGACAAAATACCCTGTAAACATAACGATACTTGCAACCGAGCGCGTCGGGCTTCTGATGAGCATATCGCAGATGCTCATGAACATGAACATAAATCTTCGCAGCATCAACGCCAACCAGGACAGCGGCGACATCGTAACGGTCAAGCTGACGTTCGACGTAAACAACGCCGAGCATCTTGAGTCGATACTTAAAAACCTTAAAAAGGTGGACGGCGTAACGAACGTTTTCAGAACGAATTAAGGGATAGAATATAATGAGAGCTGTAGTTCAAAGAGTCAAACGCGCTTGCGTCGATATAGACGGCAAAACGATAAGTGCCATTCAAAAGGGGCTTATGGTTCTTCTCGGCATAGGCGATGAAGATACTGCGGCCGACGCCGATTACATCGCTCAGAAGCTTACCGAGCTGCGCATATTTGAGGATGCCGACGGCAAAATGAACATGAGCGTCACAGACGTCGGCGGCGAAGTGCTCATTGTGTCGCAGTTCACTCTCCACGGCGATGCGCGCAAGGGACGCCGTCCAAGCTTCATACACGCTGCGCGTCCCGAAAAAGCCATACCGCTTTATGAGTACGTCATCAACAGCGTTTCGGCGCATGTTCCCGTTAAGTGCGGAAGATTCGGCGCGGACATGGACGTCTCGCTCGTAAACGACGGGCCTGTAACAATACTTCTTGACAGCACGAGGTTATTCTGATGATAAGCATTGAAAAGCTTTTGACCGGCCCGCTGGGCGTCAATACATACATAGTCTACAGGGAAGGCGAGCGCTCCTGCGTGCTTATAGACCCCGCGGAGCTCAAAAAGGTTAAAAAGCGCTTAGACGAGCTTTCGCTCAAGTGTGAGGCCATTCTTCTGACGCACGGGCATTTTGACCATATAATGGGCGTTGCCGCGCTGAAAAACGAATACGGCGCTCGCGTGTACATACATAAGAACGACGCCGCTGCGCTTTACGATGACAAGATAAACCTCTCCGTCATGGCGGGAACGCATGTTGAACCTTCAAAGGCCGATGTTCTTTTGGAGGGCGGCGAAAAGCTCAAGCTTGCAGCAATGGAGTTCGACGTCATATCGACGCCCGGCCATACGAGCGGCGGCGTAAGCTATATTTTAGATGAAGAAAGGATTGTTTTTTCGGGCGATACGCTCTTCAGGCTAAGCGTAGGCAGATGTGACCTCCCCGGAGGCGACGAGGAAACGCTCCTCCATTCCATCGTCTATAAGCTCTTTGAGCTTAAGGGCGACTATAAGGTGCTGCCCGGTCACATACGCGAAACGACGCTCGATTTCGAGCGCGAAAACAATCCTTACACAAGGCGCTGGGGATAAACACTATGGTGACGCTTTCAACGAACCAGCCTTGGTTTTACAACGATATATGCGAGGAAATGCGGCTTTTTCTCGACTTGACCAATATAATCCCCGTCGAGTCCGAGCCGCCTATGAGCGACGGCGATATACACATGTCGATAAATCTTTATGAGCGCGGCGGTCTTTACGAGGCGCATGCCGTATGCTCATATATGAACGGTTCTCAAAGGCTCACGGGCGACTGCATACATACTGCTGCGGCGCGCACCGAAGGCGAAATAATTGTAAAGCGCCATAAAAAGCGCTGCACAAAAATCGCAGCGTTTCGTGCTATGGAAAAGCTATTTCCGCAGCGCATTCCCTGGGGCTCTCTCACGGGGATACGTCCTACGCGCCTATGGCGCGAGCTGCTCGAAACCATGTCGTGCAACGAAGCCGCGCATATAATGCTTGACGAATTCGATGTTACGCCCGAAAAGTTGAAGGTCGCCGCCGACATAACGCGCGTTCAGCAGAAGGCCTTCGCTGCGCAGACGCCGAACGACATCGATATTTATATAGGAATACCGTATTGCAAATCGAAATGTCTGTATTGCTCTTTCGCATCATGCGTACGCACACCGAAAACCGATATAGGCGCATACCTTGACGCATTAAAGAAGGACATTCTCTACGGCTCGCGCACAATCGCCGAAAACGGCTTCATCGTCCGCGCCATGTACGTTGGCGGCGGAACCCCGACGGTGCTTACAAATGACGAGCTCGACGACCTTATAACGTATGCGCTCGAATGCTACGGCGGCTTCGGTACGGAGTTCACAGTCGAAGCAGGCCGCCCCGACACTATAGATACGCAAAAGCTGCTTACTCTTCGCCGCCTCGGCGTGGGCAGAATATCCATAAACCCGCAGACCATGAACGACGACACGCTCGCGCTCATAGGCAGAAGCCATACGGCCGACGACATAGCGCGCGCATATTTCGATGCCCGCGCCGTAGGGTTTGAATCGATAAACGCCGACGTTATCGCGGGTCTTCCGGGCGAAAGCGATTCACATATGCAAAGAACCATGGAGGCCATAGCGGCGCTTAAGCCCGATAACCTTACGGTACACACGCTTGCGCTCAAGCGCTCGTCTGCCCTAATGGAGCATTTGACCGAATATAAGCTTCCCGAAGCCGCAGAAGTCGAACGCATGGTTGAAACAGGTGCGTGTGCCGCCGCCGAAATGGGTATGCGCCCATACTATATGTACAGGCAAAAATATATGCGCGGCAATCTTGAGAATATCGGCTATTCGCTCCCCGGCAGGGAATGTATATACAACATAGATATGATGGAGGAGACGACGAGCATAATGGCTCACGGCGCAGGCGCAATGTCAAAGCGCATATTCGACGCCGAGCGCCGCGTTGAGCGCATTCCTAACCCGAAGGACATCGCAACATATATAAATAAGCTCGATGCGACAGCTACCGAAAAAAATAAGCTTTTTTCGCAGGAAAGAGGATGTATATGAACGAATACATACGGGAATGCGGTCTCTCCGGCAACATTCCCCGTCACGTTGCGATAATCATGGATGGGAACGGCCGCTGGGCTACAAAGCGCGGCCTTCCGCGCAGCGTGGGGCATCGTGCGGGCATGGAAGCTCTGCGTGACCTTATAACCGCCTCAAGCGAGCTCGGTATCGAGGCCTTGACGCTGTATGCGTTTTCTACGGAAAACTGGAAGCGCCCACGGGACGAAGTCGGCACGCTTTTCTCGCTCGTAGTCGAATACTTCAACCGTGAAATAAGCGAGCTTCACGAAAAGGGCGTCCGCATACGCGTACTGGGCGATATGTCTCGCGTACCGCAAAAAGCGCGCGCTGCACTCATGCGCGCGGAGGATATGACGCACGATAATCGCGGCCTAAAGCTGAACCTTGCCATAAATTACGGAGCAAGGGCAGAGCTTGTCCGCGCGGCAAGAGCGCTCGCCGAAGACGTTTCGAACGGCGGCATGGCTCCCGACGCCATTGACGAAGCCGCTGTATCAAGCAGGCTTTATACGTCCGGTCAGCCCGACGTAGATCTCTTGATACGCACCGGGGGCGAAATGCGGCTGTCAAACTTTCTGCTTTACCAATCGGCATATGCCGAGCTGTTGTTCACGGACACGCTGTTTCCCGATTTTGACAAGGCGCACTATCTTGACGCCATTCGCGAATTTCAAGGGCGCAGCAGGCGCTTTGGCGCAATAAAATAATGAGAGGTTCACGATGCTTATACGCATAGCGGTCGGTGTTACGCTGGCCTTATTCTTCCTTGCGGTGCTCTATTTCGGTGGCGTCGTACAGTGCATAGCGTTCTCGCTTGCGACTTTCCTTTGCGCATATGAACTCATAAATGCGCTTAAGCAAAAAGGCATAAAGCCCTTTTCCATACCGATATATATCTTTTCGATATCATATTATGCCGTATTTAAGTATATCGGTATGTATTGGATGCTGCTGCTTTTCATCTGCTGCGTGACGGCAATAATCTGCGAGCGCATTTTTTCGAAATCACGAAATACAGCCGACGCGCTCGCGGGGCTTGTCATGTTCATATACCCGCTCGCGTTCTTTGTGTTTATAGCCGCCACCGATTCGCTCGATTATAACATAATTGCGCGAATAAACGCACTCGAGCAGGACAATGCATTCTATGTCCAGACGGTCATGAACGCCCGCATAAGCCGTGTCGCGCTGCTGTCTATGTTCGCTTGTCCGCTCGTCGGCGACACATGCGCTTACTTTATCGGAATGTTATTTGGCAAAAAAAAGCTTTGCCCCGAGATAAGCCCCAAAAAGACGATTGCGGGGAGCATTGGCGGAGCCATAGGCGGCGTTCTCGGCGGACTCGGCGTATATTACGCTCAACTTCTGTGGGATGCGCATGAAGGGCTTATACCGCTGCTTCTGCTCGGCCTGCTCTGCGGTCTTCTCGGTCAGATTGGCGATCTTTTCGCTTCGTCAATTAAGCGCTACGCCGGCATAAAAGACTTCGGCTCCATATTCCCCGGCCACGGCGGAATGCTCGACAGGGTTGACAGCGTGCTCATCTGCGCGCCAATGGTGTTTATGTTCTTCAACAAGCTTAACTCCGTAATATCAGGGGTATTCTTTTGATGGCATCGGCACAGAGAAAGCACATAGCCGTACTCGGCTCAACGGGTTCGATAGGTACTCAGGCGCTCGACGTTATACGTCATGATGAGCGCTTTCATTGCTTCGCGCTTGCCGCAGGCAGCAATACCGAGCTTCTGAACGAGCAAATAGCCGAGTTTTCGCCAAAATACGTCGGTATCGCCGACGCGGACTCTGCGCATCTCGTAAACACGCGCGGAGCAGAGCTTTTCGCGGGCAGCGATGCCGCAGAGCTTATCGCTGCACTGAATGATGTCGATATCGTCGTGATCGGCATAAGCGGCTTTTGCGGAACAGCACCGCTCATAAGCGCGCTCAACGCCAAAAAAACAGTTGCCCTCGCCAATAAAGAAAGCATCGTCTGCGCACACGCGATAGTCGATGAAGCACTCAAGCGCGGCGGAGCAATCCTGCCGGTAGACAGCGAGCAATCCGCCATATTCCAATGCCTCGCGGCAGGCAGAAAATGCGACGTCAAGCGGCTGATACTCACTGCTTCAGGCGGAGCTTTTCGCGACAAATCAATAACTGAGCTAAAAAACGTTACGCCGGAGCAGGCATGTGCACATCCAACATGGAGTATGGGCAGAAAAATAACCATAGATTCCGCGTCGCTTTTCAATAAGGGTCTTGAAATCATGGAGGCGAGCTATCTTTTCGGCGTTACGGGAGAAAATATTGATGTCCTCATACATCCGCAATCGATAGTGCATTCTATGGTAGAATATAATGACAGCAGCGTCATCGCTCAGTTGAGCGTACCCGATATGCGGCTTGCGATACAGTACGCGCTGAATTATCCCGAACGGATCGGCCCCGCCATATCCGACAGACTGGAGCTTGGCAGTATAGGCAGCCTAACCTTCGCCATACCCGATAGGGATAAATATCCGGCCCTTCCCCTCGCCTATGCGGCGCTGAAGGAAGGCAATTCGCTTCCCATTGCCTATAACGGCGCGAACGAAGCGGCGGTCAATATGTTTATAAACAGAGAGATAGGCTTTCTCGACATAGCCGCGCGCGTCGAGTACGCTATGGAAAAAATAGACGCGCGGCGCTTTGAGGCCGTGCGCTGCATGGATGACATCCGTGCCATAGACGCGATTGCCCGCGCATACGCCTCGGAAATAAAATAAAGGAGTTTTGTAATGAGTATTTTAACAACGATTCTTTCTATACTCGGTGCATTGCTTGTTATAAGTCTGCTTGTTGTAATACATGAGCTCGGCCATTACGGAGTTGGCAGGCTGCTCGGCTTCAAAATAGTCGAATTTGCCGTCGGCATGGGACCCAAGCTTTTCAAATTTGAGAAAAACGGCATAATTTACTCGCTCAGGGCGTTCCCTATCGGCGGGATGTGCCAATTCTACGGCGAAGACAACGCGGCAGAGAACGATGACTGCTTCAATTCAAAGCCTGCGTGGAAGCGTATGCTCGTTGTGCTCGCCGGCCCCGTGATGAACATACTATTCGCCGTTATCCTCTCCATAATCACGCTGACGGCATTCGGAGACTACATGCCGCAAATACAAGGCTTTGTCGAGGATGTGCCAAGCGTGGCGCAGCAGGCGGGCATCGAAGAAGGAGATTTCATACTCGCCATAGATGGGCGCAGCATAGCCTACTATAACGACGTCAGCAACGTTATAGCCGCGGCGGACGGCGAAGAGGCTGTCTTTACCGTTGAGCGCAACGGCGAAAAGCTTGATATAACAGTTAAAAACCTTTATAACGCCGAACTTGAACGCAATTATATGGGCGTCACCATCGCCGCCGCCAGAAAAAGCTACTCATTCTCAGAGGCGTGCGCAGGCTCGTTCAGATATACGTTCGCAATGGTGCGCGAAATGTTTTCTTTCTTCGGCACGCTCTTCAAGGGACAGATACATTCGGGAGATGTAATGGGCTTCGTAGGCACGATAGACCTCATAGGTCAGGCTGTACGCCTCGGCTTTGAAACGGTGCTTCGCATAGCAGTGCTTATAAGCATCAATCTCGGAATAGTGAATCTCCTCCCATTCCCCGCTCTTGACGGCGGCAGGCTCGTATTCCTACTGTTTGCGATTTTCGGAATCCGAATAAACGAAAGGGTCGAGGGCATCATACATGCCGTTGGACTGATAATACTGCTCGGGCTGATGGTTCTGCTGACATTCGGAGACGTATCACGACTCATAGGAGGCTGAATATGAGACGATCCGTGCTTGTGCGCGACGTTCTTATAGGAGGCGGAGCGCCCGTATCTGTGCAATCGATGACAAACACCGATACACGCAATATAGACGCGACCGTAGAACAGATAAAGCGGCTTGAGGACGCAGGCTGCGATATAGTTCGCTTTTCAGTTTACGACAGTGAATGCGCACAAGCCGTGTCAAGCATAAAAAAGCGTACGCGCATACCGCTCGTGGCCGATATTCATTTCGATTACAGGCTCGCCATAGCCGCCATAGAAAGCGGCATAGACAAAATACGCTTTAACCCCGGAAACATAGGCAACGATGCCAACGTAAAGAAGCTTTGCGAATGTGCAAAGGCTCACGGCGTGCCGGTCAGAATAGGCGTAAACAGCGGCTCGGTCGAAAGGCCGTTGCTGAAAAAGTACGGCAGGCCTTCGCCGCAGGCTATGGTTGAAAGCGCAATGCGCCATGTCCGCCTGCTCGAAAACGAAAACTTCTACGATATAGTTATATCCCTAAAGGCCTCAAACGTCACAGACACCGTAGAGGCATACAGAATTATATCCGAAACGACCGATTATCCGCTTCATGTCGGCGTTACGGAAGCGGGCTTCGGCGAATCGGCCGTAATCAAATCCGCCGTTGGCATAGGCAGTCTCCTGCTTGCAGGCATAGGAGACACAATTCGTGTATCACTCACGGGCGATCCCGTCAATGAGGTCATAGCCGCCAAGAGCATACTACGTTCCATAGGGCTTGAAAAACGCGGCGCAGAGGTAATAAGCTGCCCCACATGCGGCAGAACGACCGGCGATCTGGAATCCGTTGCAAGACGCGTCCAAAGTGAGCTTTCATGCGTCAAATGCGCCATGCGCGTGGCCGTAATGGGCTGCGTCGTTAACGGCCCCGGCGAAGCGCGTGAAGCCGATATAGGCATCGCCTTCGCTCCCGGTGGGGCCGTTGTGTTCAAAAACGGTGAAAAGCTTTTTTCGGGCGATTCGGAAAGGGCCGTCGAGCTGCTTATAATCGAAGCAAAGGCGATGGATAAGCTCGACTGAGGGAGGAAGCTATGGAATGCTCAAAGCTCATAAGCGGCTGCGATTTTGACATACACCTTGTCGAAGCAAGGCTTATTAAAAGCGCGCGGAAGCTATGCCTGAGCGTTGAAAGCTCACGGCTTTTGAGCATAGAGCAGATGAACGAGCTGCGCTTGTCCCTCGCCTCCTCCGTATCAAAAGGCAATGGCCGCACGCTGTCGGTAGACGTCACGTTTACATTCCCGAATATTGACGATGAGCTGAATCACCGCGATTCCGCCACGGACACCATAATGGGTGCATGGCGCGAAGACGTACCCGTACTTCGCCCTGTCCTCGAGCATTCAAGGCTAACCTTCAACGACGGAATGCTCGTATTGAGCGTGCCGTCGCGCGCGACGGCGCTTTTGGAGAACAGCTATATTGAAGGGCTTTTAAAAAGCAGCCTTAAGCGGCTTTACAACATGCACGTTGGGCTTTGGATATGCCCCGACGAAGAACTGACGCTGCCCGAGGCCGCTGCAGACGATGCGCCCCTCCCCACGCCGTCCGCCGCAAAAAAGCCGAAGGACAAGCCCGCGCAGGGGGCGCTAATCATGGGTCGCCCAATTAAAAAGCCGCCCATACGCATGTGCGACGTAACTGACGACATGGGAAGCATAATCGTTCGCGGTTCTGTAGAATCGCTCGAAACGCGCGAACGGCGCAACGGCGGCTGCATAGTTTCTTTCTCCGTAAGCGACAAAACAAATACGATACCCGCAAAGCTGTTTCTCGAGGCGGAACAGGGCAAAGCCATCGCCGATGCGTTTGCAAGCTGCATGAAAGCCAATGACGAGCTTATCGTGCGCGGAAATTACAGGCTTGACGGCTACAGCGGCGAAATGCAGCTCATTCCATTCGATATCGAGCGCACAAGCGTAGAAAAGCGGCGCGACACATACGCTAAAAAGCGTGTCGAGCTCCATTTGCATACGCAGTTTTCATCTATGGACGCACTTTTGACGGCCACGGGGAAGCAGAACGATGCTGTCGAAACTGCGGCGCGTTGGGGGCATAAGGCCGTTGCGATAACCGATCACGGTGTCGTCCACGGCTTCCCTTCTGCATACAGCGCCGCGAAAAAGGCCGGCATCAAAGTCATATACGGCGTAGAAGGCTACCTTCTCGACGACAGCAGCCTTATAGACGCTAATCAGTCGTACGTTTCCGTAGGCGTTATCATGCGTGAAACAGCCCATACGCGCTTCATATACGAGGTTGCTGCGGTAAGATTTGACAAGCGCGGCATCCGCGATACATTTTCCTCCGTTATCGCCCAGCCCTCTCCCGTCGGTGATGACATTCTGCGCGAAACATGTATGACCCGTGATGATTTTGCCGCAGCCCCGTCTTCGTCGGAGACTTTCAATCGCCTTCGTGACTTCATTGGCGACTCGCTTATCGTATCGCATGGCAGCACATTCGTTGCCGCTATAGTCGGCGGTGCGAAACGATGCGGCATAGATATCTCGCAAAAGCACGTCGACACAGAAGCGCTCTTCCACTATCTTCACAGAGAAGCGAAGGATACCTCCGTCTCAAGCGCACGCGCTGCATACGGCATTGAGCATAACGGCGGCCGCGCACTTCAAACAGCGCTCGACACACAGTCTATATTCGAGCGGCTACTCTCCGAGCTTGAATCAATGGATATACACCGCGTGCCTTACATGCACGGCATAGAAAAGCAGACAAAGGGGCACGGACACGGCGCAAGCCATATTGTGCTGCTCGTCAAGAATCACAACGGGCTGCGCAACCTATATAAGCTTGTCTCATACTCGCATATGGAGTACATAAAAGGCGTTCCGCGCATACCGCGAAGCCTCCTTATGATACATAGAGACGGCTTGATAGTCGGCTCCGCCTGCGAAGCGGGCGAGCTGTTCCGAGCCGTTCTCAACGATGTCGGCAGCGATGAGACAGAACGCATCGCAAACGAATACGACTATCTGGAAATACAGCCTATAGGCAATAACGACTTTTTACGGCGAGAAGGCCGCGTATCCGGCTATGACGCGCTGCGCGAGCTTAATACGCGCATTGTACGGCTCGGCGAAAAGCTCGGAAAACCCGTTGTAGCTACTGGCGACGTACATTTTCTCAACCCTGAGGACGCTGTATTCAGGGCAATACTCATGGCGTCAAAGGGTTTTTCGGACGCGCTCATACAGCCGCCGCTGTATTTCAAAACAACAGACGAGCTTATAGAGGAGTTTAAGTATCTCGGGCTCGAAAAGGCCGAGGAAATAGTCATAACAAACCCGAACATGATAGCTGACATGTGCGAAATGCTTCCTCCGTTTCTCGATGAAAGGCGCACATACGCGCCAACGTTCGACGGCGCTGACGACGAACTGCGCACAATGGCAGAATCTACCGCGCACAAGCTTTACGGCGATCCGCTCCCCGAGACGGTGCGCAAAAGGCTCGATAAAGAGCTTAATTCGATAATCCAAAACGGCTATTCATCGCTATATCTCATGGCGCAAAGGCTTGTCAAAAAATCGAACGGCGACGGCTATCTCGTCGGTTCAAGAGGCTCCGTCGGCTCATCATTCGTTGCCACGATGGCCGGCATAACCGAGGTCAACCCTCTCCCCCCACATTACGTTTGCCCGAAATGCAAAAACACCGTTTTCGACGTTGGCGAACCGCTCTCGCGCTGCGGCATTGACCTGCCGCCTAAAAAATGCGACAAGTGCGGCGAAGAATTCATGCGGCTCGGATATGAGATACCCTTCGAGGTATTCCTGGGCTTCAAAGGCGACAAGACGCCCGATATCGACCTTAATTTTTCCGGCGAATATCAGCCGGTCGCCCATGCGTACGTCGAGGAAATGTTCGGCGAAGGACATGCCTTCCGCGCGGGCACAATATCGGCTGTGCAGGAAAAAACCGCTTATGGTTACGTCAATGCCTACTGTGAAAAAAGCGGCCTGCGCGTCAACAACGCCGAGCACGAACGCCTTGCACGCGGCTGCTCCGGCGTAAAACGTACGACAGGCCAGCACCCCGGCGGCATAGTCATAGTCCCCAAGGAGCTTGACATATTCGACTTTACGCCGATACAGTTCCCCGCCGACAAAGCCGACGGCAACACCATAACCACGCACTTTGATTTTCATGCGATGGACGATAAGCTCGTCAAGCTCGATATACTCGGCCACGACGACCCAACGGTGCTCAGAATGCTTAAGGATATGACGGGCATCGATCCGCAGTCAATATCGCTCGACGATAAGAACACTCTCGCGCTTTTTTCGACGCAGGCGCCTCTCGATATCGACCTTTCGGCGCTCGACTGCGACGTCGGCAGCATCGCCATACCCGAATTTGGCACAAGCTTCGTAAGGCAGATGCTCATGGATACGCGCCCGACGACCATGGAGGAGCTCGTGCGCATATCCGGTCTCTCGCACGGCACGGACGTTTGGCTCGGCAATGCGCAGGATCTCATAAAATCCGGCGTTGCAACGCTGTCCGAGGTTATCTGTACGCGCGATGACATAATGAATTATCTCATTCTCCATGGCTGCGAACCGTCGATGTCATTCAAAACGATGGAGAACGTTCGCAAGGGTAAAGGGCTGACGCCCGAAATGGAAGCGTTTCTCAGGGAAAACAATATACCCGAATGGTTTGAAACGTCGTGCAAAAAGATTAAATATATGTTCCCAAGGGCTCATGCGGCAGCATACGTTATGATGGCCTTCCGCGTAGCCTACTACAAGGTGTATTATCCTAAGGAGTTTTACAGCGTCTATTTCACCGTGCGCGCCGACGCGTTCGATATCCGATATTCGCTCGGCGACGCGCAGGAAACGCTTAAAAACATACGCACGCTCGAGGGAAAGGGCGACAAAATATCGCAAAAGGAAAAGGACCTTATCACTGTGCTTGAAGTCGTATACGAAATGAAGCTTCGAGGTATACGTCTTCTTCCCATTACGCTGAACGAGTCCGCCGCCACAAACTTCCGTGTTGAACGCGACGGCATTCGCCCACCGTTCAGCGCCATACCGGGCGTCGGCGAAAACGCGGCCATCGCCATAGCCCATGCCGTAAGCGAAAACAAAAGCTTCACTTCAGTCGAGGATTTTGCGCGCCGCTCAAAAGCAAACGCCTCCACCATCGATCTGATGCGCTCAATGGGCATGTTCGAGGGCTTGGGCGAAACAGATCAAATAAGTATGTTTGGGTAATTGCTTTTTCGGACGCTTCCGCATTTTCGGCACCTTTTATTCTGTTGAATATTGCATTAATACGGTATATAATAGACGTATCGGAGGTGTAATCGATGACGGAAAACGAAAAAAACCAAACAATGCAGTTCAGTATCTCTAAGGACAAGCGTACGGCAAACGAGATTCTGCTCAGCGTATACAGCTCCATGCAGGAAAAGGGCTACGATGCCGTTAACCAGATTGTAGGATACCTGCTCTGCGGCGATCCGACATATATAACGAGCTATAATAACGCCCGCTTCCTTATCAGCATGCTCGAACGTGATGAGCTGCTTGAAGAGCTTGTGCGGTTTTACATGACCAACAACCAGAAAAAACGCGATGAGGATTGATGTTTGGATATCGTTCAGCTGGGCAATACAGGCATAAACGTATCACGGCTTTGCTTCGGTACGCTTACGATGGGACCGCTCCAATGCAATATGAGCGTCACCAAGGGTGTCGAGCTTATCGAGCGAGCCTTTTCAAACGGCGTAAACTTTCTTGACACAGCCGAGATTTACGGCACTTATCCTTATGTCAGGGAAGCGCTCAAGATAAAGCCCGACTGCGTAGTATGCACAAAGTCGTACTCCTACGACCGCGATACGGCCGAAAAAAGCTTTCGTCTCGCCGTTGAAGGCATTGGCCGCGAATACATCGACATATTTCTTCTGCACGAGCAGGAGAGCATACACACGATACGCGGCCACAAGGGAGCCATAGACTATTTCCTCGGAATGAAGCGGCGCGGCTATATCGGCGCGATTGGATTGTCTACACATCATGTCGCGTGCATGGAAGGGGCACTCGCTCACCCCGTGCTCGAGGTGCTTTTTCCGCTCATAAACAGAGACGGAATAGGCATCGCCGACGGCACAAGCGGCGAAATGCTCGAACGCATAAACGCCGCGCACGCGCAGGGACGCGGTATCTTTGCAATGAAGCCTCTTGGCGGCGGCCACCTCGTCGAGGAACGGGAAAAGGCGCTCGAATACATACTTTCTATTGACTCAATCGATGCAATAGCAATGGGTATGCAGACCGTCGCTGAGGTCGATTACAACTGTGCCGTCATAAGCGGCAAAAAACCGAGCGAAAGCTGCGCAGAAGAGACAAAACGCCGCAAAAGGCGCCTGCTTATACATGATTGGTGCGAAGGTTGCGGGCGCTGCGTTGCTTCCTGCAAAAACGGCGCGCTGTCGCTCGTCAATGGCAAGGCGACTGTCGACAGCTCAAAATGCGCGCTTTGTAGCTATTGTGCACGAGTCTGTCCGCAGTTTTGCATAAAAGTGATTTGAGGTAACACTTATGGAGCGTATACTCGGTATCGATCTCGGAGACAGGCGCATAGGCTTTGCTGTAAGCGACGCCCTGGGCATCACGGCACAGGGGCTTGAAACATATACTCGCGCCGCAGACGAACCCGCGGCCGACGTCGAGTACGCCATATCTATGGCAAAAAAGCATTCGGCGTCAAGTATTGTCTTCGGCATGCCGCGCAACATGGACGGAAGCTACGGCTTTGCTTCCGACAAGGTTAAGGATTTCGCCAAGCTTGTCTCTGAACGCTACGACGGCAAAATAAGCTTTTTTGACGAACGACTCTCAACGGTGAGCGCCGAACGCGTCCTCTGCGACGCCAAGCTCGACTGGAAAAAACGCCGTAAAGTCGTAGACAAGCTCGCAGCGGTCGTAATTTTGCAGGCCTACCTTGACTCAGGCGCTCACACAAGCGCACAGAACAGCATAGTATAAAGGAGCTTCTTTAATGGAAAGCAACGAACCCAAAATCGTAACGCTGCTCGACGAGGACGGAAACGAAGTTGAATTCGAGCATCTATTGACATTCAAATACGAAAATGAGCGCTATGTCGCGCTCGTCCCCGCCGCTCAAGCGGACGACGATGAGGCTGAGGTAATACTTCTGCGCGTCGAACACCGTGACGGCGAGGATATATACGTTTCGGTCGATAACGAAGTTCTTCTGAACGAGGTGTTCGACGAATTTCTGTCTCTCATGGATGAGATCGACGGCGAGGAAGAATAATCGTTTTGCCAAATTTTCACTTTATTTGGCGTATGGCGAAATATTTTTTCTTAAAAAATACGATTGACAACTTGTAATCGATATGCTAAAATCATCCTTGTCACTGCGAGAGCGGCGGCAAGCGTGGGAGCATAGCTCAGCTGGGAGAGCACTTGCCTTACAAGCAAGGGGTCACAGGTTCGAGCCCTGTTGTTCCCACCATACGGTCCGGTAGTTCAGTTGGTTAGAATGCCAGCCTGTCACGCTGGAGGTCAGGGGTTCGAGCCCCCTTCGGATCGCCATTTTGCCTCGGTAGCTCAGTTGGTAGAGCAAGGGACTGAAAATCCCTGTGTCGGTGGTTCAAGTCCACTCTGAGGCACCATTTTGCGGGAGTAGCTCATTTGGTAGAGCGCCGCCTTGCCAAGGCGGAGGTGGCGGGTTCGAGCCCCGTCTCCCGCTCCATTTTTTCGGCACCATAGCCAAGCGGTAAGGCAGCGGTCTGCAAAATCGTCATCCCCAGTTCGATTCTGGGTGGTGCCTCCAGAAAAAAGCAAGTCAAGCGGCTTGCTTTTTTGTTTGCATACGATGCTTCACAACGCAGGAGAAATCAATGAAAATACAAAAAGCCGACTCGCTTGATATCGCTCAGGTTGGCCGTCTCTACGACAGCGTGTGCAATTATCTTAGCAAAACAGTCAACTACCCCGGATGGAAAAAAGGAATCTATCCGACGGCGGAAGATGCCGCAGGTGCAATCGCGGAGGGATCGCTTTATATCGCCGTGCTCGAAGGTCAGATAATCGGCGCCGTGACTCTGCGCAACAAGCCCGAGCACGGCTATGAGCAGGCAAATTGGAGCATTGACTTGACGTACGACAAGGTTTTCGTCGTATACACGCTCGCCGTGCTTCCGCAGTTTATGAACAGAGGCGTTGCTTCAGATTTTCTGCGCTTCGCCGAGGACACGGCTCGAAAAGCGGGCATGAAGGCCATTCTACTTGACGTAGTTGCCAACAACATCCCGGCGATAAGGCTATATGAAAAGCTCGGCTTTATGTGCGTGGGAGATTTTGACTTGGGGTATGGCAAATACGGTCTCGATCTTTTCAAGCTTTATGAAAAGAACCTCTAATCCACTATCTCTCGCGCACAAACATACTTTCGTCGCAAGCACTGTATCGAGCATTTCGTGATTTGCGATATATAGTTTCGCATATTCGAGTTTTTTCGCCTGTTTTATGGCGGAAACGATTGTATAAGCATATTTTGAGTGATACAATAAACATGTGATTTCGGGAAGAAAAACACGGCGCGGTCGGTAGTCCGTGCGTGACGCATGTCGTAAGTAACCTTCCCCTCCCGGGGTTGTCCGCTTCCCGTATACAAGAAGTCACAGACGGGAGGAGCGCAATGTTTGAAACCATTGCATTAACTGTTTTCTTCGAAGGCCCGTTTTGGGTATGCGTTTTGGAGCGCAGCGACGGTAAAACGTTGAGCGCGGCGAAAGTCACGTTTGGCGCAGAACCGAAGGACGCCGAGGTCTGGGAATTTATCTGCGCCAATTTTCGCAACCTCGGGTTTTCGCAGCCCGTCGCTTACGAAGAGCGCGAGCATTCACGGTCCAACCCAAAGCGGATGCGGCGAAAAATCGAAAAAGCCGTCAATTCCGTCGGCGTCGGCACAAAATCGCAGCAAGCGCTTAAGGCGCAATATGAGCTCAACAAGCAGGAGCACAAATCAGCCGCGAAGCATGACCGCGAGGCAGCCGAAAAGCTCAAATTCGAGCTTCGCCGGGCAAAGAGGAAAGCAAAACACAAAGGCCGCTAAAGCCACGATCCGTCGGTCAACCCCGACGGATTCGTATGAACAAAGCAAACTGCTGCCCGAAAGGAACATCGATGGGAAAAGGAATAAAAATCAGCGGAAAAACCATAAAAAGCGTACTGTTGGATATACTCTTTGACATATTCGCCGGCGTGCTTCTCGGCATTGGTCTGTATACGTTTGCCGCAGCGGCGGATTTTGCTCCGGGCGGAATATCAGGCCTTGCAATAATTATCAATCACTATTTGAAGATACCGATAGGCTTGTCCACGGTCATACTCAATATTCCCATAATTCTTATAAGCTACAAGCTTCTCGGAAAGGTCTTTCTTCTCAAGTCGTTTAAGTCAATGATAATAACAGCGTTGATAATCGACCTTGTTTTTCCGCTTTTCCCCACCTATTCGGGCGATGCGTTAATTACCGCCCTTTTTGCCGGCGCTGCCTCAGGCGCGGGGTATGCCCTTATCTACATGCGCGGTTCATCTACAGGCGGCACCGACTTTATCATAATGAGCATCAGAAAGAAAAGACCTCATCTCTCTATCGGGCAGATAACAATGTTTTTGGACGTTATCGTAATATTCGCGGGCGGATTCGTTTTCCACCGCATCGACGCCGTTTTGCAGGGCCTTGTTATGACAGCCGTCAGCGCCACCGTAATAGATAAGCTCATGTACGGCACGAGCTCGGGAAAGATTACCATGATAATTACCGACAAAGGCATGGATATCGCCGATGCGTTAGGCAAGGAGATAGATCGCGGCGTTACACTCGTTCACGCCGTCGGCACATATTCGGGTACAGAAAAGCAGATGCTGTTCTGCGCGTGCTCCAAGGCGGAGGCTTTTAAGGCGCGCATGGCCGTATACAAGATAGACCCCAAAGCCATCATAATGCTCTGCCCTTATGACGAGGCTTATGGCTATGGTTTCCGCGATATAGGCGAATTTTAACCCTGTCAGGCGCAAAATGCACATCAGACATAGCTATAACCCTATCGAAGGTTAATTTTCAGATAAAAGTAATGAAAAGCTATTCACCAATCCGAGCATTGGTGGTATAATATCAACATACTCGTAGGGAAGATCCTGCTATGTTCATTCTCCCTTTTCTCGTCTCCATTCCTTGCGATGAGGATTTGGTAACATGGCGAGAGTATTATGAACAATATTTTAATCTGGTTTTCAGCTTTTGCAAGATTCGCCTCAACGGCGATGAAGATGCTGCCGCCGACTGTGCGCATCGTGTGTTCGATATAGCGCTTGAGAAAGCAGAAACGCTTCGAAAGCACAGCAATATAGGCGGATGGTTCTATAAAACCGCCAAGCATTGCATCCTGAAGTATTGCAGAGACGAAAACCGCCGTTACTCATCGGTACCTTTGAGCGAACTGCCGAATTATCTTAAGACTATGTCGGCCGAGGACGCTTTTATCGCCTCAATCAATGATGAAGACGCCCCTGTAGCAAAAGAAGTGATCCTTGCAAGGCTAACCGAATCCGAGCTGGACGCTTACAAGCTGTTTTATATCAAAAAGTACGATATAGCGCAGGTCGCCAAAGAGCTGCATATATCCTACAATGCCGCTTCGGTAAGGCTGCACAGGGTAAAAATCAAGCTGTATTCCGCCATCAACAACATAGGTCAATACTACGACGACAAATATGAAGCGGAAAGCAAAAGGGATAAAGAGAAAAAATAATTGCCGTGCGCAAGGAAAGGATAGCAAAATGTCATCAAAGAAAAAGTTATTCAGGCCGTCATACGGCGCATATGCCGCCATGGCCGCAAGGACGGAAAAGCTGCTTTTTGAGCAAATGAACGTTCAGCCCGAAAAGCGTGACATGCAGCTCATTAACGAATATATCGAAACACTCGAATATCTGCACAGCTGCATGGCCTCATACATCGAATTCGCCCGCAAAGACAGGGCCCGCGCCAAGAACCGCGCAGCAAGATACGCGCTCGCCTCGTCGCTCTGTATAGGCACGGTCGCTCTCGCCGCTTTCATCGCGGTTAACCCTGCCGCCGACCGTAAAGCCCCCCTTCCAGTCGCCGCTCACACCTGTTCGAGCGTCATGCGCCATTATCCGGGCGTCGTCTTTACGCGCAACCACGGCAATATAAGTAAGGAAGATAAAGAGCAGCTCCACTCTGAATCCTGCGGCACAGAAAAGTCGCGAGTGGAGCTTCGATAATAAATTACCGAATTACTCAGTAAAGCCCGCAGAGCTGTACTGCTCCAAATAGTCGACAAAAACCTTGTGTATCGTATCATAGCTGTCAGGATAGCTTTCATATCCCGAAGCTTTGAGATATGTTTCGTCAAAAAACTCTATGTACAGCTCAAATTCATATCCGTTCTGTACGGCTGAATTATATCCGACAAAGCCGTTCCATGAGCTTACGCCGAATTGCGATACAACTGTGTTGAGCCATTCAAACATCTCCTCCGTACAGACAAAGTCGTTGCTCGTGCCCTGACTTTCCGATTCCGAAAAATAATGCGGCTGCTCATCCCCGTCAAAATAAAGCCTGAAGCTCGTTTTATCCCCCTGCTTGCCAAAGCTATAGCGGAACTCTCGTATTCCGGACGCGTTTTTGCGGTTTGCACAGCCCGAAAACATCATTATTGCCGTTAATAGAGCCATCACAAGCGCCATAAGCGCAAGCGCCCCTTTTTTATTCATACAATACCTCTCAATCAACGTTTACATGCATTATATCATACTGCGTCAACGGCATGTCATATGTATTTGACACATATTGCGAACAGAGTGTAAAAAGTAGTACAATACCGGAAAAGAACATGGGAGATACAACAATGCCTACTATAAGGGATATTTCGCTTGCTCCGCTCGGATTAAAGCGGATAGAATGGGTGCGCGATTTCATGCCTGTACTCGACGCGCTCGAAAAACGCTTTATTGCTGAAAAGCCCTTCGCAGGCAAGCGCGTTTCCGTATGCGTTCACCTCGAAGCGAAAACAGCGCGCCTTGCTCTGCTTATGCGCGCCGGCGGAGCCGAAGTCGCCGTTACGGGTTCAAACCCGCTCTCAACAAAGGATGATATATGCGCGGCACTCGCATCGCTCGGCATCGAAGTCCATGCATTCTTCGGCGCAACGCCCGAGGAATACAAGGAGCATCAGCGCCGCACGCTCGAGTTTTGCCCACACATCATAATCGATGACGGAGGCGACTTTGTTACGCTTCTCGACAAATACCCGCAGTACGCCACCAACCTTATCGGCGGCTGCGAAGAGACAACGACCGGCATAAGCCGCCTGAAGGCTCGCGTACGCGCAGGTACTCTCAGGTTCCCCATGATGGCCGTAAATGATGCGAACTGCAAGCATCTTTTTGACAATCGCCATGGCACGGGTCAGTCTGTATGGGACGCCATTATGTACTCCACAAACAACATGGTTACGGGTAAAACAGTCGTTGTTGCCGGTTATGGCTTCTGCTCGAGCGGCATAGCCATGCGCGCAAAGGGTCTCGGTGCAAACGTAATTGTGACCGAGGTCAATCCTTACAGGGCGCTCGAAGCGGCCATGGACGGCTTCCGTGTTATGCGGATGGATGACGCCGCGCCGATAGGCGACATATTCGTGTGCGCAACGGGCTGCAAGGACGTGATAACAAAGCGCCATTTCGAGCGCATGAAAAATAACGCCATGGTAGCAAATGCGGGTCACTTCGATGTCGAATTTAACAAGGATGACCTAAGGTCGTTAAGCACAGAGGTGTTTGATCGCAAGCCGTTCATTGACGGCTATCGTCTCAAGGATGAGCGCATAATAAACGTGCTTGCCGACGGGCGTCTCGTCAACATAGTCGCCGGCAACGGTCACCCCGCAGAGATAATGGACATGTCGTTCGCGATACAGGCCCTAAGCGCCAAGTATATAATGGAGCACGGAGCCTCTCTCGAAAACAAGCTTTACAACGTTCCCGACGAGATAGACCGCGAAGTCGCGCTCATAAAGCTCGAGGCGATGGGGCTGGGCCTCGACAGGCTCACGCCCGAGCAGGAAGCATATCTCAACGGCGAATTTTGAGAACACGGAGGTCTGCTTGAAGCGTATTCTTATCACGTTCGTATCGCTCATGCTTGCCGCGCTTTTTTTCCCTTGCGGATGCGCGCGGAATGTTAAGGATGCCGATACGGTCGACGAGCCGAGCGCCGAAAGCGGCATATCTCCGTCACCCACGTCCGCGCTTGATTCCGTTTATGCTATGAATCCAATATTCGAGCTCTACACGGTCTTCTACAGCGACGCATCCGCTGCGCTTACGCATGCCGAAAACGCATTTGAGGCGCAGCGCGGTATAGACGCGATAAACTCAAGCATTCTGTTTTCGCGCCATCTTTATGAAATAAGCCTTGCATGGATGAGCGCCGGGCTTTTGCCGAGCGGCGAAAACGGCGGCTTTTCGGGCAATGTATCGGGCATTGGCGAAGGCAGCGGCGCTATAAAAAACAATGCCGCAAGCCAAAGCTTCGACTACAGCTATACCGATGGCCGATTGATGAGCGGAGAGGTGTATTCAAACAAGCTTACATTCTCGATAAAATACGGTTCATACAACGTCTGCGCGTTTATGCTGAAGCTCGACAACAAGTGGATGACATGCGCGCGCATTGACGAACGCTGGAGCGTTCTCGAAATATCAGGCTCAGACATAAGCTTTGCACACGGACGCTGCTCATTCTCACCCTCCCCCTACCCGCCGGACAGTGCCGCTTCGCCATTGCCCTCCGCGCAAACCGATCCGTTTGAGGCATACTGTGAAACGCTCGATTTCGCCGCCGCAGCCGCCTTGTGCGATACGGAATTTCATGTCGTGAACGGCATACTTGACATTAAACAAAAATAATTATTACAGGAGGTAATTGTATGAATACTCTGTACTCTTTGCTCACATTCGCAGGCGTGCTGCTTGCAATATGGATTATTTTCAAGATATTATCCCTGCCGCTTAAGCTGCTGTGGAAGCTTTTCGTAAATGCCCTGATAGGCGCCGTAATACTTATCGTCACAAATATCCTTGGCTCTTTCATAGGAATATCTATCAGCATAACGCCAATAACGGCGCTGATAGCCGGCGTATTCGGAGTGCCCGGCGCAGTGGTGCTCATCGTGCTCAAGCTGCTGCTGATAATCTGAGCCGCACTGCTTTCAAGGGTGCATTGGCGGCTTCGCGCCGCGCGTCTAATACATTCCGCATAATATAAAAGTGGCCGACGGCCACTTTTTATTAGCTTTAGCTGCTATTTTTTCTGCATTAGCGCCCATATGCGATAAAGCAGGGGGTGAGGCAATATACGCGCCATTATCCTATGAAGCTTTGTAAACGCACCGTAAACCGAAAACGCTCTGCCGCGGTCCGCGTTCCTCACCGCACGCCTGACTATGTTCCCCGCGTCATACATCGGCCAATATTTATGCGGCCCGTGACGCTGCTCACTATTGTCGGCTACCTTCAAAAACTCCGTCTTCACAAAACCCGGGCATACGACCGTGACAGAGACTCCCCTCTCCTTCAGTTCCTCATTGAGTGCGTTTGAAAAATGCACCACAAAAGCCTTTGTCGATGCGTATATGTTGAAGTTCGGAAGCGGCAGAAAGCTTGACGCCGAACCCATTTCTATTATTCTCGAGCCCTTTTTCGTATACGGTATTACCGCATACGAAAGCCGCACGAGCGCACTCACGTTGAGCGCCATCATTCCCGCGTTATCCTCGCGGCTTATCTCGTCGTACCGCCCTATTTTTCCAAATCCCGCTGCGTTCACCATATACATGACGTCGGGCTTTTCACGTTCAAGCGTTCTCTCAAACGCATCTATGTCGGCGTCGTCGGTAAGATCCAGTCTCATAACGCGTCCGCTTGTGCAAAGCTCGTCTTTGAGGGCCATAAGCCTCTCTTCGCGCCGCGCTATGAGCCATATCTCGTCGAGTCCCTTTTTATCGAGCTCGCGCGCAAACTCGCGTCCTATTCCGCTCGACGCGCCTGTCACTACGGCAATTCTCATAATCGTTTCCCTTTCTTTATTTGATATTATATCATGACGCACAAAAAAAGCGTTCAGATTATTTATGATACCAATCAGCAATTTTCATAAAAAAATGATGCAAATGCTTTTTGTGAAGCAGCCTTAAACGCATTTATGTCGTATAATAGATGTACGCATTATATAATAATATTAAGGAGGCATATTTGTTTGAAAAAGGTAATTTGTATGCTTTTATCATTTATCGCGCTTATTTCCGTATCATGTTCAACGGTGCACAACCCGTCCGTGCCTACTCCCAACGCTTTAAGCCCTTCTCCGTCGCAGACGCCCTGCCCTGCGTTCGACCAGAGCAGCATCAGAATAGATACTCCCGAAACGCTGCCGCCGAAATCGCCTTCCAAAACAGCCGTGCCCGCAACAATCGATATGCTTGAGCAGCTCATGTCAAAGGCTGAATCATATGCAGGCGCAGGCGATTACGCGAGCGCTGTCGATACATTTGCGCTCGTTTTGTCGCGATTGGAGAACTGCTCCCTGAACACGCTTGCATTGACATGCAGCGCATACATCGGTATTGCCGATGCTTACGAAAAGCTCTATGGCTATGAAAAGGCGCTTGATATTCTCGCAGACGGTATACTCGAGATATATTCATCGCTCGGTGCCGACGCCTCCTACGACCTCAGGGAGCACTGGCTCGAAATACGGCTAAGGCACGCCGGAAATGTCGCAGAGTCCGCAAAGTATGACGAAAGGCTTATCAGCCGTCTTGCATACCTAATGTCATGCCAAACTCCGTTTTTCTCGAAAAGCGACATCGACAAGAAAAACAATATAGGAAGAATGTTTTATATGTATTACCGGTCCGATGAGCTCGTCGGTCCCGATGATTACGACGACATTGTGGACGGCTGCTATACGTTGAGCGCAGAAAAAGCAAACGCGACGGTCAAAAACGTATTCGGCGTATCCATACCCGATTATAAAGCCGATTATATAGACGAAACATCCGATTTTTACTGCCGTGACGGCGTTTATCGCTTCTCCCTCGGGGATTTTTGGCTTTACTTTGATTCTATGACGCTCACGCCGCTTTCATCCGATGAGTACCTGCTTGAATACACCATTCATGGGATGCCCGACGGTCCCAACGCAGACGGCAGCATAATTAAATACGGCCCGGGCCGCATAATAATACGCGCCGACAAAAGCTCGTCTTACGGCTTCATAGTGACTGCGGTAATAAATAATCCATTTGATGCGGCGCGCACTGTACATTAACCGTCCGCCTAAACCTCTCCCGCGTCGCGGTTCCGATGAGCCTCGATTTTATTGAAAACAGATAGTTTCTATCGGAAAAACGGTTGAATACGCTAACGATATGTGATATATTAAATCTATATTGTACCCATTTTCTGTAATACGTTTTCTTCACAAATGTGTAAAATGTGTATAGTTGGGTACAGAAAATTAGGAAGGAGATTACAAAATGAGAAAGTTCCTCGCTCTTCTTATTTCCGCAGTAATGCTTTTCACCTGCGCGGCGGTACCTGCTTATGCGGAAGATAAGACAGTATTCGTGGTTTCAACCGTGAATGATGTAAAACCGGGCGAAACGGTAAGCGTACCCGTAACCTTATCAGGTGCTGATTATGAGGCAAACGGCCTTACGCTGCATGTTGACTTCGACGCAGCGCGTCTCACGCTTACGGATGTGACAGAGGGCGGCGTCATTGAGGCTTGCCCCGAAAGCGCTGCAATTACAGCTTCTCACGTTGATGAAGCGAACGCAAACGGCAGCTACGTCCTCTCCATTGTCAGCCCCGACAGCGCATTTACAGGCCTCGGCACGCTGTTCACGCTTGAGTTTATCGTAAATGAAAATTGCGACGTCAATCAGGCGCTCATAATTTCAATCGATGAATTCTATGCAAATTCCGACAGCGGCCGCATAATTGACATCAATGCCTCCAAGGTTGACGGAGCAGTAAACATATCTGCCGTCAAAGATCCCACCGAGCTCGACGCCGCTCTTAACGTGGAGGGCGGCACAATTCACTTCGAGTCCGAAGGCGATTATCCGTGGGAGGTCGCAGAAGAATCAGGCGACAATCCCAGAGTTTACGCAAAATCCTCTAACGAGTCTGTTAACTCATCATCGTCAGTGCTTACCGCAACGGTCACCGCAGCTGACGGCGACATTCTTTCTTTCGACTACCAGAGCTGGGGCGAAAACGCGAATTATTCGGACAACGTGTTCGACTACTTCGAGTTCAAGTTGGACGGCGAATCAAAGCTCAAGCTGGGCGCCGGTCACGAAACATGGGAAGAATTCACCATAGAGCTTACCGCAGGCGAGCATATCCTTGAATGGTCCTACACAAAGGACAGCTCTCTTAGTAAACCCGGCGATCACGCTTTCCTAGACAATGTGGCAATCACATCGTCGCCGGTCGTCACGACAGATGACCTTGACGCAGCCCTTAATGTTGAGGGCGGCACGATTCACTTTGAATCTGAAGGCGATTATCCGTGGGAGGTCGTTACCGAAGATGGCGATGGCGGGCGTTGCTACGCCAAATCAACGAACGAAGGCGTATCAAGCTCAACCTCCGTCGTTACGGCAACGGTGACCGCAGCCGCAGGCGCTGTAGTTTCGTTCGATTTCCAGTGCTGGGGCGAAGGATCATCGATGGTTTGGGACGGACTTAAATTCTACATTAACGACGTCAAACAGGCTGAGTTCGCTGCCGGGCATGAAGCGTGGGAGCAGTTTACAGCAGAGCTTCCCGAAACAGGCGAATATATTCTTACGTGGGAGTATTCAAAGGACAGCTCGATTAATAAGCCCGGAGACCATGCGTTCCTCGATAACGTTGCAATCACCTCTCCGATAGTTCTGAGCGATCTTGACAGAGCGCTCAACGTAGAAGGCGGCACGATTCATTTCGAGTCTGAAGGCGATTATCCGTGGGAAGTCGTTGCCGAAGAAGGCGAAGGCGCAAGGTTCTACGCCAAGTCAACAAACGAGGGCGTATCAAGTTCCTCTTCAGTCGTTACCGCAACAGTGACTGCTGCAGCGGGCGATGTAGTTTCGTTCGACTTCCAATGCTGGGGCGAAGGAATAACCATGACTTGGGACGGACTTAAGTTCTACATTAACGGCGAAAAACAGGTCGAGTACGCTTCAGGACATGAGACCTGGGAAAGCTTCAGAACTACGCTTCCTGAATCGGGCGAATACATTCTTAAGTGGGAGTATTCAAAGGACAGCTCTATTGATAAGCCCGGCGACCATGCATTCCTTGACAACGTATATGTCGGTGAGCCTGTTTCCGCAAATCAAATAATCGTTGACGAATCGGTTACGGTTTACGTAAACCGCACCGAATCGATATCTTGGACGGTTCTTCCCGAATCTGCCGATGATAAAAACGTTATACTTACCTGCGCAGACGAAAGCATTGCCACGGTCAACGAAAACGGCGTTGTATTCGGTGTTGCGGAAGGTGTTACGACCGTAAAAGTTGAGCTTGCCTCTAACCCCAACGTTTTTGCCACCTGCACGGTTAACGTTGTAGATATGGGCTTCACTCCGGTGGACTTCTACGCTATGCTTGTGTTCGGCGACGGCAATAACGAATCGGCAGTCGGCAACTGGATCAACTTCTCAGACACAGATCCCGCTCAGATTCAGACCATCACAGCCTACCCGAGCGATTCCTATGCTGCTGCATATGTAAACGGAATGGTTTACGGTTATAAAAATTCCAACGGCGGCGGTAACTTCTGGTATGCCCCCATTGACAATCTCGGCAACGTCACCGTTACAGATGTAGTATATCAGGGCAATATGGTAGACATGGCGTACGACTACTCACGCAGTCAGATGTACGGTCTTGCATCCAATGCGTCGGATGCGCGCGTGCTTGTCAAGGTTAACATTAAGACGGGTCAAACGCAGGAGATCGCATCCTTCGGCAGCCAGACCATCATAACGCTCGCTATCAGCGAATCAGGTGCCGCCTATGGCTTAGCCTATTCCTCCGACAGCAACGCAAAGCTTTACAGCATTGACCTTGACACGGGTGCGCTTACGCTTATCGGCGGCACGGGCGTACCTATAAATTACGTTCAGTCAATGTGCTACGACTTTGACAACGGCGACCTATACTGGGCGCAGATAAACTCCGTCGATAATGCAAGCTTCTATCGCATCGATAAGGATACCGCAGCCGTTACCGATCTCGGCATGATAGGCGGAGACATCGCCGAAATTTGCGGCCTGTTCATGGTTCCCGCAGACGAGCCCATAAGCTCTCATATCCTTACCATCAACTATGCATATGCGGACGGCACTATCGCCGCTGACCCATATGCAGCCGAACTCGATGAGGGCGCCGAATACTCCATTGCCTCCCCCGTTATCACGGGCTACACTGCGGATATGCTCGTAGTCGAGGGCATAATGGGCGATGAAGACGTAACGTACACCGTTACATATACTAAGAATGTATACACCGTTACGTTTGTAGATGGCTTTAACGGCGAAACGATTGATACACAGACTGTTGAGTACGGTTCGGACGCTGTTGCTCCCGCAATTCCCGAACATGAAGGCTACCACTTCGTGCAATGGGACACGGACTTCACAAACGTAACATCCGATCTCACCGTAACGGCGATTTACGAAATCAACAAGTATAACGTGCATGTCAGCACGAGCTCGTGCGGCACCGCTTCACCGATAGGCGACATGCTCGTCGAACACGGTTCGGATCTTACGATAACCATGACGCCCGATGCAAACCACTATGTGTGGTATGTAACGGTAAACGGCGAAATCGCAGCGGTGCGTCCCGGCAACGTCATCACAATCGAGAACATAACCGAAGATATCGATGTATTCATCGTATTCAACACGGATGCTCCCGAGGCAACGCCGCCCGCACCCGCTCCGACACCCGGCAACCCGCCGAAAACCGGCGCAGTCTCCATGACAGCTTTGGCAATAATGGCCATCGCCTCGGGAGCGGGTATCGTAATATTTCGCAAGAAATAAGTCCTAAAGCCCTGCTTGGTAAATCAAACCAAGCGTAGTAAACAGCACAGACAGTTTGCGGCTGCCGCAGGAGCGGCAGCCGCATCATCATTTGCTCTTCTTTGAAAACTACATTTTATTCGTCCTAAGCGTCCTCATCGCGTTAAGTATCGCTATTACAGCTACGCCAACATCTGCAAACACAGCCATCCACATGCTCGCCACGCCTGACGCGCTCAGCACAAGCACCGCCG
Organism: Clostridiales bacterium; assembly: GCA_004558825.1. Taxonomy (GTDB): domain Bacteria; phylum Bacillota; class Clostridia; order Christensenellales; family CAG-138; genus SFDB01. The sequence continues at coordinate 39,615 of SFDB01000001.1, forward strand.
CCTTAACCGCAATCGCAAACACCGTGTTCTCTTTAGCTATGCACGTTGCCTTTCTCGCTATGCGCATAGCCTTTGAGAGGCTCAACAGGTTGTCGTTCATTATTACGACGTCGGCCGCTTCTATGGCCGCATCGGAGCCAAGAGCGCCCATCGCTATGCCTATATCGGCTCTGGCAAGCACAGGCGCATCGTTGATGCCGTCACCCACAAACGCAAGCTTGTCATTGCCGTCGCTCTTCTCAAGCAGTTCATTCACGCGTTCCACCTTGTCTGACGGAAGTTGTTCCGCAAAGCATTCGTCCATGCCAAGCTCATCCGCCACCGAGCGGCCCACAGAGCGCGCATCTCCCGTAAGCATTACAACGCGCTCGATTCCCTCTCGTTTCAGCGCCGCTATGGCGTCATGCGCCTCGCTCTTTATTTCGTCCGAAATCACTATGTAGCCGAGGTACTTCCCGTCGGCAGCGACATGTACAGTAGTGCCCGCGGCCTTATTTTCGGCGCACTCGATGCCGTTTTCGCTCATAAGTCTTGCGTTGCCCACAAGCACGCTCTGCCCGTCAATCGATGCACATACACCGCGCCCGGCTATCTCCCTTATGTTTTCGGCTTCATCAAGCCTCACAAGCTCCGCTTCCGCCTTCTTTTTCAGAGACATAGCTATTGGGTGGGATGACGCTCTCTCAGCGGCGCATGCAATGCGAAGCAGCTCATTCTTACTTATGCCTTCGAGCTGAGGCTGAATATCCGTAACCTCAAACGTACCCTTTGTAAGCGTCCCCGTTTTATCGAAGACGAATGTCTTTACTTTGGCAAGCGCTTCAAGATAGTTTCCGCCCTTTACGAGTATGCCGCTCGCAGACGCGCCGCCTATTCCTCCAAAGAAGCTGAGAGGTATCGATATAACAAGCGCGCATGGGCACGATACGACGAGGAACGATAACGCCCTGTGAATCCATTCGGAAAAAGTCGACTCCTTTATCAGCAGCGGTGGGATAATCGCAAGTATAAGCGCAAGGCTCACCACAATGGGCGTATAATATCTTGAAAAGCGCGTTATAAACTTCTCTGAATTCGATTTTCTGGCGCTCGCGTTCTCAACGAGATCCAGTATACGCGACGCTGTTGACTCGCCATATTCGCACATCACCCTCGCCGTCACAGCGCCAACGGTGTTTATGGAACCGCTAAGCAGCGTATCGCCCTCTCTTGCGGCGCGCGGCACCGTCTCGCCGCTAAGCGCAGACGTATCAATATACGTTTCGCCCGTCAATATAACACAGTCAAGAGGTACGCGCTCTCCCGGCGTAATCGATATAACGTCGCCCGTATGCACGTCTTCAGGGTCCTTCCTTATAATCCCTTCGTCGGTTACAAGGTTTGCATGATCAGGGCGAATATTCATAAGAGACGATATCGAGCGGCGCGATTTATCAACGGCTGCATCTTGGAACGCTTCGCCTATCTGGAATAGAATCATTACCGCTGTACCCTCGGAGAATTCCCCGACACAGAATGCACCGATGCTCGCTATCGACATGAGTAAATTCTCATTAAACACATTGCCGCGGAATATGCTCTTAATCGCACCAAACACGATATCATATCCTGCTATGACATAGCTTGCAACATAAAGCGCCGTAGACAGCCAGGCCATCTCTGCCGGCATTTTGATAATCAGCGCGCATACAAGCAGTGCCGCTGATGCAGCAATTCTTATTGCTTTACACTTCATGGCATTATACCTCTTTTACGGCAGCTCCTGATTCAATGCGGTTAATTATCGCTTTTGCCTTCTCAACTATCTCATCCATCACGCCATCGTCGGCCTCAAGAACAAGCTTTCCCGTCATAAAGCTGAGGCTCGCGCTCCTCACTCCATTAAGCTTGGAAATCTTATTCTCAATTTTTGCGGCACAGTTTGCGCAATCGAGTCCATCTATCCTGAATTTCTTTATCATAATCATGTTCACCTTTCTCTGATATGTTCAAGTCCCATTTCGAACACGGCCTTAACGTGTTCATCCGCCAGCGAGTAGAAGATTACCTTCCCCTCACGTCTGAACGACACAAGGTTCGACTGGCGCAGCGCGCGCAACTGATGAGATATGGCTGATTTTGTAATATTCAGCAACGCCGCAAGATCGCACACGCACATCTCATGCTGATCGAGCGCCCAAATTATCCTTGTGCGCGTGCTGTCGCTTATGACCTTGAAAAAATCCGACAGATCATACACCTCGCTGTCGGGCGGCATGTTTTGCCTAACCTGTTCTACCACATCAGCATGTATGACCTCGCAGTCGCTTCCCGGCACCTGTCTGGCAGCTATATCATCCATATTCGCAAAACCTCCGTACGATTCATTTCGATTGAACGGTTGTTCATTCATTGTTTGTATTATAGTTGAGCAATTGTTCACTTGTCAATGATTTACGCAAAAGAGTTATAAGAATTCATATAAATCATAATCTGTTTCCGCCTATATTCCGTCGTACGTCTTGAGAAACGCATACGCCGCTCAGCAGACTTTCGCGGTGCAAATGTCGCACCCGCATATAAGGCTCGCCGTTAAAGCAAAAAAGACCGTGTCACATTTCTATAAATAAAGCGGGAGGCTTTAGCTTCTCGCCCAGCCTGTCGCTAAACCCCGGGGTTGACAACGGGCCGCAGCCTCTTATGTTCAATCCGGCTCTGACGACATGTGCGTCAGAACGGATGAAAACCCGGAGGTTTTCGTGCTTTGCGGGTTTTGCCGCCCGGGAGAGAATGCGAGAGGCGAAACACGTAAAAACTCGAAAAAGTGGCGTTTAGCCACTTTTTCGGCAGTCACAGCGGGGGGCTTTAGCCTCCCGCCCAACAATTCACATTTTTATCAGCCTATTCTTACGGCATGAACCACAAATCTTCCGTCAGAATAGTTAGTATGGTTGCATGTTGAAAGCGTTACGCAGTGATCCGATGCAGTTATGGTCACGTCTGTCGGGAAAATCGAAAGCCCCGCGAGCATATTCATGTACTGCGCAAACTCATCATTGCTGCCAAAGCTCACTGTCATATATTTCGCGTTATTCACATGCGTGTCATACACGGCAAACACCTTGTATGTATATACTGTGTCCCCGAACGTTATGCTAAAGGTTCTGTTCGCATCGTAAAACGAACGCGTAGAATAGTTGTTTATACCCGCAAACATCGTGCCTTTTCGCATATTATGGCCGTAAATTATCACATGCTTGCTCGACGTTGAAACCCTGTAATCCATAAATATCGCGCCGGATTTTGAATTGTCCTTATCGACGCCGTGAGTGAGATAATACTCATTCTTGTCGCCGTCGGGACACTTCACTATCGGGTAATCCACCTTTGTGTTGGGTATCTTTATCCAGCCTATGACATCCGGATTCATCTGCCTATACTGCTCATATGTAAGCTTAGGCTTCGGTGTGGACTCGTCATGACCGTCGAGTGCGCTTTGTGGTATAGGCGTCGCCGATGTTTCAGGCGCAAGCGTAGGTATTGCCTCCGGCGTTATCGTCGGCGTCGCAGCGGATGTCGGAGAATCCGTGCTTTGCTGTGAAAAAGGGGTGTAGTCCGGAGTACCTATAATTATCGGCGAATCGACCTCAGGCGATTTAAGTATGCATGACGACATGAATACGACCGCAACGGTAAGCAGCGCGATAACGGATATGCTCTTTGCAAGATTCAGTCTCATTTAGTATATTCTCCTATTTTGCAATCATTGTAAGTATACACTATTGAACAGAAATTAACAACTCAATTATGGTTTGTTCATCAAAATATCACATATTTCTATGTTTTCGCACTTGCGGCAAAATACATATAATGATAGAATAATGAAGCGGTATTATTTACGGTATATTTGCCGTACGCCGCCATATTTCGAAATGCTGCGCTTGAACGCGCGCTTCATTAAGGAAGGAATTCGAATGGGTTTGCTGGATTTTAGCGATGTAGGCATTGACCTTGGAACGTCAAGCGTACTCGTTTATGTAAGGAATAAAGGCATCGTTCTCCGCGAGCCGTCCGTTGTCGCGGTCGAAAAAATAACGGGACGCATTATCGCCATCGGCGAAGACGCACGGCGCATGCTCGGCCGTACACCGGGCAACATCATTGCCATACGTCCTCTTCGCGACGGCGTCATATCAAACTTCGACATCACTCAAAGGCTGCTGCATCACTTTCTGAAGAAAGTCGTCGGCAACCGAGTGTTTTTCAAGCCCAAGGTTGTCGTTTGTGTGCCTTCGGGTGTAACGCAGGTTGAAAAGCGCAGCGTTATCGATGCGACCGAAAACGCCGGAGCACGCTATGCCTATCTAATCGAAGAGCCCATTGCAGCAGCCATAGGCGCGGGCATTGACATCGCACAACCACGCGGCAGCATGATAATCGATATCGGCGGCGGTACAACCGACATAGCCATCATATCGTTGCGCGACTCGGTGCTTTCCGATTCTATCAAAGTTGCGGGCGACAAGTTCAACGATTCCATCGTCCGCTACATGCGCAAAAAGCATAATCTTCTTATCGGCGAGCGCACCGCTGAGGACATGAAAATAAGAATCGGTTCCGCTTACCCGCGCAAAGAGCAGCTTTTTATCGACGTAAAAGGCAGGAATCTTATATCAGGACTGCCCCAAACAATTGTCGTCGGCTCAAACGAAATGATAGACGCGCTTGAGGAGCCGCTCCAATTAATACTTGAAAGCGTACGCGCCATATTCGAAAAAACGCCTCCCGAGCTTGCCAGCGATATCGCCGACGGCGGTATCTGCCTTACGGGCGGCGGCGCACTCCTCTACGGTATGGACAAGTTTATTTCCGAGCACACAAAGGTTCCCTGCTATGTCGCCGAGGACGCCGTATCGTGCGTTGCGATAGGTACGGGCAAGGTGCTTGAAAACCTTGATGACTTTACAGTAGGTACAAGCGCCGTATACGATTATCGCCGCGGGGATTATTTCGAAGGCTGATAAGGTTTTGTAAAAAGCTAAATGGGCTGCGAAACGCAGCCCATTGCTTTATGCGCTCATCTGCACGGTTATGCCTGCGGCGCGGCTCGCGGCGGCCGAAGGCCGCTGCGCCCGCAGAGCGCCGGCTTTCGAAGAAAGCGCGAGCCGCGCCGCCCCCGTGCAAAGCATAATTTATGCAGAGCGCACGCGTCAATCTATCCGGCTTTTCCATCCACGGGTATGTACGATCCCGGCATAATTACCGTCACCTCATTTGACGGCACTCCCTCCACCGCTTTCCCGCCTATCGTTATTTGCGGATGTATCGGCTGTACTCTATACACATATGTCATGCCGTATTCGACAGAAATGTCAACGTATTGCACGAGCTGCGTTTCGCCGCTCCATTCGCCTATTAGCACCTCCGACCCGTATGAATCGCGCCTTATCAGTCTGTACTTTATATGGCTTTCGCGCGGTCTGAACGATATGCACGGCAGCCCGTTTTCATTAAACGCAGCCGTAATATCCTCTATAGGCAACGGCACGGACCAATAGCCGCTTCTTTCCGTAGGCTCCGTTCCTTCCCTGAACACCTCTCTAAACACCATATCGTTTGGGGTAAGCGCCGTAGCAAGCAGAACCGAGTGGTTGTTTGAAAGCGCATATCCGTCGAGGCGCACTTCCCGCACGCCGCGCGGCAGATTGAATTGCGGCGGTTCATTGTCGCGGTACAGAAACTCGTATATTTTTGCCAGCACCATTGCAGGATAGTGTCCGCCTGTTGCGTCCGATGGCAGATACATGCCGTCGCTGTTCTTATCATAACCCATCCATACAGTTGCGACGTAATTGCTGTTATATGCTGTCATCCACGCATCTCGCGTTTTTGAGCTGTCGCCTACCGTTCCCGTCTTACCGGCAAGCGGTATTCCGAGCTGTGAAAGACGCTTCCCCGTTCCCTCGGATACCGCGCTTTCAAGCATACTCGTCAGTATATACGCGTTTTCTTCGCTCATCACGCGTATCGGCTTATATTCGCGCTCATAAACCGTATTGCCGTACTTATCCTCTATCCTCGCGACAGTGTTCAGCTCGCTATACATGCCGCCTGAAGCAAAACAGCCATACGCCGCCGTAAGCTGCCATGGCGACACACCATATGTAAATCCGCCGAGCGCAAGAGCAAGTCCCTTATCTTTGCTGTCAAATTCTATCCCGAGACGCGATGCAAAAAGCTTTCCGCTCTCCACGCCCATCTGAGCAAGCACCTTTACGGCAGGAACATTCAGCGATTTCTTGACGGCCTCCCTTAGCGTCACCCAGCCGTAATACTTCCCTCCCGCATTGCCCGGGCAATATTTATCGAATTCGGTCGGCTCATCGAGTATCATACTCGCGGCCGTATATCCGAAGTATTCGAGCGCGGGAGCGTATGATATTATCGGTTTTATAACCGAGCCCGGCTGCCGACGTATATCCGTAGCGCGGTTGAAGCCAAACGCACCCGTATATTCGCGCCCACCCATAACGGCAACGGCCATCGCCGTTTTTGCATCGGCTACGACGATCGCTGTCTGAACGCCCTCCACCGGGTAAAGCCCGTTGTCGCGGCAAACCGCCTCGCACTCATTTTGAAGCCCCGAATCCATTGCCGTATATACGCTGTATCCGCCCGAAAGAAGCGTTGCCATATCAATATTAAGCGCGTCGCATGACTCGTTAAGCACCATATCTATATAATAATTCCTGTATCCGCGTTTGGAGTCGCCCGTCAGCGTTACCTCCTCCTTTTTGGCCTCCTCGCACTCCTCGGCTGATATATACCCGTATTCGCACATCAGATCAAGCACAACGCCGCGCCGCCCGATAGATTTTTCCATATTTATGTGCGGGGCGTATTTTGACGGCGATTTAAGTATTCCCGCAAGCATTGCGCCCTGCGCCGTAGTAAGTTCTGATGCGTGGACACCGAAATACCCTTGCGCCGCAGACTCTACTCCGTAATACCCTCCGCCGAAATAAACATAGTTAAGATACATTTCAAGTATCTCGTCCTTTGAGTATATCGTCTCCATTTTGTACGCAAGCACCGCCTCTTCGACCTTCCGCGATATCGTTTTTTCAGCGGGCGCGTTTTCGCCCGTCAAATGACTGAGCTTTATCAGCTGTTGGCTTATCGTTGACGCGCCCTGAGCAAATGAACCCGTTCTTATGTCATGCAGTGCCGCGCCGATTATTCTTATCACGTCTATCGCCCCATGCTCGTAAAACCGCGCGTCCTCGGCTGAAATAAATGCGCGCTGAACATGGAGCGGTATATCGGCTATGCTCACCCATCTTCTATCCTCTTTTCTGTAGAGGCAGCTCACCTCTTCACCGGTTGCGTCATATATTTGGCATGTTCGCGGTGCATCCTTTATGCGCGTTACATCAAATTCATGCCATTCATCCATATCAAAGACTTCAACCGCGAAAAACAATACAAACGCCGCTGCCGCCGCAAACAGCACAAGCAGCGTCCTGCGCACAACGCGCCATACTTTTTTCTTCTTCCCGTCCTTTTTCATAGATTCCCTCGTAAACAAATATTGCTATGGTTTATTTTCCCCAAATAGACGCGTATTATTGCTGTGAATTGTCAAAAATCCGGCGTTAACTCAAGCGCTTCGTCTCATCAAGCCTTTATGTTTCAAAATAATAGGCAAACATACTACAAGTTCAAGAAACTTTTACAAAATAATCCGCAATTATCACTTGTTTATTTGTGGCAAAAGAATCATAATATAATAGAATACGGAGTATCGAGACGCAGTTGGATACTCCGAAACTATGTTTTGAGGAAATCATGGGATATATCGTTCTTATACCTGCATACAAACCGAGTGAAAAGCTTGTCGAGCTCATCGACGAGCTTAACGCCGATAACATACGCACGCTCGTTGTCAACGACGGCAGCAGCAGCGAATACGACGCCATATTCGACAAGGTGCGCGAACGAGGCATAGAAGTCGTCGTGCATGATGTGAACATGGGGAAAGGCATGGCTCTCAAGACGGGCATCGAGCGCATAAGCAAAATGGATGACGTCGACGGCATAGTCACCGCCGATGCGGACGGTCAGCATCTCGAAAAAGATATAATTCGCATAATGGACTCCATGCGCAAGCACCCCGATTCGCTCATACTCGGCGTAAGGCAATTTGCAAAAAGCAACGTTCCGTTCAGGTCGCGTCTTGGAAACTGGGTCACCAAGTGCCTGTTCTTTCTCGTCGCGCGGCTTCGTATTTCAGATACCCAAACCGGGCTTCGCGGTCTGCCGCGCTCTATATTCGGCCACCTTATCGAGCTTGAAGGCAGCCGTTATGAATATGAGATGAGTATGCTCCTGAGCGTCAGGCATTGGGGCGTATCCATAGTGCAGGTTCCCATCGAAACCGTATACATCGACGGCAATAAGGGATCGAGCTTCAACACATTCAAGGATACGTTTGCCATAGCCAAGCAGCTGCTGAAGTTTTCAGTTTCGTCATTGATTTCGACGCTCGTTGACTACGGCATCTATATGGCTCTCGGCTTCATTTTTCCGCAGCTTGCATATGCCGCCCGTTTTATCCCTGCGCGAGTTGCAAGCGCAACGTGCAATTATTTGCTGAATAGGCTTGTCGTATTCAAAAAAGGCACCGCAAGCAGCGTATTTAAATACATCCTGCTTGCCGCCTGTGTAATGCTTGTTTCCGCGCTGTGCGTAAATTGCCTTGAACATTTGGGGCTCGGCAGCTTTCTTTCGAAGGTGCTCATTGATGCGCCCATGTTCTTCGTCAATTACTATTTCCAGAAAGAATTTGTATTCAAAAAGAAATAACGCGCTCATATATCCGTCCGCCGCGCTCCGCGCGGCGGATTTTGCTCTCCGTCTTCTTACGATAAGGCATGTTTGTTTTTTTGAAGCATATATATTTACTGCTATAAACGACCAGTCGGAGGGATATATATGGAAAGAGCGGAGCTTTACAGAGATATCGCCAAAAGAACACAGGGCGATATTTATATAGGCGTTGTCGGCCCCGTAAGAACGGGCAAATCTACATTTATAAAGCGGTTTATGGATCTTCTTGTAGTGCCTAACATCGAAAACGAGCATGTGCGCGAACGTCTTGTCGATGAGCTGCCTCAAAGCGGATCCGGTAAAACGATAATGACCACCCAGCCAAAGTTTGTGCCAAACGAAGCGGTCGAGCTCACTCTTGACGATACTATGGGTTTCCGCGTCAGAATGGTTGACTGTGTGGGCTACATGGTTGAAGGAGCGATAGGCCATACCGAAAACGAATCGGCGCGTATGGTCCGCACACCATGGTTCGATTACGACATACCATTTGACGAAGCAGCCGAAATCGGCACAAAAAAGGTCATAACGGAGCATTCGACCATAGGCATAGTTATGACGACAGACGGCAGCATATCCGGTATCGACAGGGAAGCATACGCCGTGTGCGAAGAACGTGTCGTTCGCGAACTGCAGGAGCAAGGGAAGCCCTTCATAGTTGTGCTCAACTCTATCCATCCCGAAGATCCGGATACCGTCTCGCTATGCGAAAAGCTTTCTGAGCGCTACGGCGCCGTCGTCAAACCGTCAGATGTGCTTAATATGGGTATCGATGAAATAAACGGTCTTCTCGAAAGTCTGCTTGCGGAATTCCCGATAAAGCTTATACGCATCGATACGCCCTCGTGGATTCGTGCGCTCGGACCGTCGCATTGGCTCACCAAGGAGGCGCTTGACGCCGTAAGCGAATGCGCAGGACGCATGGCAAAAATGCGCGACTACTCCGCTCTGACGGAAACGCTCTCATCGCTTGAAAGCTTCAAGCCGTGCAAGCTCGTTTCTGTCGAACCGGGCAGCGGCACTATCGCGGCGGAGCTCGTACCGCAAGACAACATGTTCTATACGGTTCTCGGTGAACAGTGCGGCTTCACGATTGAGAACGACTTCCAGCTAATCTCAACCTTGAAGGAGTTTTCACACGCAAAGCGCGAATACGATAAGATAAGCGTTGCGCTTGATTCGGCGCTGCGCACGGGCTACGGAATGGTAGCGCCTGAGCCCGATGCCATGGTTCTCGACGAGCCCGAAATCGTACAGCAAGGCAGCCGCTTCGGCGTTAAGCTCAAGGCAAAGGCGTCGGGCCTGCACCTGATACGGGTCGACATTGAGTCGGAGGTTTCGCCGCTCGTAGGCACGGAGGAGCAATCCGAGGAATTTATGCAATATCTGCTGGACACCTTTGAAAAGGAGCCGACAAAAATATGGCAGACAAACATATTCGGCAAACCGCTCTATGACCTTGTAAAAGACGGCATGGCCGGAAAAATCAACAGAATGCCCGAAGCTGTTCAAATGAAGCTGCAATCGACCGTTCAGCGCATGGTCAACGACGGCTGCAACGGTCTGATATGCATAATGCTGTAATTGTTTGAAATAGCATCAAAGCCCGAGAAGCGCGCACTTGACGCCCTTGGGCTTTTTGATTTATACGGTTCTGCATTCTAATTTGTGCATCAAGTGCAGCGCGGCCTTATGTTGCCTCATCCGTTTTCTTTTTCAATGAAAGCTTGCTCTCCTCGCCCCTGATTATTCTCGCAATATTTTTTCTGTGACGAATGAATATCATTATGAACATGAACGCGCAAAGTATCACGAGCGGTATGTTTTCATTATACAGTGCTATCGTAAGCGCCGTAAAGACGGTTATGCCTACGAGTGCGCCAAGCGACACCATTCGCCATATGGCTATAACCGCCGCCGCTGCAATGCTCGTCACAAGCGCAGGCAGCGGTGCAGCCAGCCACGCTATCGCCAATGAGCACGCTACCCCCTTGCCGCCCTTATACCTGAATATTATTGGAAAGTTGTGACCAAGTATAACCCCCACGGCGCTTATATAGCCTCCGAAAGACACGGGCGATGCGCCAAGCACAGACTCGTTCGGCGCCGCAAGCTTAAGAATCAGCATACCTGTGATCATAGCCGCAACCGCCTTCAAAAAATCGCATACGAACGTCACTGCCGCAGATTTTACGCCAAAAATGCGCAGCATGTTTGTCGTGCCTGCGTTGCCGCTGCCGTGATTTCGTATATCATCGTGATATCGGGTTTTGCTGACGATTATTGCCGTCTCAACATTCCCTATAAAATAGCCGCATACAAGCGCCAAAACGCAAGCCGCAATTACCATGTTGCCCTCCATCGATGCTTTAATAACAAGCCCCTTTGCTTTTATTCTCCGTCATTCTCCCTGCCCTTAGGGACGTTTAGTCGGTCCGTGTTCTTCTCGCGCTTTCGTACGATTATGCGGATGGGCGTGCTATCTAATCCGAATGATTTCCTTAAATAGTTTTCAAGATACCTCTTGTACGAAAAATGCATTATATCAGGATCATTGACAAAGAGAACGAACGTCGGCGGCCTTACGCTGACCTGCGTCGCGTAGTAGATTCTGAGCCTTCTGCCGTTATCCGACGGAGGTTCCGTTATTGTCACAGCCTCGGAAACTATGTCATTGAGCAGGCCCGTCGATATTCTGCGGCTGCTTTGCTCATAAACAAGGCGCACATATTCCATAACTTTATTCACTCGCTGACCGTTGAGCGCCGATATAAACAGCATGGGCACATATTCCATGAACGCGAGATCGCTCCTGAGTTTCTTCTTGAACTCATTCATCGTGTTAGTGTCTTTCTCTATCAAATCCCACTTGTTCACAATGAGCACGCACGCCTTGCCCTCCTCATGGACATAGCCCGCCAAACGGACGTCCTGCTCGCTCAACCCCTGGCTCGCGTCAACAACTATGAGCGCCACATCGGCACGCCTTATCGCCCCGAGCGAACGTATAACGCTGTATCTCTCTATGCTCTCGTCCTCAATCGCCCTTTTCCTGCGAATACCGGCGGTATCTATAAGTATATACTGTTCGCCCATGTATTCAAACGGCGTATCTATCGCGTCGCGTGTCGTTCCCGGTATGTTGCTCACTATGGTGCGTTCACGTCCAAGCAGTGCGTTCACAAGACTCGATTTGCCTACATTCGGGCGGCCAACAACGGCTATACCTATCGCCTGCTCATCATCTTCATGCTCCGTTTTGGGGAAATGTGAAACTATTTCGTCAAGCATGTCGCCAAGTCCGAGCCCCTGCTCGCCCGATATTGCCATAGGCGTACCGATGCCGAGCGAATAGAAATCATAGACAGAATCCTCAAACTTCGCCGTATCGACCTTGTTGACGACGAGGACTATCGGCTTTGAGCTTTTTCTCAGCATATCTGCGACGTCCTCGTCGGCGCTCGTTATACCCTCGCGGCCATCGGTTACGAAGAGAATCACATCCGCCATGTCTATGGCAAGCTGCGCCTGCCTGCGCATCTGAACGCTTATCACGTCTTCCTTAACAGGCTCGATTCCGCCCGTGTCTATCAGCGTAAACTTATGATTGAGCCACTCCGCGTCGCAATATATCCTGTCGCGCGTTACACCGGGCGTGTCTTCAACTATTGCGACTCGCCTGCCTACAAGCTTATTAAATAATGTAGATTTTCCTACGTTCGGCCGACCGACGACGGCCACAAGCGGTTTTGCCATTTATTCACCTCATCGAGCCATTGCAAAAAGCTCTTCAATCAATATATCGCCGTCAGACGGACAAAGCGCCCGAACATTCTTATTCAGCGCGGCCTCAAGCTCGCCGAGCCTTACGCCATCGAGGAATATGTCGTCATTTTCGCGCATCATGCTTTCCGGAATTATCACCGCGTCCCCGTTCAGCCTACCGCCAAGCTGATCGACTATGTCCCCCGCCGTAACAAGCCCCGCCACGGTCACGCTCTCGCCCAAAAAGCTGTTGCGCACGCCATGCACGTTTACATGAATGTTGTACTCTTTAAGCCGCGCGAATGCGCCCCCCAAAAACTCCTTCGCGCTCTCGCCGGTCACCGCATCAAGCGTCAGTCGGCGCTTGAGCGGTTTTTTGTATTTGAGCGCCTCGTTCATCTCCGACTCAAGCTTTCTCAGCAGTCCGACACCGTTCTCAAGCTGCGGATAATCCTCGTAAAGCTCCTGCGGCGGAATCTCCAAGCCCGCCTTGATATACATCTCGTCCGCCGCGTATGCAAAGGACGTACCGTGAAGCCCCCGCATTTTCCGCTGCCATGCCTGCGTCTGTGCTATCGCTTCGCGTGCCTCTTCACGCGTCTGGCATCTCAGCGGGTACAAGCCGTCTCTGTGTTTCGTAAGCCCCACAGGCACTATTGCGACAGACTGCGCTGCCGGATAGAGTGCGCTCAGCTTCTCAAGCGTATACTCAAGCCTCTCGCCGTCGTTTATATCCGGGCAAAGCACAACCTGGCAATGAAAGCGTATACCCGCCTCCTTCAGCCGCTCGAGCCTTTCGCCTATCAGATCGGCTGTAGGATTCGCCATCATCAGCTTTCTTAACTCACCGTCCATCGTATGAACCGATATGTACAGCGGACTCGCTTTACGCTTTATTATGCGCTCAAACTCTCGCTCGTCAACATTGGTGAGCGTTATATAATTGCCCATTATAAGCGACATGCGCCAGTCGTCGTCCTTGACATGGAGCGTTTTTCTCCCGCCGCGCGCCATCTGGTCAATAAAGCAGAAAATGCATCTGTTTTTGCAGCTTCGGACGCCGCCTATAAGGTCGTCGGCGAAGTTTATGCCGAGCGGCTCGTACATGTCCTTTTCAATGTCGGCTTCCACTATTTCGCCGTCGGGCGTTTCTATCGCTACCACAAGGTTTTCGGCTGTACATAGCTGCTCATAGTCTACTATATCGACTATATCCTCGCCGTTTATCGATATAAGAAACGAGCCGGGCTCTATGGAAAGCTCGTCCGCTATCGAATCCTTATCTACACCCGTTATTCTGTGCCGCATACGCATACGCTCCCATTGTCTTTTGCTATTATAGCATGAAATTGGCCTGCCGATAAAGAAGTATTTGCCAAATCCGTCCGCTTTTATGACAATCTACTTATTCAATATGCGCGCGAGCATAGGCCGCGCAACCTTCATCGCACCCTTTGGACAAAACTCCTGACAGCAGAAGCAGCGTATGCATATGCTCGTATCGACGTGCGCCTTTCCGTTCCTGAGCGTGACAGCGTGCGCCGGGCATATCCTTTCGCACTTGCCGCAGCCTGTGCACTCGCTCTCATTCGCCTTAGGGCGCGGGCGCAGACTCCGCCGCACAAATCCGTTCAATATGAGAAACCTGTCGGAAAAATCGAGCTTTTGCGGAGGTATCTTCTCATAATCGTCAATTATGAACGGCTCAATATCGCCGTACACGCCCACATCATTCACGCTGCCCGACATAGGTATAAATCCTCGCTCGAGCGCCGCCTTCAGCGTCAAAACATCGTCTGCACCCAGCCCTATAAGCTTGGCGCATACAAGGTCGAGCTTGTATGGGCTCTTTGACGCAAGCACAGCCCCTATTCTGCGCGGCGTTCCCGCTGTTGGCCCGTTCCCCTCCATGCCCACAACGGCGTCTACAACGCATAGCGACGGCTTAAAATACTCGTTCAGATCGATTATCATATGCGCAAACTGCATGGGCTTTGAAAACCTGTAATGATACTCGGGCTTGCGCGTACCGGGTACAACGCCGAACATGTTCTTCACGGCGCAGCTCATGCCCATCATTCCATGCGTTTTAAGCTTAGAAAAATTTATTATCGCGTCGGCCTCGTCAAGATACGATGTGTACTCAAATTCATGCGCGGAATATGCCTGTGGGAAGTGCGCCGTGCTCTGCGCAACATTCCTGTTAAGCTTCACGCCGTCGCGTTCAAGCGCCGCCATGCCTGTAGCCGCATAAACTGCGTTCAGCTTCGCTGTGTTGAACGTACCGCCCGGGCTATCGCCTATTACGACGCTCGCCCCTCTTTCCAGCAGCATATCGCAAAGCGCGCCGATAAGAGCGGGATGCGTGGTCGCCGCCCCGTCTGGATGCTTGTGTGTCACAAGGTTTGCCTTTATAGCAATCTTCATGCCCGGCTTTACAAAATCAAGCCCATCTATCGGCAAGAGCACTTCCTCAAGCGCCCGCCGCGCACTCTCACACGAATAGTCGCCGCAGCTTACAACAGAAACCTCCGCGCTCATATTCCGTTCTCCCGGCTCATTCTCTTTAGAAGCGCCTTCAGCACGCTCGTCGAGCGCTCGGCAGCCATGGCGCAGTTTTGCTCGAACGTCGCCATACCCGTATTGTCCTCGACATCCGAAATCGACCGTATCGCTGCAAACGGTTTCTTGTTCGCATAGCAAACATGCGCTGCCGCCGCCGTTTCCATATCGACGCAAAGCGGCTTGAACCTGTCGTTTATCTCGGCGCGTCCATTCGTCTCAATAAACGCCTCGCCGGTCACGACGACGCCAAAATATACGGGCTGCTCAAATTCGTGCGCATCGACCGCCTCGCGCATGAGCAAAACCATATGTTCATCGGCATAGAAGCGCGGCACTTTCATAAAAGGATGATAGTCGCGCAAAATAGCATCGTCCACATCATGGTACGCAATCTCCGTCGCTATCGTCGTATCGCCTATCTTAAGCCGTCTGTCCATGCCTCCCGCAACGCCGCAAACAATAATGGCGTCAACTGCGTATATATCGATGAGCACCTGTGCCGCTATGGCAGCGTTAACCTTACAGACGCCGCTAAGCACCGCAACGCACTTAACGCCGTTCAGCATTCCGCTCAAAAACTCAAGCCCTGCACGGCATGTGCGCACGACCGCGCCCATGCTCTTTTCTATCGGCGCAAGCTCATCTCCGGACGGCGCAATTATACCTACGACCTTATGCATTACGTTTCCTCCGCAAGTTTTTATTGTTGTAACTGTATAATATCATTAAACACGTCTTCGAACAACAGGCTTAAAGCTTAGGATATAATAAAACGGCCGATCCCGTACAGGTCGCACCGTTTACCATTCTAACAACGGCGAATATCAGGGAAGCTTAAATTTATCGAGATATTCGCCATACTTCTTTGCGAATTGCTCGTCCGCTCCGCCGCGAACCTCGCTTAAATACTCGTGTGTATCAAAGCTTTCGTGATCTATTTCTATCACGCAAACCGCTATATTCGAGCAGTGATCCGATACGCGCTCATAGTTATTGAGTATGTCGGAGAATATAAACCCAAGCTCGATGGTGCATTTTCCCTTTTGCAGCCTGTCGATATGTCTTATTTTCACATCCTCGATTAAGCCGTCAATGACCTCTTCAAGCGGCTCCACCTTGGAGGCAAGCTGCGTGTCGTTGTTTATAAACGCACCCACTGCAAAGCCGAGTATCTTATGAAGCGCCGATGTGAGCACCGCAAGCTCCTCCTTCGCGTCATCTGAGAAAGTAAGTCCCTTTGCATTCAGCTCGCGCGTAGCGTTCAAAAGATTAACGGCATGGTCGCCAATGCGTTCGAAATCGCCTATGCTGTGAAGGAGCTTCGATATCTCCTTGCTGTCTCGGTTTGACAGATCCTTGCTCGCAAGCTTTACAAGGAAAGTACCGAGCTTGTCCTCATACATGTCGAGCTGCTCTTCACATTCACTTATCTTGTCGGCGTTCCCGGCGCTGAATTTATTTAGCACCTGCTCCGTCGCCATAACGAGCGCGTCCTGCGCCAGCTTGGCCATTTTGCCCGTCAGGTTATCGCATTCCGCGACGGCCACGGACGGCGAAAGCAGAAGCCTTTCGTCGAGAAGCTCGTATTTTTCGGCTGCGCTTTTCTTATCCCTCACTATAAACATGGCAATATCGACGAGCTGCTTCTGGAACGGGAAGAGCATTATCGTTGTTATTATGTTGTATGCCGTATGGCAGAACGCTATGCCCACAGTATCTATCGTCTGCGTCATAAACTCAAACCGGAATATCGCATTAAGCGCGTAAAGTATTACAAGGCACGCGGCAGTGCCTATTATATTCGACACGACATGCACGACGGCCACGCGCTTGGCGTCCCTGTTTACGCCTATGCTCGATATGAGCGCCGTAGCGCAGGTGCCTATGTTCTGACCCATTATTATAGGTATGGCCATTCCGTATGTTATGCCGCCCGTCAAGGAAAGCGCCTGCAATATACCCACGGAAGCGGCGGAGCTTTGTATTATTCCGGTGACGACTGCGCCCGTCAAAACGCCAAGCAGCGGATTCTTAAACGCGGTAAGTATCCCTGCAAACTCAGGCATGTCAGCAAGCGGTGACACCGCCCCGCTCATTACCGTCATGCCAAACATGAGCACCGAAAAACCGAGCAGCGTCATGCCTATATCCTTGCGCCTTTGCTTTTTCGACATCATCAGCATGGCTATGCCGATTAGCGCTATCAACGGTGCGAACGACTCAGGCTTCAGGAGTCTTAGAAACGGGTTTGCGTTATCGCTTATTCCCGAAAGCGAAAGCACCCACGCCGTCAGCGTAGTGCCTATATGCGAGCCGAGTATGGCGCCCGTAGTCTGACCAAGCTCCATTATTCCTGAGTTCACAAGACCAACAAGCATTACTGTAAGCGCGGATGACGACTGTATTGCGACGGTTATGCCCGCGCCCGACAAGAGGCTCATCCACGGATTTGACGTAAGCCGCTTGAGCGTGGACTCAAGCTTGCCCCCCGCCATTTTCTCAAGGCCGCCCGACATAATATGCATTCCGAAGAGAAAGAACGCAAGTCCTCCAAGCAGCGTTATTACAGAAAAAATGTCCATTACTCACCCAACCCGTTTTTTGCTTAATAGAATGATTCTATTTCCCGTCGGTAAAGACAAACATCATATTTATGTTAAACGCATGTTAACAGAATCCGCAGCATCGGCATTTTTGAATCTCAAGCTTACGCATGTGCCAACGCCGACAGCGCTCTCCATGGTTATTTCTGCGTCATGGAAAAGCGCGCCGTGCTTAACTATTGAAAGCCCGAGTCCCGTGCCGCCTATCTCCTTGGAGTGACTCTTGTTCACACGGTAAAAGCGCTCGAACACCCTCTCACATTCATCCTGCGGTATTCCTATACCTGTATCCGCCACACTGACCTTCGCAGCGCCGCGCTCGTCCGGCGCGACGGAAATCACGACCTTTCCGCCCGTGCGGTTATATTTAATAGCGTTGTCGCAGAGATTATATATCATTTCTCCCATTATCTGCTCAGACCCACGCACCACCATTCTCTCGCCTGTCATCTCGACGGTAACATCGCGTTTTTTCGCTATTGGACGCAAGCTTTCGGCTATTGTATCGCAAAGTCCGTATAGCTCGATAGACTCCTGTTTCGTGTCTACAGCGCCCTCATCAAGCTGTGAAAGCTTAATTATGTCGCCTACAAGCGCTATAAGACGCCTTGCCTCATCATGTATTCTGCCCGCAAAGCGCGGGATGTCCTCCGGCTTCACAAGTCCGTCGCGTATTATTTCGGCATATCCCGATATCGACGTAAGCGGTGTTTTTAGCTCATGCGACACGTTTGCAGTGAACTCGCGCCTCATTCTGTCCTGGCTGCTGTGCTCGGTCATTATCTCGCCCATCTGCATTTTTATCTTGTCGTTCTGATCGGCGATACGCTCCGCAATGGCGCTGAGTTCTTCATATTTGTTCGTTCCCACGGGATCGTCAAGATCTATTTTTTTAATCGGCTCTATTGTTTTTTGCGCTATAGCGTACGCACATACGGCGCTCACCGCAACGCCTATCGCAAAAACGCCCATCGCACTGAAAAGAGTCCTTTCGTCTCCGTATGAAAGTATGCATACGATTATAAGGCATAGTGCGAGCACCGCCATTGCAGTGCAGAACACTGCGCCGAATATGCGTTGTCTCATTGCTTATCACCTATTTTATAGCCGATGCCGCGTACCGTTTCTATGCAGTCTCCTGCACTGCCGAGCTTTTGCCTGAGCGTCCTTATATGGACGTCGACCGTTCGACTTTCGCCGTCAAACGAATACCCCCACACGGCGTTGAGTATCTGATCGCGCGTAAGCACTATGCCCTTGTTTTTCAAAAGCATACACAGCATCTCAAACTCTTTAAGCGTAAGTGAAACATCCGTCCCGTCGACCTTTGTTATGTGCTTGGACGGGCATACATACAAGTTGCCGACACGATATTCTGTCGGCGAAAAGGCTGTCGTTTCCGAGCGCCTTATAAGCGCCTTGACGCGCGCAAGCAGCTCCATCATTCCAAAAGGCTTTGGCATATAGTCGTCCGCACCGCAGTCAAGGCCCAGAACCTTGTCATATTCGCTGCCCTTTGCAGTCAGCATCATTACCGGTATTTTGGCGGTTTTCGCAGATGCGCGCAGTTTTTTAAGTATCTGGATTCCGTCCTCTTCCGGAAGCATTATGTCGAGCAATATAAGCCGCGGCATTTCACGCTCCATCGCCTCCCAAAAATGTGATGGCCGTGAAAAGCCTACAGCGTCGAGCGAAATGCTGTTGAGCGTGTATATCACAAGCTCTCTTATATTCTCGTCATCCTCAACAAAGTATATCATACCGTCATAATCTCCCTGTCGCGGCCACGCGAAGCCTATAATGACCTATTATCGATTATATATTGAACTAAACATATTTTCAAGCGCGAGTCATGCGCTCCGCAGCACTGATGTCACGCTTAATCTATAAAGCAGTCCACCGTCACGCTTGCGCAGCTAACCGCATGCATATGCTTTTTCACTACGTTCACATGATAAAGATCGTTTTGATACGCATCAAGCGCTTCTTGCCCGTCAAGCACCACCTCGAGAATTATATCATACGATCTATGCGAATGCAGCGTGTCTATGCCCACGCTTACGCTGCGCGCCATCGGTACGTTTTCACGCATGGAAAGCAGTATTTCCTTTGTTTGCCTGCAAAGCTCTTCCGTCGGCTCGGCAAGCTTAAAACATACAACATGTTTATACATCGCTTTTCCCCCGTACTATATTGTCATGCGTTTCCGAGAAGCAGGCCCGGGGCGCGGCGCTTTGCGAAATCCATTGCGGCGTCAAATATGAGCTTCTGCCCTTCCTCATTCGGATGTATGCCGTCCTCGCAGATATACTCTCTATAGTCGGGCGTATTCAAAAACGCATGACGCACATTTATCATGGCCGTGGACGTTATTTCCGCCACATACTCGAGCGCGGCGTTATATCGCTCGTGCCACCAGTATATGCGGCCTACCTGTCCGAGCCATTTTAGCACGTTCTTTGCTTTCTCTTCATCGCCTGCCGTAAAAAACGCGAAATACCTGTCGGCATCCACCGGCGGAAGGTTTACGAGCACGGGTTCTATGTCATTCTCGCGCGCCGCGCTTACTATCTGCTTCAGCGTGTCGGTATACACGGGAAGCGTTGTTTTTGGCAGATGTTCCGCATATGGATCCTTCGCAATCTCGTCCCAGTTGAAATCGCTGTCGTTTCCTCCTACCTCAAGAACGAGTATAGATTTTTCTTCGGTTTCGCTCTTGTCTAGCTTTTGTTTCGGTTCTTTTCTAAATATTCGCGTCTCTATCGCCGCCTTAACGTCCGTAACGAGCCACCCAAGACGCGAGACCTGTTCGAGCGTAGCGTTCATCGTATTTTTTATGAACCCCGCAAACCCTTCTTTATTTGCGCGCACATAACGTTTTCTCGGCGCGTCGAATACTATGCCCTTCGCTATCGAATCACCCGCGAGTATTATGCTGCTTCCTTTCGTTTCCATTGTCGCGTTTTCCTTTCTTCGGATTTTTGATGTCGACGCGCATTGCTCCATGCTTTACAGCATATGGACGTTTTGCGCAATTACTGTGGAGCGCAAGCCCTGTTTATTCGAGTATAAGCTCGACGAGCGCGTCATTGTTTATACCTTCTACCCCAATGTTCATCTGTAAACAGAATCCGTCGAACAACGCTAAAAGCGATTGAGACATTCGCCTGAGTCTCTCCGACATCGGTGCGCTCATCTTGAGCGATCCAACCTCGAGCATTACCGTCCACTCACGATATTTGGTAGCCATCTTCTTTTTTAGCGAGCTGTTGCCCATCATGGCGTCGGCGCAAAGCATCAAATGCAGCTTTGTCACGCTTTCATCGGCCGTAAGCATTTCTATGAGCATGACTACCGCCTCTTTGGCTTCCCTGTCGCGGTTAAGCGTATCTATCCAATTAAAAAGAAGATCCGTAATGCGACCAAGATTGTAATCGGAAATATCGTTGACGAGATGCTCCTTCGAAGGATAGTAGTAATAGAGTGTGCCCTTGCTTAACCGCGCCTCTTTCGCAATATCCGCAAGGCTCGTTTCATGTATGCCTTTTTCCGTAAACAGTCGCGTCGCCGTCTCAAGAATCGCCGCCCTTACGCTTTCAAACTCGCCATGCTGCTTCGCCATACAGAACCCCCGAAATAACGTCTTCGGTCGGTCAGTCAACCGACAATTTAAGTATAGCCTACTCGTTACCGAACGTCAACGATACGATTGTGAAATTATTGTAACAGCGGTTTTCATTATGAGCATGTTCATGCTCGGGTCATTATTGCTTGCCGGAATACAATTTCATCGTATGCAAAAAAACGATAAATAAAGGGCCGCTGTCTTGCAGCGGCCCTTTATGTACAATCCGAATGTTTTCGTACTTTGTGGGTTTCGCCGCCCGGGAGCGAATGCGAGAGGCGAAACATGTAAAAATTCGAAAAAGTGGCGTTTAGCCACTTTTTCGACAGTCGCAGGGCCGCTGTCCTGCAGCGGCTGCTGCGTCTTTGTTTGTTGCCTTATCGGCATACGCTTATCTGTTCTTCAGCGCTTCAATAAGCTTTGGAACAATCACATTAAGGTCTCCGACTATTCCAAGGTCAGCAACATCAAATATGGGGGCGGACGCATCTTTGTTTATTGCGATGATGTACTCGCTCTCCTCCATGCCTGCAAGGTGCTGTATCGCGCCGCTTATGCCGCACGCTATATAGAGATTGGGATGGACCGTCTTACCCGTCTGGCCGACCTGCCGCTCGCGTTCAATAATGCCCGCATCTACGTTCGCCCTCGATGACGCCACCTCGCCGCCAAGCTCTCCGGCCAAATCATAAAGCATCTTGAATTTTTCCTTTGAACCGACGCCGCGTCCGCCTGAAACAAGCACTTTAGCTTCAGTAATATCTACCGTACGCTTGTCTCCTTTGACAACCTCGAGTATTCTCACTTTCTCATCATCCGCGCCGAATTTAACCTTGTGCTCCGTTATTTTGCCGTTTCTCGACGCATCGCCTTCAAGCGCCTGCATAACGCCTGGACGCACAGTCGCCATCTGCGGTCTGTGGTCGGCGCAGACTATCGTCGCCATTATGTTTCCGCCAAACGCGGGGCGCGTCATGAGCAGGTTCTTAGTTTCGGCGTCTATCTCAAGCTTCGTGCAGTCAGCAGTTAGACCCGTATGAACCATCGACGACACACGCGGCGCAAGGTCGCGGCCAATGCTTGTCGCTCCATAAAGTACGATTTCAGGCTTGTATTCGTCGATTACGGATACCATAGCCTTTGCGTACGGAGCTGTCAGATACTCGCCGAGTCTTTCGTCGTTTACAACTATGACTTCGTCCGCACCGGCACGGATAAGCTCGCTCGCCTTATCGGTGATGTTGCTGCCAAGCAGCACGGCAACTACGCTCTGCCCGAGTGCGTCCGCAAGCTCTCTTGCCTTACCTATAAGCTCCAACGAAACCTTTTGAATAACTCCGTCACGCTGCTCCGCAAATATGAATACATTCTTGCTCATACCGTTCACCTCATTATATCAAATGTTTCTCGGCAAGCTTCTCGACGATTATGCGAACCGCATCGTCCGCATCGGTCTCAAACTTCTCGCCCTTACCCTTGGGCTGCTTTGTGAAGCTTTGTTTTACTCTTGTCGGCGAACCTCCAAGGCCTATATTTGACTTGTCTATCACGTCCTCAAGGTCTGCAAGCGTTATCCTGGCGACCTTCTTTTCCCTGTAAGCGTCAAATACGCCGGAAACGCTCATATATCTGGGTTTATTAAGCTCCGACAGAACTGTTATCAGGCACGGAAGCTGTGCTTCGACTATGTGGTATCTATCCTCAAACTGCCTGCGAAGAACTATCGAGCGCTCGTTGACGGCCTCTATGTTTTCGACATAGCTGACCTGCGGAAGCCCAAGATGCTGCGCTATCTGCGGTCCTACCTGGGCCGTGTCGCCGTCTATCGCCTGACGTCCTGCTATTATTAGATCATAATCGAGCTTTTTAATCGCCGACGCTATCGTATATGATGTCGCCCATGTGTCAGCGCCGCCAAACGCGCGATCCGTCACAAGTATTGCCTCGTCCGCACCCATCGCAAGCGCCTCTCTGAGCGCAACATCCGCTTGCGGAGGACCCATGCTGACGACAGTGACCTTGCCGCCCGCCTGTTCGCGTATGCACAACGCCGCTTCGAGAGCCGCCTTATCGTCGGGGTTTATTATGCTCGGTACGCCGTCGCGGATAAGCGTACCCTTTACGGGGTCAAGCTTTACCTCCGTCGTGTCCGGAACCTGCTTTACACATACAACAATATTCATGCCGTTTCTCCTTAATTGACCTTCATCGCAGAAGCGATAACCATGCGCTGAACCTCGCTGGTGCCTTCATATATCTCGGTAATTTTTGCATCGCGCATCATTCTCTCGACAGGATACTCGCGCGTATAGCCGTAGCCGCCAAAGAGCTGCACAGCCTGACGCGTAACCTCGCTCGCAGCCTCTGCCGCAAAGAGCTTTGCCATTGCCGCATCTTCGCTGTAGGGTTCGCCCGAATCCTTTTTCATTGCTGCTGCATAAACAAGCCACTTCGCCGCCTGCATACGCGTACGCATGTCCGCAAGCTTGAATTGCGTGTTCTGGAACTGCGATATGCGCTTACCGAATTGCTTGCGCTCCTTAACATATTTGACCGCCTCGTCTATAGCGCCTTCCCCGATTCCGAGCGCCTGGGCGGCTATGCCTATGCGACCTCCGTCAAGCGTCTTCATGGCTATCTTAAAGCCCTTGTTGATGTCTCCAAGAAGGTTCTCCTTAGGTACTATGCAGTTTTCCATTATGAGCTCGCACGTCGACGAACCGCGTATGCCCATCTTTTTTTCTTCCTTCCCCACACGGAAGCCCTCAAATGTGCGCTCTACTATAAATGCGGATATTCCGCGCGTCCCGAGCGATTTGTCGGTCATGGCAAATATGATGAATATGTCGGCATGGCCGGCGTTGGTAATAAATATCTTTGTTCCGTTGAGCACCCAATGATCCCCGTCGAGCACCGCTTTTGTCTGCTGCCCTGCGGCATCCGTTCCGGCGCCCGGCTCGGTCAATCCGAACGCGCCGATGTACTCGCCGCTTAGGAGCTTGGGCAGATACTTGCGCTTCTGCGATTCTGTACCAAACTCATATATCGGCGAACAGCAGAGCGACGTATGCGCAGAAACGACTACGCCCGTCGTGCCGCATACCTTCGACAGCTCTTCAACGGCCATTACATACGCAAGACTGTCTCCGCCCGCTCCGCCGTATTCCTTGGGGAACGGTATGCCCATCATTCCGTATCTGCCAAGCTTTTTTACGGTTTCAAGCGGGAACTTCTCCTCCTCATCGACTTCCTGCGCAAGAGGCTTGACCTCGTTTTGCGCAAATTTTTCGTACATTTCACACAAGAGCTTATGCTCATCGGAAAGTCTAAAATCCATTTCAAATTCTCCTCAGCTTAACGCTGTCAAATATAATCATAAAAGCCTTTGCCCGTCTTTTTGCCGAGCAGTCCGCCGCGCACCATCTTGCGCAGCAGCGTATGCGCGCGATACTTCGGGTCGCCCGTTTCCTTGTAAAGCGTATCCATTATCGCAAGCACCACATCAAGACCCACAAGGTCGCCGAGCGCCAGCGGACCCATCGGGTGGTTGCAGCCAAGACGCATCGCCGTGTCGATATCCTCCGGCGTGGCGATGTTTTCGGCCACAAGTCCTATCGCCTCGTTTATCATCGGGATAAGTATGCGATTAACGACAAACCCGGGATATTCGGCGACGCAAACCGGCGTTTTGCCAATACTCACGGCATATTCCGTGACCGCGTTATACGTCTCGTCCGATGTATGTATCCCGCGGATTACTTCGACAAGCTTCATAACCGTCGCAGGGTTAAAGAAGTGCATTCCAATGACGCATTCGGGGCGCTTAACGGCAGACGCGATTTGCGTTATTGATATGCTCGACGTGTTTGTGGCCAGTATTGCGCCTTCCTTTGCGATGTCGTCGAGCTGCTTGAATACAGCCTGCTTAACTTCGGCGTTTTCTACTATCGCCTCTATTATCAGGTCGGCATCGGCCGCGGCAGCCATGTCAACCGTAAAGCTTACACGCCCGAGCATTGCATCCATATCCTCTTGAGCAAGCTTGCCCT
The DNA here is from genome assembly GCA_004558825.1 of Clostridiales bacterium. Classification (GTDB taxonomy): domain Bacteria; phylum Bacillota; class Clostridia; order Christensenellales; family CAG-138; genus SFDB01. The sequence continues at coordinate 65,090 of SFDB01000001.1, forward strand.
TAGCAACACGCTTGGCAAGCGATTTTTCAAGTTTTTTTGCTGCCGAGCCGATTATCTCGTCGCTTATGTCCCTGACCGCGACTCTGTAACCGTTCGCCGCGAACGCTTGGGCAATGTCAAGCCCCATCGTGCCTGCGCCAAGTACGAATATTTTCTTCATAGCTCATTCCCCCTTAAACTCGTCGCGTTTTTCCTTGTTAACAAATGCCCTCATGGCCATTTTCTGATCATTGGTGTTAAAGCAGCTTGCGAATGCGTCGGCCTCGTATTCAAGCTCCTGCGAAAGACGGCGCCCCGTTCTTTGGCGTATTGCCGCTTTCGCCTGCCTTATCGCGACAGGCGCATTTTCAACGATGCGATTCGCCATTTCGAGCGTCTTATCCATGAGTTTCTCCGCTGGGTATACCTCGTTGACGAGACCGATACGTTTCGCTTCCTGAGCATCGATTTGCGCTCCCGTCAATATAAGCTGCATTGCATAAGGAACACCAATGACCCTGGGCAGTCTTTGAGTTCCGCCAAAGCCGGGCGTTATGCCAAGCCCCGTCTCGGGCTGACCCATTTTTGCCTTTTCGCTCGCAAGGCGTATGTCGCAGCAAAGCGCGAGCTCACATCCGCCGCCGAGCGCATAACCGTTAATCGCAGCAATCACCGGTATTTCGAGTCCTTCAAGGCGCGACAAGGCCGCTTGACCCTTCATGCAAAACTCTTTTGCTTCCTGTGCGCTGAGCTCGGACATCTCCGCAATATCCGCTCCCGCCACAAAAGCCTTTCCCGCGCCTGTTACAACAAGAACACGCACATCGGCGTCGGCCTCTATCATGTCGGACGCCTCACAAAGCTCCCGAAGCACGTCGCTGTTAAGCGCATTGAAGGCCTTAGGGCGGTTTATCGTCAGTATGCCGATGCTATTTCGTTTTTCAAATGTCACATGCTCCATGCTCATCGTGTTCCTTTCAGGGAGATTTATTTTTTGCCGCGTTTAACCATTTCGGTTATCGCAAACGTCGCAACGTCCTCGGCATATTTTTGCTGTCCGAAGCCTGCATCGTAGCCAAGCTCCTTCGCAAGCTCGTGCGTTATGCGCGCTCCGCCGCACACGAGTATGAACCGGTCACGAAGCCCTTCAGCCTCGAGAAGCTCCACAAGCTCCGTAAGATTTTTGATGTGTACATCCTTCTGCGTGACCGTTTGTGATACGAGCAGAACGTCTGCATTCAGCTCTACGGCCTTTTTTATGAACTCCTCGTTCGTGACCTGCGCGCCAAGGTTGTATGCCTCTATCATCTCGAAGCGTTCAAGTCCGTAATGGCCCGCAAAGCCTTTTCTGTTCATTATGGCGTCTATGCCCACCGTATGCGCATCTGTACCTGTTGACGCTCCCACCATTATTACCTTACGCCCGATGTTCTCCCGTATGTATTCATCGCAGGCGTGCATATCCATCGTCTCTTCTTCAACGGTCTCGACGTGTATATTCTCGTAATCGACCGTATGAGCGCACGAGCCGTACACGACGTAAAACGTGAACTCTTTATCGAGCGGCTTTGCAAGCGCAACGTTGGGCTCGGAAATTCCCATTTTTTTTGCAAGGAGCCTTGCCGCCTCGGTTCCTCGCTCGTCGTCTTTTACGGGAAGCGTAAAAGAAAGCTGCACCTTGCCGTCGTTCATCGTATCGCCATATGCCTTCAGCTTTGAAAGGTCAAGCGTTTTATCAAAATCCTGCTTGCTTGTATTGTAAAGTCCGGAGCTCATCCGTTAACGCCCCCTTTCATAAGCTCTACGAACGGGTTGAAGTAATCGTCGGACTTTACGACGACTCCGCTCAAGCCCTTGCCGCCTTCGCGCGAACGCTTTATATCGGCAAATATTCCCTTTTCAAGCGTTGCAAAAAGACCCATATGCTCTATCTCGCCAAGAAGCTTAGCGGCCTTTGCCAAAACGTCGTTTGCGCGCGTCTCCATTATGCCGCCTTCCTTGAACGAAATATCGTCGCCCAGATCCTTCATCGTCCTGAATATATACTGCGCGTTTTCAATAGACAGCGCTCTGTCGCTCATAAACGGCGTGTGTATAGCCTCCGTGAGCATTCCGAGAAGATGGAGTTTCTGCCCCGTCAGTATCGTGACCATGTTAAACAGCGCGTCCTGAACGTGTCCCCTGAATATGTTGCCCGTCATGAACTTCGTCGGCGGCATGTATTTCAAGGGCGCCTTCGGGAATATCTGGCGCGCCATCTGCGCCTGCGCCAATTCATAGAGGAAGCCGTTCTCAACATCGGGCGATATTTCGAACGCATGGCCCAAGCCCTGCTGTTCCTCGGGAAGCCCCGCGCAAAGAGCGAACTGCTCGTTAAGGAACTGCGAAGCAAGAACCGTATGCGCCTCTTCAACCGCGTCGGCCGTGGTAAGGTAATTATCCTCGCCCGTGTTAATTATTACGCCCGCGAACGAGTTGATAACGCGTGAGAAATACTGGTCGACTATCGTGCGCTGCATGTTGATGTCACGGAATAATATGCCATAAAGCGCATCGTTAAGCATTACGTCAAGCCTTTCAAGCGCGCCCATCGCCGCTATTTCAGGCATACAAAGACCCGAACAATAGTTGCAGAGCCGAATGTAGCGCTTTTCTTCGCGTCCAACCTCGTCGAGCGCTTCGCGCATGAGCCTGAAGTTCTCCTGCGTCGCGTATGTTCCGCCAAAGCCTTCCGTAGTAGCGCCATAGGGAACATAATCAAGAAGGCTTTGACCCGTCGTGCGAATTACGGCTATTATATCCGCGCCCTGCTTCGCTGCGGCCTTCGCCTGGGTTATATCCTCGTAGATGTTTCCCGTCGCAACGATTACATAAAGATACGGACCTTCCTTGTCGCCGTACTCTGACAAGAACTCGTTGCGTTTCGCAGCATTCCCGCGTATGCGCTCTACAGTCGCCATCGCTACCGGCATTATCTTGGCGCGTATCTCTTCGTTTGTTTGCGGCGCAATGGCCGCGAGATCAAGCTCGCACTTATCTATTTTTTCGGCAATTTCCTGCGGCGAAAGCCCTGTCGCAGCCATCGCATTTCCTATGTAAAACGCGGCGCCGCCCGAAAGTATGCCCCTGTCCGTCAAATGGTTCACTACGACATTGGGCAGCGGCACCTCAAAATCGTTTACGCCGTCAATACCGAGCAGTCTGCATACGGCGCGCTCGACTGTCACAGTCGTATGAATATCAATAAACGCCTGCGTATCTTCAGCAATATGCTTTGCTGACTGCCTTGCTCCGTCCACAAGCGCCTTGTTTAGATTAAGCTTGTTCTGCATCGATTCACCCCCTGTTAAGTTCTTATCGATTAAGTCACTCGGTCAAGCGTTCGCCGAATGGCCCCTCTTTGTTCTTGCAAGATCCTTGGGCTCCATGCTGAGCTGCTGCCCCTGCTCAAGGCCGGCCACACCGATGAGTTCTGCATTCTTTTCTTTGCGGCAAACCTCACAGTTGCACGTCTCCTCATAGTGCGTCGGCTCGGTATAGGTTGTGATGACGCCCTCAAAGTTTCTGAGTATTACGCGCCCCGGCGACTGACTTATGACATAGTTGGGCATTACAGGCGTTTTGCCGCCGCCGCCCGGCGCGTCTACGACGAAAGTAGGTACGGCATAGCCCGACGTATGACCGCGCAAAGCTTCGATTATTTCGATTCCCTTAGACACAGGGGTACGGAAATGCTCGAGTCCGTACGAAAGATCGCACTGGTAGATGTAGTAGGGGCGTACCCTTATCTTGACAAGCTCCTGAACGAGCTTTTTCATCACATGCACGCAGTCGTTTACGCCCGCGAGAAGCACGCTCTGGTTGCCGAGAGGTATTCCCGCATTTGCAAGCTTTGCGCACGCCGCCGCCGATTCCTCGGTGATCTCGTTGGGGTGATTGAAGTGCGTGTTGAGCCAAATAGGATGATACTTTTTAAGCATGTTGCAAAGATCGTCCGTTATCCTCTGCGGCATGACGACGGGCGTACGAGTTCCGAGGCGGACTATCTCGACGTGTGGTATCTTTCTAAGCTCGGAAATGATGTATTCAAGCACATTGTCGTTGAGCATGAGCACATCGCCGCCCGAAAGCAGCACGTCGCGCACTTCCGGATGGTTGCGCACATATTCGATGCAGCCGTCTATCTGTTTCATGGGAACTGCTGCGTCATGCTGGCCCGCGAAACGCCTGCGCGTGCAGTGACGGCAGTACATCGAGCACTGGTCTGTCGTCAGGAGCAGAACGCGGTCGGGATACCTGTGCGTGAGCCCCGGAACCGGCGAGTCCGTATCTTCATGGAGCGGATCGAGCAGATCGGCGCATGCGCGGTGGAGCTCGAGCGCTGTCGGAATCGCCTGCCGGCGAACGGGATCATGCGGATCATCGGGGTTAATGAGCGAAAGGTAGTACGGCGTTATCGCCATGCGCAGAGTGCCGAGGCACTTAGCGATGCCGTCCTCCTCTTCGGGGGTTAGCTTGATATACTTCTTGAGTTCATCAAGCGTCTCTATTCTATGCGTTACCTGCCATATCCAGTCGTTCCACTGTTCATCCGGAATATCGCGGAAAAGGCCGTATTGCCTGCTTTTATTCATTGCTGGTTCTCCTTTTTTTGCAATGCGTTTTAAGAGAAACCCGCGGGCGGTCACACCGCCCGCAGGTTTTATAGATACTTCAATTAAACGTATTTCTCGTCAAAGAGCTTGCGAAGCTTCTCGTTCTCGCGGAGAACGTTGAGCGTAATTTCGGCATGGTTCTTTGTGTAGCCGTTGCCAACTATCATCGTGACGTCTTTGCCGACGCCTTCCGCGCCGAGAGCCGCCTTTGTGAAGCTCGTAGCCATTGAGAAGAAGTATACGATACCGTCGTCGCGTACGGGCAGTATAGCTGACATTTCGCAATTTTCCACGTTTACGCAGCATATGGAGAGATCATACTCCTTGCCGTCGTTCGCTTCAAGCGCCTTCTCAAGAACAGCGACGGGCTCTGTTGCGCTGGCAACGATTACCTTGTTGTATACGCCGAGCTCCTCAAGCGCAGCAACCTGTGCCGGATTCCTTACGACGCCGACTACGTTACCCTTCGGGCCTACGGCCTTCATTGCTTCATAGCCGCAGAGAACGCCCGACTTGCCGTTTGCGCCGAGAATAAGTACGCTGTCGCCTTCCTTCGGAAGCTTGCGCGCCTGTGCGGGAGCGCCGGCCACGTCAAGAGCCGCAAGCGCAAGGGCTTCGCTCATATCGTCGGGAAGCTTTGCATAAATGCCGCTCTCGAAAAGAACAGCCTTGCCTTCGATATCAACGCGGTCAATGTCCTTATGGATTGCCTTGATTTTGTCAATCCTCAAAGGAGTCATCGAAAGCGATACGAGAGAGGCAATCTTATCGCCGACCTTGAGGTCTCTGTCCTTGAGATCCTCACCGATGTAAGCAACTTTGCCAATAAACATTCCGCCTGAGCCCGTTACGGGGTTCTGCTGCTTGCCGCGCTCCGCAACGATGCCGAGAATCATTTCACCTATCTTTTTCTCGTCGCCGCCGCACGCCTCTTCAATCTGCGTAAACGACGCGGAATCGATATTGAGCGAAATAACGTCGCAGATAATCTCGTTGGAATAGAGCTTATCCATGTCGTTGTCGATTTTGTAAGCCGCCTGCGTAAGAACGCCCTTGGGCTCTATAACTCTGTGCGTTCCGTACTTATTTCCCTTCATTGCCATATGTTTTTACCTCCGAAAATTATTTGTATATTTACTTTCTCGGTGCAAGCCCGAGTATTTCCCTCGCTTCGTCCGGCGTGGCTATTTCACGGCCGAATTCCTTCGCAAGGCGCACCACCTTCTCAACAAGCTCCGCGTTGCTCTTCGCAAGAACGCCCTTTGAAAGGTATACGTTGTCTTCAAATCCGACGCGCACATGGCCGCCCATCAAAATGCCCATAACAGCCATCGGGAATTCATATCTGCCTACGCCCGCCACGGTCCATGTCGAGCCCTGCGGTATGCTTTCCTTCATGAAAATCAGGTCACGCGGTTCGCCGCTTATGCCGCCGTTTACGCCCATAACGAAGTCAAAATGCATGGGAGCCTTTATGTAACCCTTCTTGCAAAGGCGGTTCGCCATGTCGATCATGCCCTTGTCAAACACCTCAACTTCGGGCTTTATTCCCCGGGCAATCATTTTTTCGCCAAAATCCTTTATCATATTCTCGGTGTTGACAAATATGTCGTCGCCGCCGAAATTGCATGTGCCGCAGTCAAGCGTCGCCATTTCGGGCATAAGCGTTATCGGCTGGAGCCTTTCATCGTTGCTCATGCCGACAGCGCCGCCTGTTGAGGGCTGTATTATGACGTCGGGACACTTTGCGCGAATAGCCTCGAAGCATTCACGGAAACGCTCCACATCCTGCGTAGGCGTACCGTCGTCATATCTCACATGGAGGTGGATTATCGATGCGCCGGCCTTATATGCGCCGTAAGCCTCGTTCGCTATCTCTTCGACCGTATAAGGAACGGCGGGATTGTGCTCCTTCGTTACTTCTGCGCCGCAGATGCAGGCGGTGATTATAAGCTTATCCATCGCCCGCTCACTTCCTCTGCTTGTCCTTTGGAACAACGCAGGTGCCGCTTGCTCTGCAGACGATTATGGGCGTCTCAAGCACGTCGCACGCTGAATCGTTTATGTCGGGGCGCGGCGCGATGACCTTTCTTGCCTCAAACACCATCTTTCGTGATGTGTTGCCGCAGGAAACTATCTCGCCTGTTGCCTCGATATAATCGCCGGCAAATACGGGAGCCATAAACTCCACCATATCGTAGGCCTTAAAAAGACCCTCGTCGCCATCGTTGAGTATAAGAAGCTCCGTGGCCACGTCGCCGAAAAGCTGGAGCATTCTTGCACCGTCAACAAGGTTTCCGCCGTAATGGGCGTCATGCGCGCTCATACGAACTCTGATTGTTGATTTCATAGATATCATACCTCCGTTTTATTTGATCACTCGATCGGCGTATAAAAATCAGCGCGCCGCCAATATGGATAGCATATCGATAGCGCACCGACCTACAAACAAAAGGCTATTGACGCACGGCTATAAAAGCCCGTGGTCAATAGCTCTCCATCCATACGGACGACAGTTACAGCGCACTGAGCGCTGTACCCAAGCACGGGGCTTCAAGCCATGCCCCCGCGCTTTCGGCGATTCGCCATTCAATGCCGCCATCGCACGCTTTAATGCTTATCATACGGCATTTACCTAGGATATCGCGCCTCTATTCGAGTTATATCGTTGTGACATTATTATATTATGCAACCGCGCGCCGTGTCAACACAAAAACGGGCCGCAAAAGGCGCAAAATGTCTATATTTGTCTGTTAACCACCGCTTATATATGGTATAATTCCATCATATTTTTGGGGAAGGTTCGCTAATGGAAGCTATATTCAAAAACAATACTCCGCTTGACGCTGACACGATGTTCGAGCTTAACTGGTTCTACATTTCCCTCAACGCGCGAGGCACAGCGCTTAAAAGGGTCGCTTCATCGATTTGCGCCGTCATCTTATGCGGCGCAAGCGTGCTTTGGGCGGTAAAAAGCGGTGCATGGACGCTCTGTGTTCCGGTATTTTTAGCAGGCGCACTCATAGGCGCTGTGCCGTTCATACAAAAGATGCGCGCAAAATCGCAATTCAAGCGCAATCTCAAGGGCAAGTTCGACATAGGCTACATGAACGAGTTCACGTTCTGCAGAAGCGATTTTTCAGTCAGAAATTCGCAGTCATCCGTGTCGTCCGATTATCGCGCAGTGAAGCGTTGGTATGAAACAGGACGCTATTTTTTCCTCTTCATCGACGAAAAGAAGGCGTTCATGATAGATAAGCGCCGCTTCACGAAGGGCAGTGCAATGGATTTCCGCGCGTTTCTGCACGAAAAATGCGCCGACGCCTATAGAAGCGGCAAGCCCTCCACTCGGCCGAAAAAGGCTTGATTTCATAACGCGGCATATGAAACGACAGCCGCCCGGTGCTAAGCGCCACAGCGGTGTTCCTTTTTATATATCAGCCGACTTGCAATGCACAAATAAATGATGCCTGCCATCGCTGTATGCCTGATTTCTGCTTAAATAAACGCCTTTATATATCTGCTCAGGTTGCCGTAAGCTATCTTCAGTATGTCTTCTGCGGCAAAACCACGCAAAGAAAGCTCGCCAAGAAGTCCCTGCATTTTTGACGGATTCTCCAGTCCTATCGGATAACGCACCATTCCGTCAAAGTCAGAACCAATTGCAACGCAGTCAATCCCGCCCAAATCTGCAATGTATTCAATTTGGTCGGCAATATCGTCTATTATCGCGTGCGCATTGTCTGTAAGCTGCGGCTGATAAAAATTTACTCCTACAACGCCGCCGCGGCGTGCTATCTCTTTTATATGCACGTCCTTCAGCGATCTCGGATGCTTAAACGCGCCGCGCGCATTCGAGTGCGACGCAAACACAGCGCTGTCTGTCATTTCGAGTATATCATCTATGCCGGCGTCGCTTAAATGCGAAAGGTCGATTGCCATATTCAATCTGTCCATTTCGCGTATCACATCGCGCCCAAATTCAGTCAGCCCTTTTGCACGCTTTCGCATTGCCGGCTGAGCGAGCGCATTCGTCTCGTTCCATGTCAGAGTCATGGCCCTCACGCCGAGTCTATGAAATATGCGCAGATTTGCAAGGCTTCCCTCAATCGCTTCGCCGCCCTCTATCGTCAAAACAGAGGCTATCCTGCCGCCTTTTTCATCAAAATCGCGTGTCAAAGGAATTATTGCGGGCGTCTCATCGAGCATTCTGTAATACGCGTCTATCATATCGACACACTGTCTTGCGTACGGAACATGCTTTTTACTGTCAACCCATACCGCAAAAAACTGGAGCTTAACATTGCCCTTCTCAAGATGCTCAAGGCATATGGTTTGTCGCTGCGCACATCGGTTCATGTCAAACCCTCCGTACGCCATTCCGTATAAAAAGTCGCAGTGCGCATCTGCAACGGGGAAAATCATTTTACCGCCTCCACTTGTATACTACAGGTAATACTATTCGACCGACAAGAAAATTATTCACTTCGCATGCACATATCGGCCGTCAATCAAAACGAAGCAAGCGACTTCATGCCGCTTGCTTCAATAACGTTTCGCTTTTCATCTTACTTTGCAAATTCAACGGCTCGCGTTTCCCTGATGACATTGACCTTTATCTGTCCGGGGTACTCAAGCTCCGTCTCGATGCGTTTTACTATATCCTTCGCCATTATAACGGTGTCGGCGTCATTTACATTTTCGGGCTTTACGAGTATTCTCACCTCGCGCCCTGCCTGTATCGCAAATGATTTCTCCACGCCTTCGAACGAGTTCGCAATCTCTTCAAGCTTTTCAAGGCGCTTAATGTAATTCTCAAGCGTCTCGCGCCTTGCGCCGGGGCGTGCCGCCGAAATTGCGTCCGCCGCCTGAACAAGCACAGCCTCAATGCTTGTCGGTTCGACTTCGCCGTGGTGCGCAAGTATGGCGTTCACGACTTGGTTATTTTCACGATATTTCTTTGCGGCGTCAGCGCCTATCTGAGCATGGGATCCTTCGATTTCATGGTCAAGCGCCTTGCCTATGTCGTGAAGCAGGCCCGCCCGCTTTGTTAGCGTAACGTTCGCGCCTATTTCGGCTGCCATTATTCCGGCAAGGTGCGATACCTCTATCGAATGGCGCAGGACGTTTTGTCCATAGCTTGTGCGATATCTGAGGCGGCCCAACAGCTTGACAAGCTCGTGATGGAGCCCGTGTATGCCGGCCTCAAATACCGCCTGCTCGCCTGCCTCGCGGATGTTATTGTCAACCTCCTTGCGCGCCTTTTCGACCATTTCCTCAATGCGCGCGGGATGGATTCTTCCGTCGAGTATGAGTTTTTCAAGCGCTATCCTTGCAACCTCACGTCTTACCGGATCGAAACCCGAAAGTATAACGGCTTCGGGCGTGTCATCGATTATGAGGTCAACTCCCGTTGCGGTTTCAAGCGTCCTGATGTTTCTTCCCTCGCGCCCGATTATTCTGCCCTTCATTTCATCATTGGGCAGCGGCACAACAGATACCGTCGTCTCCGTAACATGGTCGCCCGCACAGCGCTGTATCGCAAGCGCAACGATATTTCTCGCGCGCCTATCGGCCTCTTCCTTCGTTTTTGCTTCTATCTCCCTTATAAGTACGCCCGCGTCATGCCTTGCCTCACGAACGACATTGTTTATCAATATTTCCTTTGCCTCGTCACGCGTCATGCCCGATATGCGCTCAAGCTCGCTGAGCTCCTTGGCATGGAGCTCCCTAATCTCGCTTTCCATCGCTTCGGCATCTTTAAGCTTTTTGTTCAGTGAAGCTTCGCGCAGCTCTATGCTTGCGTACTTATTGTCAAGCAGCTCCTCTCGCTGCTGAAGTCTGCGCTCCGAGCGCTGCAGCTCGTTTCGTCTGTCCCTGTTTTCTTTCTCATTCTCGCTTTTAATGCGGTAAACTTCTTCCTTCGCCTCAAGTATTTTCTCTTTCTTAAGCGTTTCCGCCTTTTTCTGAGCATCCTCGAGAAGCTTCTGCACAGCGTCCTCGGCCTTGCCGATTTTCGCTTCGGCTATCCTCATCCTGTAGTTATAGCCGACCACCGCACCTATAACAAGAGTGATGATACCCGTCGCTATGGGTATCACTACATCATACCACTGCAATTATGCTTACCTCCGAAATCTATATAAAATCCAAGCCTAAGAAATTCTTACGCCCGAAATGTATCCGTGCTGAAAATAGCTTACCATGACACACATACAGATAAAGTTTATACCCAAAGCGCCCCGATGTCAATAACACACGGGGCGCACAAGGTAAATCGACATTATATATAATTGTGCCGTTTATTATTCCGCCGTTTCCTCCTCGCCCTCTATGAGCTTGCGCACCTTTGCCTCTATCTCTGCGCAAAGCTCGGGGTTTTCTTTAAGAAACGTACGCGCGTTATCGCGTCCCTGCGCGATACGCATGTCTCCGTAAGAGAACCATGCTCCCGCCTTCTGTATGACCTTCTTATCTACCGCAATGTCGAGCAGAGAGCCTTCCTTCGATATGCCTTCGCCGTAAACTATGTCAAACTCGGCCGTCTTGAACGGCGGGGCAACCTTATTCTTGACCACCTTTATGCGCGTCCTGTTGCCTATAACATCGCTGCCGTTCTTGATGCTGTCGACCTTCCTTACGTCGAGCCTTATAGACGCGTAATACTTCAGCGCCCGCCCGCCTGTCGTCGTCTCGGGGTTCCCGTACATTACGCCGACTTTTTCACGGAGCTGGTTTATAAATATAACAACCGTGTTCGTTTTCCCTATGACGCCCGCAAGTTTCCTCAGAGCCTGCGACATGAGTCTTGCCTGCAGGCCGACATGCGAATCGCCCATGTCGCCCTCTATCTCGGCCTTTGGCACGAGCGCCGCTACAGAATCGACAACAACTATATCGACCGCGCCGCTTCTGACAAGCGTTTCCGTTATTTCAAGCGCCTGCTCGCCCGTATCGGGCTGCGACACAAACAGCTCGTCCACGTTTACTCCCAGATTGCGCGCATATACGGGATCAAGCGCGTGCTCCGCATCGATGAATGCCGCAGTGCCGCCGCGCTTTTGGGATTCTGCAACGATATGGAGCGCAACCGTCGTTTTACCGGAGGACTCGGGGCCGTATATCTCGATAATTCTGCCGCGCGGAACTCCGCCGACACCGAGCGCGTAATCAAGCTCCAGGCATCCCGTGGGTATGACCGAAATGCCGTCCTTAAGCGCGGAATCGCCGAGCTTCATTATAGCGCCCTTTCCAAACTGTTTCTCAATTTGAGCCAGCGCCGCCTCCAAAGCTTTGTCTTTCTCCATATCAATTACCGTCCTTTCGCAAGTATCAATTAATTATACCATTCGTTATTGCTTTTGTCATTCCGCATCAAGCGTCTTTTTAAGAAGCATCAGAGCGCTGAGCGCCGCGCTCCTGCGTATGCGCTCACGGCTTCCGCCCAAGTCAAGCCTCTCTACGACAGTGCCTTTGTCCGAAGCCGCCGCAATATATACAAGCCCTACCGGTTTTTCGGGTGTCCCGCCGCCCGGCCCCGCTATACCCGTCGTTGCAAGTCCAATATCCGAACACGCCGTTTTTCTTATGCCCTCCGCCATTTCGCGCGCCGTCTCCCCGCTGACCGCTCCGTATTTTTCAAGCGTTTCGTGCTTTACGCCGAGACGCGATGCCTTAGCTTCGTTTGAATAGGTCACAGCCCCTTCCAAAAACCATTCGGAGCTGCCCGGCACGTTTATAAGCATTGACGCTATCATTCCGCCCGTACAGCTTTCAGCGACCGCAAGCGTAGCACCATTCTCTCGCATAAGCCCCGCGCAAACCTCGTATAGCTCAAGCCCGTCCGTCGAGTACACGGCGTCGCCGAGGCGCGACGTTATTTCATCCGCAATCGGCTTTACAAGGCGTTCGCCCTCGGCCTTATCGGCGCATTTCGCCGTCACGCGAAGCTTCATTTCGCCCGAAAGCGCATACGGGGCAATCGTGGGATTTGTCTGCGCCTGCATCATATCCGCAAGCATTGCGTCAACGGTCGACTCACCTATGCCGAACACGCGCAGCTCGCGCGTATAAAGCGTGCGTCCGCTCCTTCGCGCAAGATAAGGCATTACACTTTCATCGAACATGGGCTCCATTTCTTTCGGCGGGCCCGGCATGAGCACTATTGCGCAGCCGTCGGTCTCGATTATGCAGCCCGGCGCTGTGCCGTTATTATTCTTGAGTATTATGCAGCCCTCGGGCATCATCGCCTGTTTTGCGTTGTTTTCGCTCATGGGCCTGTGTATCACCCTCTCAAAGCGCTCCTTCATTGCGCTAAGAGATTCCTCGTCGAGCACCAGCCTTTTCCCCGCAACTCTCGCGGCAGTTTCTTTCGTTATGTCGTCGCCCGTCGGACCAAGGCCGCCCGTAATAATCACTATGTCAGAGCGCTCCGCGGCTCGCTTTACCGTATCAAACAGCCTTTGCTCATTATCTCCGACGGTGGAGCTGTAGTAATGATCCACGCCTGCTTCGGCAAGTCTTTGCGCAATAAATCTGGCGTTCGTATCGAGTATCTGCCCCATAAGCAGCTCGGTTCCGACGGAAATTATTTCAGCCTTCATCGTACGCCTCACATGCTCGTAACTGCGCCCTTATTTTTCACGATGTACTCAACCGCCGACCAAATCGACAGCGCCACCGATATCCATAGCGCCACCCGGCCCGCAGTCAGTAAAAACGCAAGAGGCGACGTTTCCTGCAGCGGCATTCCGATGAGTATAAGCATAACTGCTACGCATTGCATGACCGTCTTTATCTTTCCGACCTTGCCTGCAGCAATAACGTTGCCCTTCGAGGCCGAAACAAGTCTGAAGCCGCTTATTACAAATTCGCGTCCTATGGTGATAAATGTCGCTATCGGGTGCACGGTTCCGCTCGCCGTAAGCATTATAACAGCGCTCGCCGTAAGAAGCTTATCGGCTATCGGATCCATAAGCTTGCCGAAATCGGTCACCAAATTGTGCTTTCGCGCGTATTTGCCGTCAATAACGTCGGTCGCATACGCAAGGATGAATATAATCGCGGCAATGTGTTCCCTGCACTCTATCGGGATGTAGAAGCACGCAATGAAAAACGGTATCATCACCATACGCAGCATTGTCAGCTTATTAGGTAGATTCATACTCTTTCCCCCATAATGTCATATTCCATGGCTCGTGTGAGCCTAACGTCAGTGTAGTCTCCTTCGCGCAGCCCGCCGCCGCTCGGTACGATTATGAAGCCGTCGGTATCCGGCGCTTCGGCGTATGAGCGGCAATATGCGGTATCGCCCTGCGTATATTCGACCACGACGCGCTCGACTTTACCAAGCCGCGCCTTGTTCAGCGCAAGCGATATGCCCATCTGCTGTTCGTACAGCCGCTTGAGCCGCTCCTGCTTTACCTCATCGCTTATCTGATTCTCAAACTCCGCCGCCGGCGTATTATCCTCCGGCGAATACGCGAACGCTCCAAGCCTGTCAAACGGGTTTTCGCGGAAGAAAGTCATAAGCTCCTCAAACTGTCCCTCCGTCTCGCCCGGAAAACCAACTATCGCCGTCGAACGCAGTATAAATCCCGGATGCGCCGCGCGTATGTATTTAACCGTGTTCTCGATATGCTCCCGAGTGCCGCGTCTGTTCATCCGTTTAAGCACGGCGTCGTTGATATGCTGTATTGGCATATCTATATAGTTTGCGATTTTCTCGTTGGCGGCTATAGTGTCGATAAGCTCCCTCGTCACGGTATCAGGATATGTGTAAAGAAGATAAATCATCTCTATGCCGTCTATCTTCGAAAGCTCCGTCAAAAGCTCCGCCGTCATCGGCTTCCCATATATGTCCGTTCCGTAGCCGGTCGTATCCTGCGCTATAACCGTCAGCTCCTTAACTCCGCGTGAGACAAGCTCCCTTGCCTCGGCAATCAGTTTCTCCATCGGCACACTCCTTCTCCCGCCGCGTATCAGCGGTATGGCGCAGTATGTGCAGCGATTGTCGCATCCGTCGGCGATACGCAAAAAGGCTCTGAAGCTCGGCGTTGTAAGCACGCGTCCGTATCCCGTCCGGGCACACAGAGATTTGCCTGCGCGCTTCGCAAGCTCCTCCGCAAGCCTTTCATATTCATTCACGCCCGCAAATATATCCACCTCGGGCATCTCATCTCTGAGCTCGTTCCTGTAGCGCTGGCTCAGACAGCCTGTCATCACGAGCAGCTTGCAGCGTCCCGTCTCCTTGTATTGGGCCATTTCGAGCGCCGTGTTTATGGAATCCTGCTTTGCTTCGTTTATAAAGCCGCAGGTATTCACGATTATCACATCGGCCGCCTTCGGATCCTGAACGAGCTTAAATCCCGCACTTTTCAAGTATCCGAGCAGCACCTCGGAATCTACTCTGTTTTTGGAGCATCCGAGCGATACCATTCCC
The DNA here is from genome assembly GCA_004558825.1 of Clostridiales bacterium. GTDB lineage: Bacteria > Bacillota > Clostridia > Christensenellales > CAG-138 > SFDB01. The sequence continues at coordinate 80,165 of SFDB01000001.1, forward strand.
ACGTTCTCAATCATCGGACGATTCGCCTCCCGCGCCGAACATCTGCTCGTATTCCTCCTGCGTGATAAGTATTTTTCGCGGCTTGCTCCCTTCATAGCCGCTTATTATCTTCTTTTGATCCATTATATCTATAAGTCTTGCGGCGCGTGCGTAGCCGACGCGCAGACGTCTCTGTATCAGCGAAATCGAAGCCACGCCCGTTTCTATGCATACTCGAACAGCTTCGCCGAGAAGCTCGTCCTCCTGCTTGCCGTTGCCGTGCGTCGGCGCATTCTCCTGTTGCTGCGCCACAAGCTCATCGAGCGACGTTTCAGCGAACGATGCACCCATGTTAAGCTCATTGAAGAAATTCGTCACCGCCTCAACCTCCTCGTCGGAAACGAACGCCGCCTGCGCCCTTATGGGTTTGTTTGCTCCGTTCGCATGGAAGAGCATGTCGCCCTTGCCAAGAAGCTTTTCCGCGCCGGTCGAGTCCATTATTATTCGCGACTCAAGACCCGATGAAACGGCCAGCGCTATCCTTGACGGTATGTTCGCCTTAATGAGGCCGGTGATTATGTCTGCGCGCGGGCTTTGCGTTGCAACGATAAGATGAATGCCCGAAGCGCGGCCGAGCTGCGCTATGCGGCATATCGAATCCTCAACATCCTTCGCAGCAACCATCATGAGGTCCGCCAGCTCATCAATGATTATCACGAGCTTCGGCAGCTTCTCGCCTTCATCCTCTTGCAGGACGTTATACCGGGATATTTCCCTCGCGTTCGCCTGCGCCATCTTCGCATAGCGCGTCTCCATTTCGCGGACGGCCCATTTCAGCGCTCCTGCGGCTTTCTTTGGCTCCGTTACGACCGGCACCATCAGATGCGGCAACGATGCGAACATCTTCATTTCGACCACCTTCGGGTCGATAAGTATCATCTGGACGTCCTTTGGCTTGGCATGGTACGCCATGCTTATTATGATGTCGTTTATGCATACGCTTTTGCCCGAGCCCGTCTGACCCGCTATCAAAAGGTGCGGCATTTTATCAAGGTCCGCTACAAGAGGATATCCTGCTATATCCTTGCCTATCGCGAAAGTAATCGCTGATTTCGCCGACCTGAACTCGTCCGACTCAACAATGTCCCTGAGGCGCACCATGCTCGTATTTGAGTTCGGTATTTCAAGCCCAATCGCGGATTTTCCCGGTATGGGCGCCTCTATCCTGACCCTCGGCGCGGCGAGCGCGAGCGCTATATCGTCCGAAAGCGATGTTATCCTGCTCACCCTTACGCCCCTGTCCGGCTGAATCTCAAAGCGCGTTATGACAGGGCCTACGCTGACATTCACTATCTTCGCCTCTACATTGAAGCTCTTCAGTGTTTCTATCAAAAGCTTGCCCTTCTCGGCGGGCGATTCGGCCGTGTTATACGTTTCCTCAGACTGTTTAAGAAGCGACAGCGGCGGAAACTGATAATCTATGGCCTCCTGCGGTATGCTCTGCATCATAAGCTCGTCGTCCGCTTCCGCTGTTTCAGGCGCTTCATATGCAGGCGCTTCAGACTCCGCATGCATGGCGGAAGCATATTCCGTCCCGTACACAGTCGCATTCTCTACACGCTCCACCGCCTTCTCGGCGTTTTTGTCCGTCAAGACGGGGTCGCATTCCTTCGCCGTGCGCAGTTTCGCCGTCTTTTGCTCCTTCTCATTCGGCTCGAGCAGCTTTTCCGCATCGGGAGCTTTTTCCTGCTCCTTCGCCGCCGCTACGGCCTCATCGAGCAGCGCGTCTATACTGTTTTTGCCGGCTGACCTGTTCTCACTGTGCGCGCCCTTGGCGATTACGCCCTTTTCGGGAAGCAGTGAAAGCCCGCCGTCGTCCTTTTTGCGTTTGCCGCCTCCGGATACAGTTATGTCCGCAGGCATGTCATTTTTATTTTCGGCTTCGTGCGCTTTCGTACGGGCTTTGAGTGCGTCGTCTATAATCAAATCGCTTTCGCGCCGCCGTTTTGTGGCGTTCTTTGCCTCGTACGACTCCATTCTGTCGTCCCTGCGGTGTTTCTCGCTTACGTCCTTTACGGAGAATTTTGTGAGCAATATAAGTGTCACGAGTATCGCAGCGATAAAGAATACATACGCACCCGCTTCGCCTATGAGCAGCAGTATCACATATGTTAATACAGAGCCCAGAAGGCCGCCGCCTGTGCGCTGCGAAACTCCGAGCGAATACGCTTCCTTATAGTAGTCGAGCGCCTTTACCTGGCTCGGATAGCACGGATTTATTATAAGATGGAGCAGCGACAGCAGTGTTACGAGCAAAAGAAGGCCCATGAGCGTCGATTTTGCCGTCACGTCCTCGCCCATCGGCAGCACAAGCATCATGCCGAAAGCCATTACGATAAACGGCAGCAGGTAGCCGCCGACGCCTAAGACACCGAAAATTCCCTTTTGCATGGCCGTTCCGACCACGCCTGTCGCGTCTGAAAGTATGCCCACGGCCAAAAATACGCCGAGCGCTATAAGACACACGGCGGCGGCGGTGCGCTTGGCGCGTTTATCGCGTTCCATGCGTTCCTTTTTTGCCCGCGCCTGTGCGCTCGATGCTTTTTTGCGATCAGATGTTCGACCGCTTCCCTTCTTTGCCGCCATTTGTTATCTCCGATGAATGTATATTTATATGTATTATAACCTATTGCTACGCAAAAAGAAAGGTTTTTATTCGAACAAACGTTTCTTTTTTAATACGCACCTCGTATGTCGTCAAGCAGTTCGCCGTCTATACTTAGCATTTCGCATATTTTCAGTGCGTCCTGCGGCACGGGACATTCGCCGTCCATCTCCTCGAGCCTGTAATCCATGCAGTCCTCGATTACGCTTACGCCGCTTTCGCCGCGCGCGGCTATCCTTTCTTTCATAAGGCGCTCATCTATGTTTTTCAGGCCGACTACGCGGTAATGTTTTGTTGCGAACTGCGCTACGCCGTCATAATGCGTCGTAAGCACGCTCACCGCATTCAAGCGCGATAAGCTTTTGACAGTGCCCTGCACAATGCGCGCCCCCTCGTCGGGATTCGTGCCGCGCGCAAGCTCGTCAAGTATTATCAGCGACCGCCTCTCGCCGCGCGAAAGCTCTACCGTCTTGCTCAGCTCGACTATCTCCGCCCCGAAGCTCGAAAGGCCTCTGCGCGAATCCTCCATATCCTCGGCGACTATATGCATTCCGTCAAAATACGGTATTTTCGCGCTCTTTGCAAACACATACATGCCGCAGTGTGCAAGCAGCACGTTTAACGCCGCCGTTTTCATCGACACGCTCTTTCCGCCCATGTTTGCGCCCGTTATGACAGTCGTCCCGCGCTCAAAGCGCACGGAAACGGGCATAAACCTTTTTCCTCTCGACTCAAGCGCTTCGGCTATCATCGGATTCGTCATGCCCACAAGCTCGACGCTTTCGCCGCCGAGGCTCGGCTTCGCCGCGTTAAAGCGCATTGCAAGTCTTGCGCGCGCAATCGTGAAATCGAGCCTGCCTATGCCGTCTATATATCTTTCAATCGTTTTGACATGCGGCTCGAGCCGTGTCGTTATCTCGCGCCGTATTCTCGCCTCCTCTTCCTGTTCCCGCGCCGCAATTACAGTCCTTTCGGCCCTTAGGCGCTCCGCTTCGGAGGCGCTGCCGCTCATGCGTATTTTTAATTCGATGCCTCGTTTTTCGTCTCTTATCCGTTTAAGCGCGTCTGACATCCTGTCGCTTATCATGAACGTCGCCGTGCGCGTTCCATCGCAATCGAGAATATCGAGCGCCTCCGTATCGGCCGCTATCTCTATGCCGCTAAACCGAGCCGCTTCGTTAAGACGCGCATAGACCGGCGCTATCCGCTCAAGCTGGAGTAGAAAGCGTTTGAGTTCAAACAGCTCCACGTCGTCGAGCGAAGCCTCCCTCATGTGAGACAGCGTCTTTCGTATATCCTTCATGGTCATCATCGTTCGTTCAATAAGCGAATAATCATGCTTGAAATCAGCAAAAGTCGCAATCGCTCGCCCCACATTGTTGAGCTCCGTCTCAAGCTCGTCGGCGGACGCCTCATCGTAAACAGGTGGTTTCTTTATATACTCCGCCCCATACGGCGAATCTGCCTCCATCATGTCAAAAACGAAGCGGAATCCGATGCTCGCCTTGCTTTCAAAATCGATATCTATCATTTTTCGGCCTCCATGACATTTATCACGCTGACATTCACAGCAGCGCTCATTTTATCGAAGAGCTCGCGCTTGTCAAAATCGTTTCCGTACGCGCTTATCGGGTTGACCGTAACGGCGCAGAGCTTCGTCGTCTCGAGCACGTCGAATTTCGCGCCGCGCATTAAAAGCTTTTCATATACGCCGCGCGATATCAAAAGCTTGCTGCCGTCCTCCGCCGTAATCCGCAGTCCTGTAATGTCCGCCCCGCTCGAAATAAGCGGCTTCACACGCGCATCTGTCACCGCGCCGCGCAGAAGAAGTCCCTTCGCCCTTGCGCGGCGTCTGCCCGACACCGCCTCCAATATTGTTTCTTGCCCGCTCGTCGCCGTTATTTCTCCGTTTACGTCGCAAACCGTCATTCGTTCCTTATACTCGTCGCCCCATATCTCGGTTTTGCTTAACGACAGAAGCGTGCATGCAAAGCTCGTATCCGCGACCACCTCGTCTATGTTCGGCGAATACGATGCACCCGTGCAAAGCACTGCGGCGTCGCTGACGGCAGGCGCGCAAAGCGATTTTCGGCTCAGCGCACCGTCAATATACACCCTTTCGCAGCCGTGTTCAAAAAATACAGCGTTCAGCGCCTTAAGCTGGCTCGTCATCGACGGACCCGCAAGCTGCACGCTGCCGTCGCTTTCCGTCCGCACCATCACCACCTCGCCGAGCGGCGTACTTATGCCCGTCGTGTCAAGTATCCGATTGGTTGTGTCTCCGAGCCGAAGCATCGCAGACGCGGTTGCTATGACCGTTCCCCTGAGCACATAGATTCCCGGCTTGTGCGTCTTCGTGACGACGTCTACGCTCTCCCCATCCCTGCCTATGGACGTCAGTCCGAGCGTTCCGCCATGCTTGCCGTTTTCACGGATAAGCGCGTTCATCGCCGTCGTTTTTCCCGCGTTTTTGCACATTCCTATTACAGACAGCGTTTTATATTGCCTTGTTATTTCATAGAGAAGCATTTTTCCTCCCATCAAACAGGCGTCTCTTTATTATCCATGCGGCAAGCCCGACGCACGCCCCCGTAGGTATGCTCAAAAGGCCCATCAGCGGAGAATACGCAAGCACCTGTTTGCCGACCAATACCATGCCAATGGCCATTTGCCCCACGTTAAAGCAAAAAGCGCCCGCGACGCTGACGCCTATGGGCGTAACCATGCCGCGTTTCATGGGTTTCATCAAAAGCGCCGTCACTGCCCAGGACATCGCGCAGCCCGCCGCACTGTATGCCAATGCCATCGGAGAGCCGCCTAACAAAAGCGTTCCAACAGTGCAGCGTACAGCGGAAACGGCCAGTCCGTCCCATATTGAAAAGCACATCATGGCCGTAAGCGTAAACACGTTTGCCGCGCCAAGCTTTACGGGTACCCCGGGAACTATCGGCGGCAGCAGGTTTTCGGCATACTGCACCGCAAGTGCCATCGCGGCCAATACGCCTATCGCCGCAAGTCTTTTTGCCCGTGTCCCTCTCTTCATCGCGTCACCCCGTCGGGCGCATCGTCGCCGGCTTCAACGCTCACCACAAGCCTTTTCGGCACGCATATCACAGGCCTTCCCGGCCGCGCATCTCCCATATCGACGCATATTCCGTCGGCGCAGTCGGAATATGCGACATACGCATGGCCGCCGCCTATTTCTACGGTTGCGCCGTTTACCTCGAGCGTAATATCCTCATAGATACTGCCACTGTATATTAGTTCTCCGTCGCAAATCACAGACACGGTGTCTCCTTGCCTGCCGACAAGAGGTATAAGGCATAAAAGCGATAAAAGCGCAGCCGCCGCAGCTATAACCATGTCTAGCGCCTTCGGTTTCATCCGTTCACCCATATCTCCGTGCCGTCGTCCTCGATTATCAGCGCGCACACAGCGTTCTTTTCCGCAAATTCCACGGCTTTCTCCGCGCCCATCACGAACATCGCCGTAGCGTATGCGTCGGCAAGCATTGAATTTTTGCCGATAACGGTTACGGAGGCTATTCCGCTTCGCGCGGGACATAGCGTTTTCGGGTCGATTATGTGATGATACCTTACGCCGTCGCGCTCAAAAAACCGCTGATAATCTCCTGATGTTACGGCGGCACACGAAACGAGTTCAAGCGTCTCTTTATAGCCGTCGCCGCGCGGATCCTGCACGGCTATGCGCCATGGCTCGGAACCTTCTCTCGCGCCCACGGCGTATATGCTGCCGCCCAAGTCGATTATGCCGGTGCATCCGTATTCGTTATAGAGCGCATTTAGCTCGTCGGCAGCATAGCCCTTTGCTATCGCGCCAAAATCTATACTCTGCCCTGCGCCAAGGCGCGCCATTTTTCTTTCTTCATCAAGCTCAACTTCCCTGAAGTCCACAAGCGGCCTTATCTTTTCAAGTTCATACTCGGACGGCAGCGTTTCTCCGCTCATACCGTCCCACGCTTTCATGGCAGCCGCGACCGTTAGATCAAAAGCGCCGTCCGTAAGCTCGGCCGCCTCCAAGCTTGCCTTTAGCACGCAAAACGCGTCGTCTCCGAGACTTATCCACTCGCCGTTCGCGCTGTTGAGACGCGAAACATCGCTCCCCTCTATCGTCGCCGAAAGGCATTTCTCAAGCTCCGTAAGCCTTTTTTCGCATGCGTCGATAAGCGCCCGTGCGCCGTCGCCGTATGCTCGCAGGCTTACGAACGTATCCATATGGAAGCTCGTGCCGCTTGCCTGTTCCTTTTCGGCGCAGCCCGTTAAAAACGCCGCCGCAAAAGAGCAAGCAAGCAGAAAAAATGCAATCTGCCTTTTCATCATTCCTGTACCGTCTTTATTGCGCCGTTTATGAACGTATACATCGGACGCATATCCGCGGCAGCGTCAAGAAGCTCGTCCTTAAAGCCGGGCATCATAGTGTCCTTAAGGCGCTCGCTCGAAAAGCACCAGCTCATGCTTTTCATATTAAGATACGGTCTTATTTCCGCCCGTTCGTTCGGGAATCGGTCGCGCACATAGCTTGTCCCCTCGAGCGTAAACCTCTCAAGCCCTTTGCTGCCCGCAAGCGCCAAAAACTCGTCGGGCCGCGCTTTTACCGCGCCTCGTATCCTCTTCATGACGTCCGTGTTGGGCGCATACATGCCCATACCGTATCCGTAGCTTTCAGGCGTTATTTCAAAATAAATGCAAAAGCCCTCGCTTACCGCAGTGTTCAAATGCCGAAAGCATATCCATGCATGATCTCTGTATAGCGACTTATCGCGTGAAAACCGTGTATCCCTGCGTATGCGCGACACAACTGTCGTAAGGCGCAGGTTGAATTCCGGATCTATATCCGCCATTGTCGGCACAAGCTCCTCCGCCAGCAGTGTCAACGGTTCCTTTACGCATGCATAATAGCGCTTCCTGTTCTCCTCGAACCACGCGCGGTCATCGCGGTGAAAGCGTACCTCCATAAGAAAATCATATGTTTCGGGTGAAAAGCCCTCAAAGCGTTTTTTCATCGAAAGCCTCCGAGAAAGCGAATCTTTATATACATTTTATTGCTTTACGCCCTTCTCGTCAATGCATCAAACGAAAAGCGCCGCCTACGGAACAAGGCTCATTGTGCCGAGTACGCCCGTGTTCTCACCCGCGCACTTGGCTATAGCCGCCGCCAAATATTTCATCGCCGCAAGCGCTTCCTCGAGCGTATTCGCATTATGGCCTACCTCCACAAGCAGGCATTTATTCGATATGTGCTGGTTATATCTTCCGTTTTTTACCCTTATTTTTCGCACAAGCTTCTCGTCATATTCCGCCAAAAGCTCCGTCATACGCTTTGCAAGCGCATAGTTTGCCGCAAAATCGGGCATTTCACCAAAGCCCGCGCCCGTCGCCCCCTTTCCCGTGCCGACTACGAACATGAGCCTCGCCACCCTCTCGCCATTTATAACGCAATAGTCTGTGTTGACCTTATCGCCCGCAGTGTTATACGCATCCCTGTGCAGGTCGATATACATCGTTATGGAAGGATACTCGTCCCTGTACTTTTCCATCGTTTTCACGGAGCGTGAGTATGCAGACGAAAGCTTTGGCGGCTCATGATTCGTAGTGTCGTGCAGCACAGCTATGCCATACGTTTCCCTAAGTATTCGCGCAAGCTCTTCGCCGACGGCTATAACGCTGCGCGTTTCATCGTTCGTGCGCCACCGCGTCGATTCCTTGTATTTACACTTATCGGTAGGCGTATAAGCCTCCGTCGCGTGAGTGTGGTATATAAGTATCCGCGGCTCCGTCCCCTTCAAATCTATTTCGCCTATGTCGGGCGCCGACAGTATTTCGAATTTTATGGATGAGTCGACGTCCTTCTCAATATCTACGGGTTCAAAAAGTATAAGCTCGTCCGCGTTCCGCATCGGCGTTGGCTCGGGCTCGTCCGCCCTGCTCTTTTTGACCGCGTATATGTACGGAAGCTCCAAGCTCAATATGCTTGAAAGCGAAAAAGCGCCGTTTTCCGACACAAGCGTCTGAAGCGTAAGCGCTCCTCCAAGGAGCAATATCGCTATCGCCGCATACATCCTTATACGCAGCGTCCGCCGCTGCATCGATGAAGTATCAGCCATAAGCCGCCTTTGCATATGTACCTCCGCCGCGCATAAAAGCGCTAATGATTTATATGACGCCGATAGTCGGCTATATTCGAATCGGACTCCCTTTTTTGTTAAGTCAATTTAACGAACAGACAGAAACGGCTCGCAATCATCGTTTCAACCGCGCATTTGAAACGTCGTCATGGGCGGACAGCGTCTTTTGAAAACCTCCGCCGCTCCCCCGGCGATGATTCACGCAAACAGTTTGTTACAAATCACCGTCGCTCGCTCTCAATCACTTTGCAGATTTTTTCATTTTCGCTTCACAATCGGACATATATATAGTATAATTGCTTTTTAGTGGCAAGTGCCTTGACTTTTGCCGGAATGAGAGGAAAAGATTATGTGCGGAATAGTCGGATATGCGGGAGGCAGCCAGGCGGCGCCGATCATACTCGATGCGCTCGAAAAGCTTGAATACAGGGGATACGATTCCGCTGGGATAGCTGTCGCGCGCGGAGGAGCGCTTACTGTAAAAAAATCGAAGGGTCGTCTGAAGGTACTGCGCGGGTTAACCGATGACGGGGCTTCCATTAACGGAACAACCGGCATAGGCCATACGCGATGGGCGACGCATGGCGAGCCTTCTGATGTAAATTCCCACCCGCATTTGTCTCTCAGCGGAAAAATTGCCGTAGTGCATAACGGAATCATCGAAAACTATATCGAGCTTCGAAGATTCTTAACCTCGCATGGCTACAGCTTCGTTACGGAAACCGATACCGAAGTCATTTCGCAAATGATAGATTTCTTCTATGCGGGCGATTCACTTTCCGCCGTAAGAAACGCCGTGCGTCATTTTGAAGGATCGTACGCAATAGGCATATTGTTCGCCGACGAGCCCGATAAAATTATCGCCGTATGCAAAGACAGCCCGCTCATAGTCGGTATAGGCGACGGTGAAAACTTTATCGCATCCGACGTTACGGCGATATTAAAGCATACGCGCCGTATATTCAGAATGTGCGAGCAGGAAATAGCCGTGATTGAGCGCAGCAATATAGACGTTTACAACGCTTACGGCGAAAGAATCGAAAAAGAGCCCATATTCGTCACTTGGGATGCCAATGCGGCCGAAAAGGGCGGGTACGAGCACTTCATGATAAAGGAGATAGTCGAACAGCCCGACGTAATCAGAAAGACTGCAAGCCCGCGGATAAAAAACGGCCAAGTTGAATTGGGACTCAAGAATATAACGGACGACGATATACGCTCTTTCAATAAAATATACATTGTAGGCTGCGGCTCGGCATACCATGTCGGCAAGGTCGGACGCCAGATAATAGAGAGATTCGCAAATATCCCCGTAACGGTCGAGCTTGCGTCCGAATTCAGATATGACAACCCGTTCGTAGACAGCAGCACTCTTACGATAGTGATAAGCCAGTCGGGCGAAACCATGGATACGCTCTACGCGCTCAAGGAGGCGCGCAAACGCGGCTCGCGCGTGATTTCCATCGTAAACGTCGTCGGCAGCACAATCGCTTCCGAAAGCGAGGATGTCGTTTACACATGGGCAGGTCCGGAGATTGCTGTCGCCACAACGAAGGCATACACGGCGCAGCTCATCGTGCTTTACTTGACCGCACTTTATTTCGGTCAGGTCCGCGCCTGCGCCTCTCAAGCCGATATTGACAGCGCGATTAAGCAGATAGAGAGGCTTCCCGAAGTCGTCGGTGAGCTGATAGAAAGCCGTGAACAAGTTCAGTACCTTGCATCGCTCTACTTTAATTCTAAGGACATATTCTTCATCGGTCGAAATATCGATTACGCGCTTGCGCTCGAGGGATCGCTGAAGCTAAAGGAAATATCCTATATCCATTCCGAGGCGTACGCCGCGGGCGAGCTGAAGCATGGCACCATATCGCTAATAGAGGACGGAACGCTTGTAATAGCGCTCTGCACATACGCCCCGCTGCGCGACAAAATGATATCCAACATACGCGAGGTAAAGGCGCGCGGCGCGGTCGTAATAGCGCTTGCCCGCTGCGGCGATACAGCCGTTGCGGAGGCGGCGGATCATGTTATTTATATGCCGGAATGGGAGCAGCTGACAATGCCGTCGCTCACAATAGTGCCTCTCCAGCTTTTCGCGTATTACGTGGCGTCGCTGAAAGGCTGCGATATAGATAAGCCGAGAAATTTGGCGAAATCGGTGACTGTCGAGTGACCAAAGAAAAAGCGAGCCGCTGCGCGCGCAGCGGCTTTTTGTTATACCGATAAATGCTTCTTCAAAAGATTAAACGCGCTCGTCTCAAACGTAAAACAGGTTCTATCGACATAAGTCAAAGCCGTTTTTACGTTTTAAGCCCTACACCGTATATGTTTTCATTTCCTCGGCAATAGCGGCCCTCGGAAAATCCTCCCGCACTTCATCGAGTATCGCCCTTTCGTCGTAGCCTCCGGCCCAAATATGAGTACACAGCAGCTTTTTAACGCGGCAGCGCCTTGCAAGCGCACCAACCTCGCGCGCCGTCATATGCGGCGCGTTCTCGACCGTCTTGTCAGCGCTGAGAAAGCAAGTGTCGGCAAGCAGCAGATCCGCGCCTTCGCACACTTTATCGAGCATCATATTATAGCCCGTGTCGCCTGTATAAACGAGGCGCTTGGCGCCGCATTGGACGCTTACCGCATATGACACGGCCGGATGCGTCATTCTGTGGAGCGTAATGCTCATATCATTGAGTTTGAGTTTCATGCCGTCGGCTGCGGCCAACATATTATAGACGCCCGACGCGCTGAGCTGCCTGAATTCGTTTTGCGGCTCGGACGGTGAAACGACAGACAGCGGCATGGGTACATCTATGCCGCGTGCCTTAAGCTGCTCGAGCGCATAGCGAAGCACAAGCATGTCGGACATATGGTCGCTGTGAAGATGCGTCAGTATTATCGCATCAACTGCAATGTCGGGCTTTATAGAGCGCAGCCGCCCGAGCGTGCCGCTCCCGAGGTCAAGCACAAGCGAAGCGCTGCCGCTTTCGACAAGATAGCCCGAACATGCGCCCATTGGCGCAGGAAACGGTCCGTATTTGCCCAACACAGTAAGCTTCATCTATCACTCATCCTTGAATGGTATTGTTTTGCTTAAAGTATGTCCCGGACAAAACTTTTAATACGGGGATGGCTATCGCAGCGTTCATTATTGCCTGCAAAACGTTAGTGGGCAGGCAGAGCGCCGCTACGCTGTAGTCGTTCATTATTATGAGATCGAACAGGAAATAGCCGCCTATCATTATGAGCGAGCAATAAAGACACAGCTTTATTATGGACAGCCAATCGCGCTCGTTTTTAAGCATACGCCCCGCCAGATACGCCATGGCTCCCTTGATTATGAGGCTCGGTATGGCATAAACGGCGCTGCCCACAAAAATGTCCGCAAGTGCGCTTCCAACAGCCGCCGCTATTATCGCAAGCGGGTTGCCGACAGCAAGCGCGGCTATATATATCACGCAGTCTCCGAAGCTGATAAAGCAATTCGCTTCCTTTCCCGTATGTCTGAGGAGCGGTCCGCCGTCAGAGCTTTTTGGAATATCAAACCTTAAAAGGCATGTTGCGAGTATTATTGCCGCAAAAAATACCGCCGCAACGATGAGCTGCTTCGTTGTGAACCTTTTCATAATTTATCCTCCTTAGTGCTTCGTCCGTAAAACAGTTCGTTTCACATGTTCAGATACATTATATCCGAAAACGGGCGTTTGAAAACCAAACTTTGTGTAACATTATTTTTTCGCCGCCAAATAACGAACTATGCCCTCCACGCTTTTTTCTTCAACGCCTATGAAATTATCGCGTTCGAATATGTCCTCGAGCCTGTGCGCATCGGACGAGTATATCACATGATATGCATCGACATTCGTTTTCACAGGCAGGCTTCTATATACCTCTACCGACGTAAATTCGGGCTCGTCAGGTATGAAGCCAAGGCACGCTATGAGCGAATTGGATGTCCTGTTTATATGCGCGGGCACCGGAACCCCTCCAAGCGCTCGGCATTTCAAAGCTATTTCGTCTATCGTAAGCTCCGTTGCCTGTATCAGGAGCTTCCGTTCCGTATATATAGGCTCGTCGTCGTCGTTCATAGCCGTCTGCTCGCCGAACATCGCTGGCACGTTTTCGATATCCGGCAAAAAATCATACACATAGTCGCCCATCGCAACGGCAGCCTCGACCGATGTAAAGTAGCAAAGCACATGTACCTCCTCGCGGCTCTCCACCTCTATCGCAGGCACAAGCAATATCCCCCGCGCGTCGGCGACCGCCTTGCAGGCCGGCAGATTTTTTGCCGTATTATGGTCTGAAACGGCAATCGCATCAAGCCCCTTCAGATATGCCATGGTTACAAGATTGTTCGGCGTCATATCCATATCGGCGCACGGCGACACACACGAATGTATATGGAGGTCGACCGCGATTTTCATCGGCTCACTCCCTTTCGGGCTTGATACCGCCTGCGCTCATGATACAGCAAACCTTGTACGCCGTATACGGCGATGAAATCACCGCTATTCCCTCCTCATCAGCCTTATCGAGCACATCTGCGTCGGGCTTCATTCCCTCCGGGCATATCACGCACGCCATGTCATGAAGCGACGCAACAGCTATCACGTTCATATGCGTCTGCACCGTAACCCACGCGCAATTCGGCTCTCCCTTCGCCATTACCCAGCTCAAAAGGTCGCACACGCACCCGCATTCTATTTCGTTTTCGCCTCCCGAGCGCGTAAGTATCGTTCCTCCGACAAGTCCGCAAAGCTCTTTTACTTTCATGTCAATTCTCCTTTTTACATCTATTCGCATTATCCGCGCTTTTGAGCGCTCGCAAGATCAACCATCTCCTGCGCCATCTGCCTTACCTTATCCCTGAGCTTAAATATGCAGTCCATCTCGACCGCCTGCCCTTTTACGATATCCTCCGCAAGCGTTCGGCAAGTCGGTGAACCGCATGAGCCGCAGTCAAGCCCGGGCAGCCGCCTGTTTATTTCCTCCAGCCTGTCCATCATACGCATCGCCTCTACAACATCGTCGCTCAGCTTTAGTATGTTCCTCGGCTCAAACGGCACGTCGTAGAGAATCATATCCGAATTGACGTACTTGCGAACATGCTCATCGCCATCGAGATCAAGACGCGGCTGTGAATACTGTATGCGCCTGTTCCTGTTCTTGGCAACGAACTGATTCTCAAACGTGAGCGGCCCGCCGACGCATCCGCCCTTGCATGCCATCATCTCGACAAGCACGAGTCCGCGCAGGCGTTCATTATCTATCTCGTCAAGGCACTGCATTACGTCACAAATACCGTCCACCGCAAGGTAATGCTCCGTTCCGACGGCAGCGCTCAGTCCGCCAACAACGGCCGAACCCAGGCCGAATGCACCCGCTCGAAAAGCGATGTTGTTCATATGCGTATCGCCCGCCTTGCCTATAAATTTCATCAGCTGCGGATACACGTCGCGTACGGCGAAAACGCCGTTTATATCCGACTTTGTTATGCCAAGAGGACTTTTTATGTGCGTCATCTCTGCGGCGCAGGGCGATATGTAGTACACGCCTACTTCGTCGCGCGGCACATTCATCGTCTCGCAAAACTCCTCCTTTGCTACCCTCGCAGCTATCTCATTTGACGGTATGAAAGGCGCAAGATTGTCAATCAAATTCGGGTATAGCGACGTCACAAGGCGCGGTATTACCGGGCATGAGCTCGATATGAGAGGCAGCACCGCCTCAGAGCTTCGAATGTGCTTCGCCATGGCTTCGGCAAGTATCTCCGTCGCCTTCGCCTCCTCGTATATCGCGTCAAAGCCCATCGCGTAAAGCCCCGCATATATATCGCGTATGTCTGTAACGCCTTGAAACTGTGAATAAAGCGTCGTCGACGGAACCACTATATTGTATTTGAACGCGCCAAGAACCGACAGCGGCGTCGTGACGGCCACCATTGCGTTATGCGGGCATGACGACAGACACATTCCGCAATCTATGCAGCGCTCATCTATCATATATGCCTTGCCGTTTTGCACCCTTATCGTTTCTGTCGGGCAATTCTTTATACAGTTGGTGCAGCCGACGCATTTTCTTTTGTCTATCCTAACGGAATGCCTATACATCGTGCTCTCCTTTCCGTCTTAGGCATATTAAAAAGAATACTCGCTTCTGATTTTGGTTCCTTTTCCAATCTCAGACTCGAGTGAAAAAATCTGGCTGTGACGTTTTACGTTCGGGAGCCCCATGCCCGCGCCGAACCCCATCGCTCTGACGCTCTCGGGCGCGGTCGAATAGCCCTCCTTCATCACAAGCTCCAAGTCGGCTATGCCCGGCCCTCTGTCGGAACTTATAAGCGTTAATCCGCGCTCCGTAAGCTCGAGCACAAGCTCGCCCCCGAGCGAATGTATCACGAGGTTCAGCTCAAGCTCATATGAGCATATTGAGACCTCGCGTATAATAGAAGGGTCAACGCCCATCTTTTTAAGCGTTCGCTTTATTTTGCTCGATGCGCTGCCCGCAGAAGCAAAATCTCCCCGCTCTACGGGAAACACCTCTCTATACAGAACCATCGTGGACCTCTTTTCTTTCGCATCCTCTCAGACCCGCCGCGTAAAGCAGCCCGCAGCATGTGTACAGCGTTTTTTCCGTAGAAAGGAGCGCAACGCCTATTTTATCGGCCTCGTCAAGCATCTCCTGCGTCGGCTGTTTGCCGCGCACACACACTATGCAGTGTACGTCGAGCATTTCGGCCGTGCGTATGACGTGCGGATTCATCATGCCCGTAAGCACAAGCGTTGTCGGCTTCACAAAAGCAAGCACATCGCTCATAAGATCTGCGCCAAAAGCGGAATCCACCTCAAAATCAAGCATGTCCTTTCCGCATATGACGCACGCGTCAAGTATCTTGGCAACATCGCCGAGTTTCATACGGCATCCCTCCTTCTTCAGCTCATAGAAGCAAGCGCCTCCATAAGCCTTGCGTATTCGCATGTAAGCTTAATCTGAGTATACTTCATTTTTGACGAAAAATCTATAAAGCTTTCGGTATTTAGCATAAACAATTCGTTCAGGCTCTCATAAAACTCGCCGCAGCAGTCCACCATCGCCGCAATTACCTCATTATCGCCGCCTCTGTCTTTCAGCTTCGCCGCAGCGCCGAATATATCGTCCATCATATTCTTTATTGATTCACGCTGCTTTTCAAGCGCCGGCCTGTCCGTGTCGAACTTCACAACATCCTCCTCGAGCGAGTTTTTCACCGCATTAATGGTGTCGAACACGCCTTCAACGTCGTCGATCAACGTCTCATCCGCGGTGACCCTGAAGCTTACGCCCTGCACCTCGAGCTTAAATACCGTACATTCGTACCCCTGCGATACCAGTCTCTCCTTTACGCTCTTCGCGCCGGATTCGCTGCCATAGCCCGAGGCAAGCACCCTGAACCGTTCCCCGTCCTCGTATATATAGCCGGCTGCCCCCTGCGACGTAATTTTTTCAGCCTGCGCCGCAGCGTTGTCCCGCGACTTGAATACGCCAAACTGTATCATATAGCACTCAAGCGCGGGCACGGACACCTCCCGCGTTGTCGTATGTCCCACCGCGCTCACATCGCCGGGCGAATTTGTTGCGTCCGCTTCTGCGTCATTATCGCCCCTTTTGTTTATCACATCGCCTGAGCCGTCCCCAAACAGCGGCGCAAAAACGTTCTGTGCTATCCATGTGCCTACGTTTGAAGTGGCCACAAAATAAACCATCGCTATTACGATGATTATTGCAATGACAGCCCCGCCGCCCGATGAGGCTCCGTCCGTTTTACGCCTTCTTCGCGATGCTCTGCGTCTGTATTCCATACTCAAACCTCCTGTCCGCTTATGCTTTATGTATATATTGCTTTTGCAAAAATATGACGGGCGTGTCCTGACGCCGTTTCGCCGCATAGCGTGCATAAATTCCCACATCATGCAAACACTATGACCGAAAACTACAATTTAGCTCGGGAGGAGATATTTGCATGAAAGCAACAGGCATAGTCAGGCGCATCGATGAATTGGGCCGTGTCGTCATACCAAAGGAAATACGGCGCACGCTCCGCATTCGTGAAGGCGACCCGCTTGAAATATTCACGGACAAGGAGGGCGAGATAATTCTGAAGAAATATTCGCCAATAAACGAGCTTGGCGATTTCGCAAAAGAATACGCAGACGCGCTCCATCTCGCTTATGGGCATACGGCTGTCATATGTGACAAAGACGTAGTTATCGCCGCTTCGGGCGCAGGCAAACGCGACCTCATGGATAAGAGCGTAAACACAACGATAGATACCCTCATGAAGAACAGAGAAAAGGTTTCATCGCAGCAGAACGCCACATCTGTCGCCGTGGTTTCTGACGAACGCGACGGTTCACAATATACGGCCCAAACAATAGTGCCTATACTTGCCTCGGGGGACGCCGTGGGCGCCGTAATGCTTCTTAGCCGCGATGAAAATGCAGCAATGGGAAGGGCGGAGCTCAAGGCATGCGAAACGGCCGCGTACTTCATGGGTAAACAGCTCGAAGATTAAATTTCAGTAAAAATATGCACGGTCAAAAAAGCGGCGCTTATGGCCGCTTTTTGCTTTCGCATAATAATCGCGCGGTTCTTATGTGCCTTGTCGTTTTGCTTTTAAGCGGACTTTCCTTTTATGCGCCTAACCGTCTGCAATGCAGTTTTCCAATTTACCGCCAAATTCACAACAATCGCTGTGCCTATGGTCACACCCGCCGCCTTGCACGCAAGCAGAAGCCACGAAAGATATGTTGTTTCGGTCATAATGAAGCTCTTTGTCAAGAAATACGATATTATAAGCACCGCCGCATCAGTAATGACATACTTAACAAAATGCCATATTGGGCGGTTGATTATATTTTTATGCAAATACCATACCAAATAACAGGTGTGGTACATCATTGCCGCAAACGTACCCGCCGCCACGCCCACAAGCCCCCACTTGAACACAAGCACCAGTGACAGCACTGCATTTATCGCCGTCGAAATGAAGGCGCCATTCTGCGTCTGCTTGAAATGGCCCGCAGATTTGACAAGGCTGAAATACGGCACCCTAAGACAGCGGGAGGCGTAAGCAAGCGCCATAAGCGTCCCGAACGCGGGCAGCAGATAATCAGCGTCGTTTATGCCTCGCGTATATACCGCCGCAAACGGCACAATCGTTATCGCGGCAATGGTAAATACTATCGTGACTGCTGTGTGCATTATAAACTCCACCCTTTCAAACGAGCCGTTGAGCGCGTCATTCTCTTTTCGGGCTATCATGTCCCCAAAGTATGACTCAAGACCTGTCGTCGCCATTATGACCGTTACCGCAAGCCCATTTGCAACATTAAAATACACCGAATATACGGACACGCTCGCAAGAGTCGAAAAGAGCGTCAATACCACCACGTCGATATTCTCGCATACCACCGCGGATACATGCTGCGCAAAGCCGTTCCATTTTTGCTTTATCGGCTCTTCTGTGAGTTTAATATGCTTGTTAATCTCATAATGCTTTCGCACATAAAGCGCAGTCAGCAGCGGCCTGACAACGAATATCGCCGCCGTAACCAGCTTCACGATGTGTACCGACGCCCCGTTTTTTATAAGAATTATGCAGAACACGGCGTTAAGCGCGGTCGTTATAATTTGCAGCGCAATATGCACATACGATTTTTGGTCCGCATTCAGCAGAAGCTGATATGTCGCGCCGAAAAAATACTGAGCAAAGGTGCTTACGGCTATTATAGCCACAAGCGAAGCCGAAAACCACGGGTTATGCTCCCTGTTTACTATTGTTGGGAACACAAACATCAGTACCGCTATATATATAAGAAAAATTACCGCTATGCGCCGAAAGAAGCGCTCCGACGAAATAACTATCCTGCTGATTTGGTCATTGTTTTTTTCAGCAAGCGGAGCATAAAGGTTCGCCTGTATCACGGGACCTATGCCCATCTCCATAAGCGATATTAAGCTCAAAAAATGGGTTATCGACGAAACAAGCCCGTTTACCTCAGACCCATAGTACTCAAGCATAAACCGCGGCAGCAAAAAGCCGCAGATCATAGCCACTATCTGCTTCAGCAACCCCATGCCGCCGTTGAGAAAAAGCTTTTGTTTTCTGTTCATTCCCGTTTCCCGCATACGAAGCGTTAAGCCCCCGTTAATTATCATATCACATGATCGCACATATCGGAACAGAAATATCTTAATGCGCATACGCGCAAACAAAAAACGCGGCTCGGCATATTCGCCGGCCGCTTCCAATCGTGCTTTATTCCCTGTACTTTTTGATTTCACGCGCAAGTATTTTCAGCCGCTCGGCGTTCTTTGCAAGCTCGGCCTCCTTTTCGTCGAGCTCACGCTGCGCGTTTTCAAGCCTTTGCGCCAGATCGTCGAGTTCGCACGTTATCTCGTCTATGAACTCGTCAACCTCCGCCATATTGTATCCAAACAAGGAATGTGAAAACCGTTTATTTACTATCTCGTCTCTGTTCATCTCATCCTCCGCAAGCGCACAGCGCATCAAAAAAACAGTTTGCCGTGCGCGCGCAGCGCGCACGGCTCGTATCGGTCGTAATTACAGACCTTCGCTCTCTTCCTCGGAGTCGCTCCCGGTGCTCATCACATCGTAATTGGCAGGCGCCATGCAATATATCGCATAGTCTATCCTGTGTATCCTTCCTCCGAGTGCGTAGGCCGCGCCGTTCACATAGTCGAGAATGCGCTGCGCCATCGGGACATCTGTCTCAGCCAGCTCGGACACATTCACGATTACCGGTTTGCGGCTCTTGAAATTGTCAACTATGCTGCGTGTATCCTCAAAGCATACGGGACGGTAAATAACCATCTTCTGCTGCGCAGCTGTGGGAAAGCTGACCACGTTCTCCCTGTTGGAACGCTTCCTCGCCGTGTTCCTTGAAAAGGCCGATACGTTGCTGTTGTTTTCTTCCTCGAAATCGTATTCGTCCTCCGTGTACTCGTCATCGAGTTCAACTTCAGAAACGCCTATCTTATCGAGAATCTTGTCAAAAAATGCCATCGTTCATTCCTCCGTTTCTTTTTCGGCGCTTGGAGAAATTTCTGATTGATTGAAGCGTTTTTTTATATATCTATCGCTTCTGTTTGCGTCAATAGCGCGGGCCGAATATGGCCGTTCCTACTCGCACCATGTTCGAGCCTTCCTCTATCGCCGCTGTATAATCGCCGCTCATACCCATTGAAAGGTGCCTCATTTCGACATTTTCGAGCTCTTGCTTCTTTATGTCTTCAAAGATCTTCCGCATTTGCGCGAAGTATTTACGCACATCGGCCTCTCCCACATGAGGCGGAACGCACATTATTCCCTTCACGCCAATGCCCGGCATGGCGGATATTATCCTGATAAACTCGGCCGCTCCGTCGCTCGCGGCGCCGCCCTTTTGTTCCTCACCGCCTATGTTCACCTCGACAAGAACGTCCTGAACAATGCCGGCAGCCGATGCTCGCCTGCTTATTTCCCTTGCAAGCTCAAGCCTGTCCACCGACTGTATAAGCGATACGTTTCCTACAATATATTTTACCTTATTTGTTTGAAGCTGTCCAATAAAATTTTTGACGACTCCTACGGAATTAAAGTATTCCAGCTTTTCCGTAAGCTCCTGCGCCCTGTTCTCTCCAACGCTGCGTGCGCCTGCCTTTACCGCCTCGTCTATCCTTGCTATGTCGACAAACTTTGTGACAACTATAAGCTCAATATCCTCGGGCCTTCTGCCCGAACGCACGGCCGCCTGCGCCACGTTCTCCTTGACCCTTGCGAAATTCTCGGCAATATTCATCATAATCCCAGCTTTTCCTTTATTCTCGTGAAATTGCTTACGCGCTCCTTAACGTACTTTTGTCCGGAAACGAGCGTGTCGCGCGCGTTCTTGGCCCTGACTATCGCCTTCGAGCCGTCTACCGCATATACCTCTATCTCAATGCGCGTGTTATTCCCGTCCGCAAGCACTATATAGGGTACGCCTTTCTCGAATTGTATTGATTCCGTATTTACCTCAACGCCGCTTACCTGCGCGGAAATGGCCGCCTTTATAGACCGAACGCCTATAAAGTCCCCTATATCGGAGTTTATCTGTAATATATTGACTACCTTTTTGCCGGATACCTTAGCCTCGAGCGCCACTCCCCTGTATGTGCTCCCCGAGTAGCCGTCGAACACAACAGAGTATTCCTGCCCTTTTACCAACCGCACGGGATCCGCTGCATTCGTCAAAAAAGCGCAATACCATGTGTTCGGCTCGACTATTCTGTACAGCAGCGACATTTCATCGTCCGACGAGCTTCCCTCCTTGTTTCCCTTTATCGCCGACGCCAAAAGCTCGGAAGTTAATATGTCAAGCTTGTCTGCATTAAGCGCCTGCTCGAAGCCGTCGAAATAAAAGCTGACGCGCCCCGAGGTCGTCGCGGCAATCGTGCTGCGCCATTGCTCAAACTGCGTATTTCTTATTTCTTCCTCTCGGTATAGCGCCGTAAGCGTCTCGGTTGCATAAACCTTGTCCCGCAAATAAGCGCTGCGTTTCGCAAGCTCCGCGCAAAGCCGCTGCTCAAGCAGCTGAAGATCCTCTCCTTCGCCGGTCATTATGCAGGCCCTTATAAGGTGCTTTACTTCGTCAATACCGGCGTCGAGAGCGGCAAGCTCGCCGTCTTCTATGCCATCAAGCTGCCGCATCTGCTCATCGTATATCTCGTTTTCGAGCATAAGCACCGATTGCAGCATATCCTCGCTATAGCCCCACTTGAGAACCCACGCAAGCGTGTCGCCCTCATTAACTGTATCGCCTTCGCCCGCGATGTACATAAGCTGATCGTACTTCTCTATAGCAACACACTCTTCCTTGCGTATTATCGCCGTTTTAACGTCAAGGTTAAGCATCATTCCCGAAGACGACGTAACTCCCCACGACCTGCCGGGTATAAACAGCACAAGCAAGCCAATAATGACAAGCCCCGCAAACACGGCAAGCGCGTAGAATTTCGGATGGAACTTAAATCGTTTTCTTCTTACGATCATCTATACACCTCGATCTAAAACGCCTCTTATTCCGTCAGCGCATAGCCTTCTTTTTTCGACCTGCCGTACTGCCTGTCGAAATTCTCTTTATTTTTGGCTATGTAGCCCTCGTAAAGCTCATCGGAGGTCATGCCGGCGCGTCTTGCCATGCTTATGACAAAATGCACCACGTCGACTATCTCTTCCTTAATGGCCGCGCTGTCAATTTCCTTTGGATTCTTCCACCACTTGAAATTTACCTCGCAAAGCAGCTCGCCGAGCTCGCTCACGAGCGCAAGCACGTCCTTCTGTATCCACTCCTCGCTCGATATTCCGCCGAGGCCGCGCCTAAGCGTTATATCGTCATCCAATAAGCCCTGAAGCTCAAATATAACGTCAAGCTTGTCCTTCACCGTGTTTTCACCCATTGCGACCCCCCCAAATCAGTATTATTTGAAGCTGTCGGCAAGCTTCTGCGTTCCCTTGCCCACGAATGCGGCGCAAAGCCTGTCGGCATCGAACACATACGGTATTATATCATTTATGTCGTCCATCGTCACGCCGTCGATTTTTCTTATAACATCGTCCGACGAATACAGCTTATTTCTAAGCAGCATCGCCTTACCGTTCGCCGACGAATGCGCCGACGTCCCTTCGAAGCCGATTATATAGCTGCCCTTCATCTGCTCTTTGCTGCGCTCGAGCTCATCGGGCGTTATGCCGCTGCGTTTTACATTTTCTATCTCGTTCATCAGCGCATCGAGAACCTTCGGCGCCTGCTTTTCGCTCGTACCCGCATACATGCCAAACGAACCCGTAGCCGAATACGACGACGTGAACGAATAGACGGAATACGCCATTCCACTATCCTCGCGGATATGCTGGAAAAGGCGCGAGCTCATGCTGCCGCCGAACGCATTGCTCAAAACTCCGAGCGGATACTGCCCCGCTTCGCCTACCGCGAAACCCGGCAGACCCATGCAAATCTGAACTTGTCCGATATCCTTCTCTATAGCCTTAAACAGCCGTGCGCCGCGTTTTTCACCGTAAACCCTCGTGCTCCCGTCATGCGACGGGCTTATGCGTCCGAAGCGCTCATTAAGCTCGTCCATAAGCTTTTCCCGTTCAAAGTTTCCCGCGCAGGAGATTACTATGTTATCGGGCGTATAACGCCTGTGCATATATCCGAGTATGCTTTCGCGCGTGAAGCTCTCAACCGTTTCCTCCTTGCCGAGTATCGGTCTTGCCAAAGGATCTCCCGCATACAACAGCCCGGCAAGCGTCTCTTGCACGAGATCCTCGGGTATATCGCCCGTCATATGTATCTCCTCGATAACCACGCCCTTTTCGCGCCCTATGTCATCGGGATCGAGCCGCGGATTCATTATCATATCGGCAAGCACGTCGACCGCAAGGTCAACATGCTCGTCAAGTATGTTTGCATAAAAGCATGTGCATTCCTTTGCCGTAAACGCGTTAAGGTTGCCTCCGACGGCGTCCATCTCCACCGCTATATCCTTCGCGCTGCGGCTGCTTGTCCCCTTAAAGAGCATGTGCTCTATGAAGTGAGTTATGCCGTTTTCGCCGCTGTTCTCGTCGACAGAGCCGGCTTTTACCCACGCGCCTATCGCCACAGAGCGGCAGCCGTCCATCCGCTCCATGACGACGCGTATTCCGTTATCAAGTTTTTCAAGAGTTATCATTAAATCAATTCGACCTTCCGATTAAATTCCCGGTTGTCACAGGCTCAATGCCTCTGCTTCTGAAGCAGTATATTATCGCCTTGAGCGCCTGAGCCGCCTGTTTTGTGGGTCTCATGAGTATTATGCTCCCCGACGGCGCATTTTCTGCGCGCTTAATTATTTGTTCGGCCGTATCCTGCGAACAGAGCAGGTCAAGCGTACACATGACGTGCGTTAAATCAAGCTTTTTACATGCACGCGATGACGTTGCGCTGCGCCTGTCGCCTGAATAGTATAGTTTTGGCCGTATCCCTGTTAGCGATTCCACAACGCTTACCGCCTCCGTCAGATCCTCAGTCACCCACGAAAGGTTGCCGTCATCGTAAGGCTCCATGCCTATAATGCCGAGCTCATGGCCGAGCGACGCCATTCTCGTAAGCGTGGCGGGATTTTGCGATGCCCATTTGCCGCTTACCATAAACGTCGAGCGCACGTTTTCTTCCTCGAGTATATCGAGTATCGGGTCAAGGCTTGAAGCGTTATAGCTTATCACCCATTGAAGCGATATACTTTCGTCCGTGTTCGCCTTGTAAATAGGGCTGGCGAATGTTTCGACAGCGAACGAATCCGGCTGCTTTGTTATCGCATACAGCGCGAATATCAACCCTACAAGCACTATGTTGACTATCGCCGAGGCCTGTCTTTCCATGCTGCGTTTCCCCATGAATACCTCCGAAATCGACTGATGCTATAAGGTATTCACGGCTGCGGCAGCATATGCTTTTCGGGTTTTTAATCACAGAGACAGGCGGCCGCCTGTCTCCGTAACTTGTCAACTATCTCCTGTCGTCGGGCAGCAAACCTTTATGCGTCAGGTCTATCTTGCCGTCGGGCTTTATGTCTATTACCCTTACGAGTATCTCATCGCCCAGCGAAACGACGTCCTCCACCCTCTCAACGCGCTTGTTTGAAAGCTTCGAGATGTGTACAAGTCCCTTCTTGCCCGGCTTAATCTCTACCTGAGCGCCAATCGGCAGTATTGAAACCACCTTGCCGAGATAAACATCGCCTATCTCAATGTCCTTAACTATAGCCTCAATCATGCGCATAGCCTCCGCAGCGGCCTCCTGATCGGGAGAAGCAATAAACACGCGTCCGTCGTCCTCGATATCTATCTTGACGCCCGTGTCGGCAATAATCTTGTTAATCGTCTTGCCTCCCGTTCCGATAACCTCGCGTATCTTATCGGGGTTAATTGTGAACTGGAGTATTCTCGGAGCGTATGGCGACAGCTCTGCGCGCGGCGCGGAAAGCGTTTCAAGCATCTTTCCAAGTATGAAGAGCCTGCCCTCTCTTGCCTGTGCAAGAGCGCGCGTGAGTATCTCCTCGTTGATGCCCTTAATCTTGATATCCATCTGTATGGCGGTGATGCCGTCCTTCGTTCCGGCAACCTTGAAATCCATATCGCCTAAAAAGTCCTCAAGACCTTGTATATCGGTAAGAACGACTATCTTGCCTGTCTCGGGATCCTGTATAAGTCCCATCGCTACGCCTGCAACGGGCTTTTTAATGGGTACGCCCGCATCCATGAGCGCAAGCGTCGATGCGCATACCGACGCCTGAGATGTCGAGCCGTTTGAGCTTATTACCTCGGAAACAAGGCGTATCGCGTACGGGAAGTCGTCCTGATTCGGAAGCACAGGTACAAGTGAACGCTCCGCCAGCGCGCCGTGGCCTATCTCGCGCCTGCCGGGTCCGCGCATTACGCGCGTCTCGCCTACGCTGTAAGGCGGCATATTGTATTGATGCATATAGCGCTTGAACTCTTCCTCGCTTATGCCGTCAAGCGTCTGGCCGTCGCCCATTGCACCAAGCGTCGCCACCGTAAGCACCTGCGTTTGGCCGCGCGTGAATACTGCGCTTCCGTGCGTCCTCGGAAGTATCCCAACCTCGCACCATATCGGACGTATCTGCTCATATGTACGGCCGTCCGGACGTATACCCTTGTTGATTATCTTTTCGCGTACGATTTCCTTTGTAAAGCCGTATAGAATGTTATCAATGTCCTTTGCGGAATCCGGGAACTCCTCGGCAAACTGAGCTATCGTGTCGTCCTTGACCTGCTGCGAACGCGCCTCGCGCTCCTTGCGGTCGAACGTGTCGAGCGCCCATTGCATGTTCTTAAACGCATAATCCCTTACGCGCTCCGTCAGTATCTCGTCGGGCTTGTACACCTCGACCTCGCACTTGGGCTTGCCTATTTCCTTCGCAATCTCATCAATGAAGTCGACTATGCGCTTGATTTCCTCATGCGCAAGCAGTATCGCCCTGAGCATTTCAGCTTCCGTAACCTCCTGCGCGCCCGCCTCGACC
Source organism: Clostridiales bacterium (assembly GCA_004558825.1). GTDB lineage: Bacteria > Bacillota > Clostridia > Christensenellales > CAG-138 > SFDB01. Next base: position 106,060 of record SFDB01000001.1, read on the forward strand.
ATCATAACGGCGTCGCGCGTTCCCGCAACTGTAAGCTGCATGCGGCTGAGCTCTCTTTGGAGGCTGTTGGGGTTAATTATGTATTCGCCGTCGACATAGCCTACGCTCACGGCGCCCGTTGGGCCCATGAACGGCGCCTCGCTTATGCTTAAAGCTATCGACGAGCCTATCATGGCAAGCACGTCCGGCTGCACGTCCTGCTCGACCGACATTACTGTAGCTATAACCTGAACATCGTTATAGAAGCCCTTCGGGAAAAGCGGGCGAAGCGGACGGTCGATAAGCCTTGACGTAAGCACGGCCTTTTCCGTCGGACGCCCTTCGCGCTTTATAAAGCCGCCCGGTATTTTGCCTACGGCATACATTTTTTCTTCAAATTCGCAGCTAAGCGGCAGAAAATCAACGCCGTCGCGCGCTGTTTTCGCCACCGTGGCACATACAAGCACCGCCGTGCCGCCGCATCTCACCATGCATGAGCCGCCGGCCTGTTCGGCATATTTGCCCGTTTCAACTATGAGCTCGCGGCCCGCAAGCTTCATCCTGAACTCTCTAAACATTATTCTTCTCCTTATAAAATATCATCATTATATTATAACACGCCGTTATTGGTTTGAAGCAATATATTTTGACGCCGTATCACCCTTGGGGATACGGCGCCGACCGCGTTTTGAATCAGTTCCTCTTTTTCCCGACGATAAGCACATGATTGCTCATGCCGAGCATTTCTTTTTTCTCGCAGCAATATATGTGATATCGCATATATTGTGCGTACTCTTCGTCGTCAAGCGCGTTAATTGTATCGGCCATAAGCTCGCTCGGTCCGTCGGAGGCGACCTCATGAATTATGCTTACGCCTTCGTTTTCAAGCATTTCGCGCATCCTGTCTATCGTGAAAAAAACAAACGGAAAATCCTCAACCTTGAATGTATCGTGATCGTATGAGTTTTCCTTGAAAAAGTGCGGCCGATGCGCAAGCTCCGTCAGCACTACCATATCGTTCGAAATAAAAGCGAAAAACGCAGTTCCGTCCGGTTTCATAACCCTGAGCGCTTCCCTTATGCATTTCGAGCGGTCTTCCGCGCGGCAGAGATGATAAAGCGGCCCGAGCATGAGCACCGTATCGAATGTGCCGTCCTCAAACGCACTTAGGTCGCAAGCATTGCCGTGAATAAGGGTTATCGGCACGCCGTCCTCCAGCTTGCGCCTGAACGCCTTCACGTTGTTTTCCGCAAGCTCTACCGCAGTTACATCAAAGCCCTTTTTCGCAAAATACAGGCTGTATTCTCCCGCGCCCGCGCCGAGATCGAGTATCTTGCCGTCGGGCTTAAGGTAGCGCTCAATGTATTTCACACTCGTCAGGAACTCCACTCGCGCCGCCTTCGAGCGGTTCAGGCGCGTATCCTCATCGAACACCTCGTATATGGCGTTCACCCGTTCGGTATCATTATCTATTCTTCTTATACTCTCTATATCCATATTATTTCCCGGTGATGTAATTCAGAATCAGCTTTGCCGTCTCCATAACGCCGTCTATATGCGTACGCTCATAGCCGTGCGTTGCGCTCGTGCCGAAACCGAGCGCCGCGTGGCGCACATCATGCCCCGCCGCAAGAGCTGTGTCGCTGTCCGTTCCGTATGACGGCGTAAGCACGTCTATAACGAAATCTATGCCGTTTCTTTCGGCGCAGTCGCAAAGCTCGCGCAGCATTCCAAAGTGATACGGGAAACGCGAATCCTTTGCCACAAGCGATACCTTATGCTCGTCACCGGTCTGCTTCGGACCCGTGCACATGACATCAATCGATATTATATCCTTTGTGCCCTCGGGCAGCCATGAACCGCCGTGGCCTATCTCCTCATACATTGTGAATATCATCTTGACGTTTCTTGCAGGCGCTCTTCTCTCATCCTTCATTGCCTTCATAACGCCGAGCGACAGCGCAATCGCCATTTTATCATCGATATAGCGGCTTTTTATGTAGCCGTTAACAATGCTGCATCGCGGCTCAAGCGAAACTATATCGCCAACAGCTATGCCGAGTCTTCGCACATCGTCAGCCGTGCTGACATCCTCATCAAGCACTATCACGATGTTTTTATCATAATCTGCGAGCGCATCGCGTTCATGCATAGGCGTGACATGTGTGCACGAATGCGTGCGCTGCACCGTTCCGGAGTATATACCGTTTTTTCGCGTGTTTATCCTTACGCATTCGCGCTCCGCGCAGTATGCATGCAATCCGCCTATATTCGTCACCTTCAGCGTTCCGTCGGAGTTTATATGACGCACCATAAGCCCTATCGTATCCGCATGCGACATTATAACAAGCGAATCGCCTTCTCCGCCCATATCCGCTATCACGCCGCCTTTATGAAGGCACGACGTCTTATAGCCGAGTTTCGCGCACTCGTCGATAAGATACTCCTGTATTTCCTCATAAAGCCCCGTAGTGCTGTCGATGGCTATAAGCTCTTTGAATTTGTCGATCATGTATCCGCTGTACTTATTCATTGTGCTCTCCTTGTTTTTTATTTAGTTTTACCATCTGTCCGCATAACATGTCAACGCCCCGCCCGCTTGAATGTCTCTCTGTTTTTTGCAGCCGGCATCAATCAGCTTCTTCAGTTCTAAAGCTACAGTCGTTTCCACCGTGCAGCATCGTAATTGCAACACGATTTGACCCGCTGAAACCGTTCACAAGCCGATATATGCAACATGGTAAGTATATAAAAGCGGAGGCATGCCTGTCGGCAGCCCCCGCAGCATCTGCAATCCGCATCAGAAAAGCTGCGTCCCTTACGCCGCAAATCCTACGGATGTTTCAATATTACTTTATAATTCTGAACTTGCCTATTATAGGCAGTTCTTTACAGCGGCCATGCGCAGCGTTTACAATTCCCAGAATAGTGAATACCACAAACAACGGTGCCGCAAGCCAGAAAAGCACAGTCATTACCAATCCAAGCCACCATGCTATCAGAGAGAAAAGCTTGACAACAATAAGAGCGGTAACTGCATATGCAGACTCCGCTATGGCAAGAACAAGCCCCTGGTTTGTATGGAAACGCGCGAATTTAGATTCCTTGGCAGCAAACAGCGGAACGAGCACAAGCCAGGAAATATATGCAAGTATCCCCATTGCTTTATTTTCCGAAATATCCGCCTCGTCGCTCTGTACGGGCTCCTGATACTGCGGCTGAGCATACTGTTGCTGCTGTTGCTGATACTGCTGTTCTGCTTCCGTGTTTGACGACGCATTTACAGCATTGCCGCACGATATGCAGAATTTTGCGTCTTCCGGAAGCTGAGCTCCGCAATTACCACAAAATGCCATAATATAATACCTCCAATTTCAACAAGTATCTAAAGCTTTACATCAAATCGTACAACGTTTCGGTAAACGATACGCCCGCTAACAACAATATCAGAAAAATAGTTATTCCGATGATATCAAATATCAATATCGAACGGGCGAAGCTTCGCCTGTTGATGTTGCTCGAGTTCGCCGAGAACACTATTGTAAGTATAAAGCTCACAATCGGTATGCATGTAAGCAGCAGCGTCCAGCCGAAATATGCCCATGCACCCATCGGCGCATATTGGCTGCCGGGCGCAGGCCGTTCATAGCTGCCCGAGCACGTCCTGCACTGCTCCGCCGCAGGCTGCTGCATCGGCTGCGGCGTATACTGCGTCTGAGGCGGTATATTGCTCGGTATCTGTTTTATTACGCTTCCGCATGAAGGGCAATACTTCAGGTTTTCATCCACTTCCGCGCCGCAATTAGCACATATAATCATTTTGAACCTCCCAAATTTTACTTATCAGTTAAGTTTTTGTCCGCATTCGCCGCAGAATCGCATACCCTGCCTGTGTTCGGCGCCGCAGCCCGGACAAATAAGCTTCTGCGGCGTTGAAAGCCTGGTTCCGCATTCCTGGCAAAACTTCATTCCTGCTGCGCATACATTACCGCAGTTAGGGCACACAGTGCCTTTGGCCGCAGGCTCCGGTGCGCTGATGCGCCTGCCGCACGCCATGCAGAAGTTTGTCCCCTCGGGATTCACCGTGCCGCAGTGTCCGCATGTTCTTGCAGCAAGTTTCGCTTCCTCTTCCGCCCTTCGCGCTTCCTCCGCCGCCCTGCGTTCTTCGTCCTCGCGCTTCGCCTTTTCCACAGACACCGTAATCCGTTCGGTCTCGCTGTCTATCTCTCCTATGCGCTGCGCAAGCTCAGGAAACTGCTCCGCTCCGAACTTCTCGTATGCGGCCTCGCCAAGCTCTTTGAGCGCCTCCTCGCGCTTGACCGACAGCGCGTCAAGCTCGGTCTGCGCAAATGCTGCATACTCCTCAAAATCGAAGTCCTCCGCACTTTGCGCTTCTTCGGCCGAGCAACCGTTCAAGCTTTCTTCCGCTATGCATACTCCCCCTTTCCTCGATTCGTCATGTCGATCTTTGCAGACATGCACACATTGATTATATAAAATCCGTCTGTGTTTTGCAATACGGCAGGCGTAAACAATTCAGACGAGTTCAGCATACATAGTAATATATGAAAACAAAGGGCGGTGAAATGATGCCTTTCTTTAATATTCGTTCCGTTTTGTGCCGTCGGCGCGCAAGGCTCCGCAGGTGTTCGCGCGGAAGTAGCGACGCCGCCATCGCAGTAGTCGTGCTCGTGCCGCTCATCGCGCTCATAATCGGACTTATTTGCGCTCCGCCGTGGCTCATCGTAATAATCGTGCTTGTGTGCGTTATACTGCTGTTTTTGCTCTGCCGCAGACGCTGATGCAAACAAAAAGGAGCCGCCGACATATGTCGCAGCTCCGAATTGTCGCAATAACGCAATCAGATAACGCGCTCAACCTTGTTGGAACGAAGGCAGCGAGTGCAAACGTTCATCTTGCGGGGGGTACCGTTTACCATTACGGTAACCTTCTGTATATTGGGAGCCCATGATGTCCTCTGCTTCCTGTTGGAATGGCTCACCAAATTACCGGACATAACGCCCTTTTTGCAAATTTCGCAAAACTTACTCATTCTTTACACCTCCTTGCCACCTTGCAGCAGTTTTAGCAAACATGGTTATTATAATACCTTGACCGTTCCAATGCAAGTGCGATTTGCGGATATATTATTCGTTTTGCAAAATATTTCCTCCTCACTTCTTTTTCACGGGTATCCAAATCTCACTGTAATAGTTTTCGTCATCCATGCCTTTCTCAAATTCGCGCGTCGTCGTATGCACCCATCCTCCGTCACGCCGAAAAGCATATTAAACCGCGCCGTAAGCAGTACGCCAAAGAGCAAAATGCTTCGCCAACGTGTCCGCAATAAACCCGTTCATTATTCTCGCCTTGATATACCTCGATCGTTTCGCCGATGTATTCCGTCCGTCCCATCTGTCATACCTTCTTTGAACGATTCAACTCTATCATTTTGTATCATGCGGCGCACGACATATAATGCTGTCTTTTGTCCGAAACGGCGAGTGGCTTGACAAAAACAAAGCAAGCCTCGAAAAAGCTCTGTTTTCAAGACCTGCTTGCATGGTACCCCCTCAGGGACTCGAACCCTGGACACCCTGATTAAGAGTCAGGTGCTCTAGCCAACTGAGCTAAGGAGGCACGTCATTTAGGAAGCATTCTGCCGTTAATTCAAAGGCTCATCGCCGCATCGATTTCTTCGCGCGGCTTCGATTCCCCGCTTTCGCTTCCAAACTAAAGCCCATAATTCTTATGGGCTTTAGTTTGGAGCGGGTGATGGGACTCGAACCCACTATCTCAGCTTGGAAGGCTAATGTGTTACCATTACACTACACCCGCAAATACTTGCCCTATATTAAACTGTTTGGAGCGGGAGACGGGGCTCGAACCCGCCACCTCCGCCTTGGCAAGGCGGCGCTCTACCAAATGAGCTACTCCCGCATATTGGGTGCTTTGGTGCGGGCGAAGAGACTCGAACTCACACGCCTCGCGGCACCGGAACCTAAATCCGGCGCGTCTGCCAATTCCGCCACGCCCGCACATAAATAACGTTGGTGACCCGTCGGAGATTCGAACTCCGGACCCTTTGATTAAAAGTCAAATGCTCTACCGGCTGAGCTAACGGGTCATATGGCTGGGGTGGCAGGATTCGAACCTACGAATGCGGGAGTCAAAGTCCCGTGCCTTACCGCTTGGCGACACCCCAAGGACCTCTCCACCAAGAAAAATGGGGTGGGTAGTGGGGCTCGAACCCACGACCTCCAGAGCCACAATCTGGCGCTCTAGCCAACTGAACTATACCCACCACGAAACCTGGCGCGCCTGCAGGGACTCGAACCCCGGACCCACGGCTTAGAAGGCCGTTGCTCTATCCTGCTGAGCTACAGGCGCATGTCTCCTCGTCCTGCTCGCTGTACCGATAATCGCATCCGTACCTGCCGACAGTGATGTATTTTATCAGATACTTCGCAGTATGTCAACCGCAAAAAAGTATATTTCTGAAATTCCTCATTGAAAAATCGCCGTATACAAAATGAACATTTATTGTGGTATAATCCAATCAAATTATTCTGTACCGCGCTCCTGCCGTGCTTGGCTTCGCGCGGTGCATACGGAGAAAAAATGAAAAAGAAGTCTTTGCTCAGGAGGTTTGTACGATACTACAATCCCCATCTTCCTATGTTCATGCTCGACATGTCGTGCGCGCTCATGATAGCGCTTATAGAAGTTGCGTATCCGCTTGCCTCAAAATATGCTCTCGGTACGCTTCTCCCGGAAGGCATGTACGGCGCGTTTTTTGCCATCGTCGCGGGTGCCGCAGCCGCATATATGCTCAAGGCTTTCATGAGCTACGTCGTCACTTTTTTAGGGCATCAGCTTGGCGTCAAAATGGAGGCCGATATGCGCCGCGACATATTCACGCACATTCAAAGCCTTTCGTTCAGCTTTTACGATAAGTCACGAACGGGCATGCTGCTTTCGCGCTGCACAAACGACCTTTTTGACATAACCGAGCTTGCCCACCACGGCCCCGAGGATCTCTTTATATCCATACTTACTTTTCTCGGTGCATTCATAGTCATGATGACCATTGAATGGCGTCTCGCGCTGCTTCTGCTCTGCTGCATACCCGTGATAGTCGGCTTTGTCATGCTGCTTCGAAGGCGCATGTCAAGAGCGTCTCGAAAGGTCAAGGAGGGCGTAGCTGTCATAAACGCAGGCATCGAATCTTCAATATCGGGCGCAAGGGTGTCGCAGGCGTTCGCCAACGAAGCCCACGAAGTCGAAAAGTTCAACGGAGGCAACAAGCTTTTTGTTAACTCGAAAACGGAATACTATAAAACCATGGGCGCTTTCATGTGCGGCACCGACCTTTTTACAGGGCTTTTGAGCGTCATAGTTCTCGGCATGGGCGGCTACATGATAATAAAAAAGCGCATGGACCTTGTCGCGCTTCTGACTTTCTCGATGTACGTCACATCGTTCATAACGCCGCTCAAGAAACTCGCTCAATTTACTGAAACGTTCACCATGGGTATGTCGGGATTCGCTCGCTTCGCCGAAATAATGGACATCGAACCTGACATAAAGGATATGCCCGGCGCGACTCCGCTTGAAAATGTCAGGGGTGAAATCGAGCTTAAAAACGTAAGCTTTTCATATGATAACAAAGTGGATGTGCTAAAAAACATCAGCCTTTCCGTTAAGCCCGGCATGAAGCTCGCCCTTGTCGGCTCGTCAGGCGGAGGCAAAACGACGCTCTGCCAGCTCATACCCCGCTTTTATGAACCAACGAGCGGCTCCGTTCTGATAGACGGACGCGATATCCGAACGGTAACGCTCAACTCGCTTAGAAGAAACATAGGCATAGTCCAGCAGGATGTTTTCCTCTTCGCCGACACAATACGCGAAAACATACGGTACGGGCGCACAAGCGCAACCGACGATGAGATAATCGCCGCCGCAAAGGCTGCAGAAATACACGATGATATCATGGCTATGCCGGACGGCTACGATACTGTCGTTGGTGAACGCGGCGTAACGCTTTCGGGCGGTCAAAAGCAGCGCGTATCCATCGCGCGTATATTCCTCAAAAACCCGCCGATACTCATACTCGACGAAGCTACAAGCGCACTCGATTCCGCTACCGAGGCCCGTATAACCGAAGCGCTTGACAGGCTCAGCGAAGGGCGTACCACGCTCATAATCGCCCACAGGCTGTCAACCATCAGGAACGCCGACGAAATAATCGTCATAGAAGGCGAGGGCATACTCGAGCGCGGCACGCACGATGAGCTCATGGCGTTCGGAGGCGTCTATAAACGGCTCAACGATGCGCAAATGCTTAAATAGCATGTTTCGGCTCACAAGCAAGCACAGGAGATACGATTATGGTTTTTGACATTGACGGTTCAGTGATTGAGCTCGAGCGCGGCAAAAGCATACTCGACGCCGTAAATATTCTCGGGCTTTGCTCAGACACGCTGAGCGAACGCCCGCTCGCGGCTCAAATAGGCGGCGAGGTTTTCAATCTTTCATATACGCCGTTCAGGGATTCGAGCATACACCTGCTCCGCTATCGAGACGAAGAGGGTAAGCGCGTCTACGAGCGTACGCTCGAATTCATATTCATAATCGCCGTAAGGCGTCTTTTCCCGGGCGCAAGGGTTTGCGTCCGTCATTCGCTCGGCTCCGGGCTTTATTTGACAATAGATAAACAGCCCGCTCTTTCGTTCGCCGAGGCCGAAGCTCTGAACGATGAATGTCAGCGCATTGTCGACGCCGACGTACCGCTCATACGCAAGCGGCTCGACATAAAGGAGGCGCTCGCGTATTATGAGGCCGACGGTCAAGCAGACAAGGCAAAACTCTTAAAATGGCGTAAATTCAGTTATTTCGACGTCTATACAGCATTGGGATATATGGACTATTTCTACGGCGAAATGGCGCCGTCTACGTCCTACGTCTCATCGTTCAAGGTCCACTATCTCGGGGGAGCCGTTGCGCTTTTGATGCCGTCAAGCTCTTCGCCCGATGCGCCTCTTGAATTCGTGCCTCAGCCCAAGCTTTGGCAGGTGTTTCGGCAAAGCGATGATTGGGGCAGGCTTATGACGTGCTCCACCGCTTCAGAGCTAAACAAGCGCGTAGAGGACGGCAGCGTTCACGAGCTGATACGCGTCAATGAAGCGCTCCATGAGAAGGCGTATTCAAATATAGCCGACAAGATCGCCGAGTGCCGCGCGAAAGCGATAATGCTTGCGGGGCCGTCATCGTCAGGCAAAACAACAAGCGCAAACAGGATAGCTACACAGCTTCGTGTTCTCGGCCTTGACCCGATAATGCTGTCGCTTGATAACTATTACATCGACCGCGACGATATACCCGCCGACGAAAACGGCGAAAAGGATCTTGAGCACATAAACACTCTTGACATTGCCCGTTTCAGGCGCGATCTCGTATCGCTTACGGCCGGCGAAGAAACAGAAGTGCCCATTTTCAACTTTATGACGGGCCGCCGCGAAAAAAACGGGCGCATTCTCAAGCTCCACTCCGACCAGCCGCTTATAATCGAAGGCATACATGGCCTGAATCCTACGCTCATCGACGAGCATATACGGAGCAACGACATATTTAAGGTATACGTCAGCGCTCTTACCACAATGAACCTTGACGACCACAACCGCATAAAGACTACAGATGTGCGCCTTCTCAGGCGGCTCGTGCGCGATTTCAAGACGCGCAACGCTTCCATGGAGCATACGCTTTCGATGTGGGCATCGGTGCGTCGCGGCGAAGAAAGATGGATATTCCCGTATCAGGAGAATGCCGACGTAATACTTAACACGACGCTCCACTATGAGATTGCCGTGCTAAAAAAATATGTATATCCGCTTCTTCTGGACGTTCCTCCCGAAAGCCCCTGGTTTTGCGGCGCAAGAAGCATTGTCAAATTCCTTAACTATTTTCTCGACGCAAGCGTTGAGGACGAAATACCGCCTACATCCGTTCTGCGCGAGTTCATAGGCGGCAACACATTCTATAACTGATTCGGAGGGTTTTGTGGAGTTAATTTCATTTTTCAATGAAGTAAAGGAGGCTGCGATAGCGTTTTCGGGCGGCGTAGACTCATCGTTTCTGCTGTACGCCGCAAAGCGGTTTGAATGCAACGCACGCGCCTATTTTGTAAAAACGCAGTTTCAGCCCGAATTCGAGCTCGACGAGGCCGTTAAATTCGCCGAATCGCTCGATATGCCGCTGACCGTGCTTTCATACGATATTCTGGCTCATGAGGAAATCGCCCGAAACAGCCCCGAACGCTGCTATTATTGCAAAAGCGCAATAATGAAGCTCATATTCGACGCCGCTGCCCGCGACGGCTTCAGCACAGTCCTCGACGGAACGAACGCCTCCGACGAAGCGCTCGACCGTCCCGGGATGAAGGCGATACATGAGCTCGGTGTCCGCTCGCCGCTTCGCGAATGCGGGTTGACAAAAAAAGAAATACGCGCCCTTTTGAAGGCGGCAAAGCTGTCCGTTTGGAATAAGCCCGCATATTCATGCCTTGCTACGCGCGTGCCGTTTGGGACAAGCCTCTCCGAAACGCTGCTCTCAAATGTCGAGGATGCCGAAAACGCGCTTTTCGATTTGGGTTTTTCCGATTTTCGCGCAAGGGTGTGCAGCGATGGCACCGCACTTTTGCAATTTACGGGCGATCAGCTCTCCGACGCGCTCGACATGGAAGAGCGCATAGTCTCCGACATTTCGCCGTATTTTCGCATTGTAAGAATTGACCGCACGGCAAGGGAGAAGCGCCCATGAACGATCCCGAAACGCTCGCCCTGCTCGAGGCCGTAAAAAGCGGCGCCGTCGAGCCTTCAGAAGCAATAAGGCGGCTAAAGCTCATGCCCTTTGAGGACATAGGCTATGCAAACGTCGACCATCACCGCAGCATACGCCAGGGCGTCCAAGAAGTGATATTCGCGCAGGGGAAAACGCCCGAACAGATTAAAGGCATACTCGCTTCCATGGCAAAGCACGGTGATAAAAACATACTTTTGACGAGGCTCAGCCGCGAAGCGTATCTGGCGGTTTGCACAGAATTTCCGATAGAATACCATGACGATGCACATATAGGCGTTGCACTCCCGTCCGCAGCGGAGCGCGTAGGCTGCGTAGTCGTTGCGACCGGCGGGACAAGCGACATACCCGTCGCCGAGGAGGCCGCGGTCACTGCCGAAACGCTCGGCAGCAATGTGGTAAAAATGTACGATGTCGGCGTTTCAGGCATCCATCGCCTTATGAGCAGGCTCGACATATTGTCGTCCGCTCGCGCCATCGTTGCTGTCGCCGGCATGGAGGGCGCTCTCGCAAGCGTTATCGGAGGGCTTGTAAGCTGCCCCGTAATCGCTGTGCCGACAAGCATAGGCTACGGTGCAAGCTTCGGCGGCGTCGCGGCCCTGCTTTCGATGCTCAACTCCTGCGCAAGCGGTGTAAGCGTCGTCAACATCGATAACGGATTTGGCGCGGGATACATTGCCAACATGATAAACAAGACGGAGGGAATCCAATGAGAACTCTTTATCTCGAATGCGGAATGGGCGCGGCGGGCGATATGATATGCGCGGCGCTTTTTGAGCTTATCGACGATAAGCGATCGTTCGCCGATAAAATTACGTCCATTTTCCCCGACTTTATAAGCATATCGTTTGAAAGTGCGGAAACCTGCGGCATTCTCGGCACACGCATGCGCGTATGCATACACGGCCAAGAGGAGCATTCTCACGACACGAATCACCGTCCGCATGAGCGCAATGAACATCACCATGAGCACCGCTCATTGGCGGATATAGAGGAAATAATCGATTCTCTCGACGTTTCGCCGCGCGTCAAAGGCGATGCAAAGGCCGTATACACGCTCATCGCCGAGGCTGAATCGGCAGTCCACGGCAGGAGCGTTTCGCAGGTACACTTTCACGAGCTCGGCGCAATCGATGCGGTTGCCGACGTCGTAACTGCATCTATGCTTTTTGAACAGATTAACCCGCAGCGCGTGATTGTCTCGCCCGTATGCGTCGGGAAAGGCTATGTAAAATGTGCGCACGGCATGCTGCCGGTACCCGCGCCCGCAACGGCGCGTCTGCTCCAAGACATACCGATATACGCGGGCGATATCGAAAGCGAGCTTTGTACTCCGACAGGCGCGGCGCTTCTGAAGCATTTCGCAGGCGAATTTTCTTCCATGCCCACTATGCGCGTGTCATGCGTCGGCTGCGGCATCGGCTCAAAGCGCTTTGAGCGCGCAAACTGCGTGCGCTCGCTCCTGGGCGAAGACGGCAATCCGCCCGAAAGCTGCCGCGACAGCGTTGCCGAGCTCCGCTGCAATATAGACGACATGACCGGAGAGGCGGTATCATTCGCCGCGCAGGCGCTGCTTTCAGGCGGAGCGCTTGACGTATATACAATCCCGATAACCATGAAGAAAGGCCGCCCTGCATATATGCTCTGCGTTATATGCGGCCGCGATGACGCGGAAAAGCTCGCGCATCTCATGCTCAAGCACACATCTACGCTTGGCGTGCGCATAAGCTTTTCTGAGCGTCTCGTCATGGAGCGTCATACAGAGACCCGTCCCGTCTTCGGGGGAAATGTTCGCTTAAAGCGCGCGGCGCTCGGCGATATTGAACGCTCTAAACTCGAGTATGACGACGTAGCCGAGTTCGCTAAGGCGAACGACATTTCGTATGCTTCAGCATATGACATCCTTACGGATGGCCTTCGCTAACGTTTTCGGAACCTTTCTCTGCCTGAATCGTCTTTATTAAAAAAGCAAGGAGACACCATCATGGCAAAGAGAATCGTTTCATGTTTATTGTGCGTGCTTATACTCGCATCTGTCGCCGCATCGCTTTGCGCTTGTTCGGTCAGCGTCGAGCCTTCAGGCGGCAAGACGAAAAATTTAATTGAGGACGCGCATATTACGCCGGGCGCAAAAAGCGCCGATGCGCTCAACAAAGCGTACACGCCCGCCGTTGCCGAATTTGCGCTCAAGCTGTTCAAACAAAGCTTGAACGACGATGGCAATACGCTCATATCCCCGTTGTCCGTCATTTGTGCGCTCGCTATGACAATGAACGGTGCGCGCGGCGAAACTCTTGCGCAGGCCGAAAACGTGTTTGGCATGGATATCGACAGCCTCAATGAATATCTCGGCGCATACATTTCCGCTCTCCCGCAGGGTGAAAAATACAAGCTTTCACTCGCAAACTCGATATGGTTCACCGATAAGAACCAATTTGACGTGCGAACTGATTTTTTGCAGCTCAATGCAGACATATACGGCGCCGATATCTATAAGACAGTGTTTGACGGCAAGGCCGTCAAAACCATTAACAACTGGGTCAAGGGAAAGACCGACGGCACGATCGATCGCATAATAGAAGATGTTGATGACGATAACGTAATGTTCCTGATAAACGCGCTCGCGTTCGACTCCGAGTGGCAGGTCATATACGAGGATGAGTCCTCCGTGCGCGACAACGCTTTCACTAATGCCGACGGCACGGTAAGCACCGTCAAAATGATGTTTTCCGGCGAAGGCACATATCTAGACGACGGCAGCGCAACGGGCTTCATAAAGCACTACGCCGATGCAAAATACGCTTTCGCGGCACTTCTGCCGAACGAAGGAGTAAGCGTTTTCGACTACATCGCTTCCATGTCCGGCGAGAAGCTATGCGAAACGCTCTCGAATGCTCGTGCGTCCGCTGTTAACGTGGGGCTACCCAAATTTGAAAGCAGCTTCAGCGCGGAGATGAGCGAGGCGCTGAAGGCTCTCGGAATGAGTGACGCCTTTGACCGCAGTGCCGCCGACTTTAGCGGCATTGCCTCCCTCGACTCATGTCACACTCTTTACATAAGCAAGGTGCTTCATAAGACTTTCATATCCGTAGGCGAGCGCGGCACAAGGGCGGGCGCGACTACGGCCGTGGTGATGAATTATTGTACGTCTGAAGGACCCGTTGAAGAATTAAAAACGGTCGTGCTCGACCGCCCGTTCGTCTATATGATAATCGACTGCGAAACAATGCTGCCCATTTTCATAGGTGTGCAAACAACCATGCCCAATGCTTGACGCCAAGGAGGTTTTATGGCTGCATCGCTTGAGTATGTCGAATTCGTCTGCTACCGAATAAAGGGGGCGGGGGACGTACGCTTCAAAAAAATGTTCGGCGAATACATGGTTTATGTGAATGACAAACCGCTTCTTTTGGTCTGTGACGACACTGTATACGTTAAAAAATTAGACGCGCTCGGCGAGCTGATGCGCAACGCGCCCTTAGGGATGCCGTACAACGGCGCAAAAGAGCATTACATACTCGATATAGGCGACGAAAAGCTCACGAGAAGCGTTATAGATGTGCTTGAGCCCATAACGCCTATACCAGCGCCTCGAAAGAAGAAAGCCGCAAAAAGCGCAACTTGATTTTCAAACCCCGTCAAAATGCAGTCTACGTTTGATTTCGCTGATATTTTTGCAAAGCCGGGCTGCAGTATCAAATAAAAAGTGCCGAAGCATTGCTTCGGCACCTATTTTCGCGTATCCTTCAGAGGGATTATTTCTTCATCTGGCTCATTACTTCGTCGGCGAAGTTATCTTCACGCTTCTGAAGTCCCTCGCCCATCTCGTAGCGCACGAAACGACGAACGGTAATCTTCTCGCCGATTTTTGCGACCGCCTCGTTGATAAGCTGAGCAATTGTCCTCTCAGGATCCTTAACAAACGGCTGCTCCATGAGGCAAACCTCTTTATAGTACTTCTCGATGCGGCCTTCGACCATCTTGTCGATGATGTTCATGGGCTTGGGCTTGGGCTCGTTGAGCGCCTGCTCGCGAAGGATCTTCTTCTCGTGCTCGATCTCGTCCTGGTTGACCTCTTCTTTTCTTATATATGTCGGCTTCGCCGCGGCTATCTGCATTGCGATATCATGTACGAGCTCCTTAAATGCATCCGTCTTTGCGACGAAGTCCGTCTCGCAGTTGACCTCGACGAGAACGCCGATTTTGCCGCCCATATGCACATAAGAGTCGACAATACCCTCGGCAGCGATTCTTGCGGCTTTCTTTGCGCTCGCCGCAAGGCTCTTCTCGCGAAGGTAATCCATCGCCTTATCCATATCGCCGTTGCACTCTACAAGCGCCTTCTTGCAGTCCATCATGCCCGCACCGCTCATCTCGCGAAGCGCCATTACGTCTTTAGCTGTAAATTCTGCCATGTTGACCTCCTGTTGTTAATATCTTTATATTCCGTCTCGCTGTGGATTAGAAGTTTTCAAGCTCCTGCGGTTCATCCTGAGCGTCTTCGTTCTCTTCGGGCTCCATCTGCTCGCCCTGACGGCCTTCAATAACAGCGTCTGCCATCTTGCCGGCTATAAGCTTGACCGCGCGGATAGCGTCGTCGTTGCCGGGGATAACGTAGTCGATCTCATCCGGGTCGCAGTTTGTATCTACGATGCCGATTATCGGGATATTAAGGGCGCGTGCCTCGAGAACGGCAATGTGCTCCTTGCGCGGGTCAACAACAAACATGGCGCCCGGGAGCTTCTTCATTTCTTTAATACCGCCGAGGTTCTTCTCGAGCTTTTCCTGCTCTGCCTTAAGCTTGATGACTTCCTTCTTCGGAAGAAGATCGAAATCTCCGTTTTCTTCCATCTGCTCTATTTTACGGAGCTTTGCGATACGGGTCTGAATCGTCTTGAAGTTTGTGAGCATACCACCGAGCCAACGCTGGTTGACATAGTACATGCCGCAGCGCCTTGCCTCCTGCTCGATGGACTCCTGAGCCTGCTTCTTTGTGCCAACGAAGAGGATCGTTTCACCGTTTGCAGAGAGCTGCTGTATAAAGTTATATGCATCGTCTATCTTTTTGACCGTCTTCTGAAGGTCGATGATATAGATACCGTTGCGCTCGGTGAAGATGTATTCCCTCATCTTCGGATTCCAGCGGCGCGTCTGATGACCAAAGTGTACGCCCGCTTCGAGAAGCTGTTTCATTGAGATTGCTGACATTGATTTTTCCTCCTTGTTTTTGCCACCTTGCGCTTCATATCCGGCGGAAAACCGCATCGTTAATAACGCGGCAACACCCCGCAGAATCGGCGCAAGTGCGTATTACCGATGAATTATAACACGACCCGCGGCCGCGTGCAAGCAGATTTACGAAAAAATTACGGGAATTTGAGCAAAAATCATGTGCTCGTTACTCTGTCTGTATGTATCCGTCAAACTCGGGCGTAAACGCCTTGTCCGCCGCGCATCGTTCCTGAATAAGCACGTTTTCGAAGCCGAGGCTTATGCAGTAATCCACCGCGCGTTCGTATTCGCCGCGCGTTATCCTCCTGTTTATGAGCGGATACTTCTCTGCATCGCCGTCAGGGACATATTGGCTCATAAGCGAGATATGCGTTGAAATCGGCAGCGCACGCGCAATAAAATCAAGCACGCGCCGCGTTTCATCAACACAGCACGGCAGCACGAGATGTCTGACAATAAGGCCCTTTTTCGCCATCCCGTTCTCGTCGGTGACGAGCGCGCCGACCTGCCGCTGCATTTCGATAATTGCTTTCGATGCGTACTCAAAATAATCCTCCGCACCCGAATAAAGCTTCGCCGCACTCGGCGAAACATACTTCATGTCAGGCAGGTATATGTCGATGAGCCCTTCAAGGCGCTTGAGGGTATCCGTGCATTCGTAGCCGTTCGTGTTATAAACAACGGGTATATTAAGCCCGCGCACCTTCGCCTTTTCAAGCGCGCAGATTATAACATCGGCATGCGGCGTCGGCGTTACAAGATTTATATTGTGGGCGCCTATATCGCGCAGATTCAGCATCATATCGCAAAGCCCCTGCGCGTCGACCCGCACGCCCTTTTCAGCGCGGCTTATGTCGTGGTTCTGGCAGAAAACGCAGCGCAAATTGCATCCGCAAAAAAATATCGCGCCCGAGCCGTTTTTGCCGCTGATACACGGCTCCTCCCACATATGAAGCGCCGCGCGCGCAATATACGGCAGGCTGCCCGCGCCGCACGCTCCCACACGAACGCTTCTGTCCGCGCCGCATCTTCTCGGACACGACACGCATTTACCATGCCCGCGCTGAATGCTCATTTTTGCGTTTTTCCATCGTGCTCGCGCACAACCTCATATTCCGCATCCTGCGCCGTTCGCCTGCTTTTCTGTTTTCCGCCCTTTTCGGGCACGCTTTCCTCATTTTTAACAGGCTCTGACGAATTTGGCAATGATACTTCCCCGACCGGTCCGAGGGCTATCGCATTCGTGACATACTTTTTGAGCGTAAACTCGAACGTCGTCCCGACTCCCTGCTCGCTCGTTACAGCTATGCTTTCGCCAAGCTTTTCCATTATCTGATGAGCTATGCTCAAGCCCAGGCCCGTGCCTTCTTCCTTATGCGATTTATCCGCCTTGTAAAATCTATCAAATATATGCGGAAGATCCTTTTCCGATATGCCGCAGCCCGTATCGGATACGGACACTATAATGCGCACGCCGTCTTTTATGCCGAGCGTTATGCTTCCACCGGGCTTCGTGTAACGCATGGCATTGTCAAGAAGTATGACTATCACCTGCTCCACGCGGTCTCCGTCGGTCAGCGCGTCGGGCACATCCGCAGCGTTGAGCTTAAGCTCTATCCCCTTCTCCTCTGCCGTGTTCTTGTAGCTGCTCACTATATCGTTCAAAAGCTCTACCATGTTGACACGCGCAATGTCCATATACTCCGTGCCTGCCTGAAGCTTTGTCAGCGTCATCATATCGGTTATAAGACGAGACAGCCGCATAACCTCATGAAGCATCGTCTTATAATAGCGCGCGCGCGTTTCCTCGTCATTTACCATGCCGTCTGCAAGCGGCTCAAGCAGACCGCGTATCGCCGTCAGCGGAGTGCGCAGTTCGTGGCTGACATTCGCGACATATTCGCGGCGCATTTCCTCCGTACGCTCCATCTCCGTCATATCTTTGAAGAGACCTACTACGCCCGTGCATTCCCCGTCCTCCGCGATTATCGCCGATATCGTTATCCAAAGCGTCCTGCCGTTCGCCATACGGTGAGATATCATCTGCTGCACTCCCGTAGCGTAAACGCGGTCGAATACCTCCCAAATACTGTCGTCATCAACGAGTTCTTCGCGGCTTTTAACGTCCACAACGCCGAACATGCGCATTAGCGCGGGGTTGCAATGCGTCAGCACTCCAAGTCCATCGACTACTGCTACGCCGTCCGACATGCTGTACAATATTTGATTAAGCTGGCTTTTTTCTGTTCTGAGCTGATATATTGTACTCGACAGCTTTTCGCAAAGCTCGTTGAGCGATCTCGCCAAAAGCCCCGTCTCGCCCGGTTCGTCCGAGCCCGGTATTCTAACGTTAAAGTTGCCGTTCGCCATCTCCATGGCGGAATCGGCCATCTGCCTGAGCGGCGCGGATATCCTGCTCGCCTGCCACGAGCCCGCAAGCATGAGTATCACAACGCATATTATTGCAAGCCAAAGCAGCGACTTGCTCATTCGGTTAACGACGCCGTTCACGTTCTCTATTGATTTTATAACGAACACGCCGCCAATTGCATCCCCGTACTCGTTCGTCACGGGCACGCCGACGAGCAGCGCGCCTCTTCGCCCCGACAGCTTGAAATTGTCCTCCTTGACAACCTTGCCGCCTATCACCTCGCGTATCTGTTCAGACAGTTTTTCGACCGCCACATTCGGCGTTATACCAATCCCCGAATCAAACAGCGACAATACGCCGCCTTTCCCGTCGACGATAAACACTGTCGCGTTCTCGGCGCGTATAAAACTCTCGGACATATGCACGAAAGCGTCGCTCGTCATGCTGCCGCCGATATATTCAAGCAAAAGCTGCCTTATTGCCTCCGCCTTCGGCACCATCTGCTGAAGCTCGATATCTGCGTAAATATCCATACCGATAAAGAGGTATCCGAGCATTATAAACGCCGTCACCAAAAGCAGCGCCATGACGAACACCAAAAGGAATCTCCTGAGCAGTACGCTTCTCATTTCGGATTATTCGACCTCAAACTTATATCCAACGCCGTATATCGTCTTGATGCTCCAGTTTTTACCGGTGTTATCAAGCTTTGCGCGTATGCGCTTTATATGCGTGTCGACCGTCCTCGTCTCTCCCGCGTAGTCGTAGCCCCAAACCTTGTTCAAAAGCTGTTCCCGCGTAAACACATGGCCGGGGTTCGATGCAAGGAGATAGAGTATCTCTATCTCCTTAGGCGTGCAGATCACGGGATGGTTATCAAGCGTCACGGTGTAGCTTTTTATATCTATCACAAGCCCGTCGTGAACAATGGCGTCGCTGTCACCCGCCTTCTGTTCATTCGTTCTGCGAAGCACAGCCTTTATCCTTGCCACAACCTCACGCGGACTGAACGGCTTTACTATATAGTCGTCAGCGCCAAGCTCGAGCCCGAGTATCCTGTCTATTTCCTCGCCCTTTGCCGTAAGCATTATTATAGGAACCTTCGACGTACGCCTTATCTCCTTGCATGCATCTATACCGCTCATATTTGGCATCATTATGTCGAGCACGCAAAGCGCCACCTCGGAGCTCAGTGCATCAATCGCCTGCTGACCGTCAAACACATCGATAGTCTCAAAGCCCTCCGCCTTGAGATATATGCCAAGCGATTCATGGACGACCTGCTCATCGTCGGCAATAAGTATCTTATTTGCACCCATACAAACCTCCGTATTGCTGTTTTGCTTGATTATATCATATTCCGCAATCGCTGTCGAAGCCCCTGCTCATACGCGCACGGTGTCGCCGCTTGAGATAAGGTATACATATCGCTCCTTAACTTTTTTTCCGCTGAGCGCCTCAAGCGCGTCGGTATACATGTCAAGCTGCGCCTTATGGCGTGCGGCGACCTGCTCGGGCGTTTTGCTGCCGCCTACATAGTCCGTCTTGTAGTCGATGATAACCCACTCTCCGTCTTCCTCAAAGCAGCAGTCGATCGTACCCTGCATCATGAATACGCCATCGCAGCCTATGTATTTTGATGCATCGGCTCTGTAGTTAAACTCGCGCTCCCTGTATGCCCTATCGGCGCATATCGCTCTATGCCATATGTCGGAATCAAAAAAGCGCATCATCTTGTCTATACTCACTTTTTCTGCCACGCTCTTATTTATCCTGCCCGTCTCCGTAAGCTCATCGAGCAGCGCCTGTACGCTCTGCCTGTCATGGCTGCGCATGGGAGCATATTGTATCAGCATATGCGCTGCCGAACCTATCATGGCAGGTGAAACCCCGAGCTTTTCCGAAATAAACGGCGGTACCGCCAAGCTCGGGTCGCCGCCATGGCCGACAAGCTCCGACACGGTATATTTCGACCTGAGTGTCGTCTCCGCTTCAAACGGATATTTCATGCCGAAAACATCGTCGTACCTTCCGTCATACTCCTTCGTCGCCTCATCGCGCCACGCCGCTATCATGCTGCTTGCTTCGTGTTCACGGCTGCGGTCGAGGCTCTTCGCATCGCGCACATACGTCTTTACGCGCTCTCGGCCGATTACGGCGTCAAGTCCAAGCATACTGCGAAGCGCGTTCGAATCAGGCGTCTCCAGCAGGCACGGCAGCACCCAGTCCATATACGATTTCGCCGCGTTTATCACGCCGCTCGTCACGCCTGCGGGATACTTTGAAAGCTCCTTCGCTACCGATTTTACAGTGCCTATCATTATAAGCTTTTCGCGCGTTCTTGTAAGCGCAACATACAAAAGGCGCATCTCCTCCGCAAGCTGTTTTTTCCGCGACACAGCCTCTATCGCGCGCCTGTAAAGCCCCGCCGCCTTAACCGAATCCTTCAGGCCGTACACGCCTATGCCTAGCTTATCGTCGCAAAGCACGGGCGTCTTGTTCGCGCTCGCGCTTCTGTTTATGAACGAAAACTGCCCGTTCATTCCACCAATTATGACCACAGGAAATTCAAGCCCCTTACTCTTATGGAACGTCATCACCTTGACCATGTCGGCGCTGCACACTGCTGCTTCTCCCACTGACGCCGCCTCATGCACCTTGTCCATAAACGTTATGAACGCGTTCAGACCCTTGTGGCGCGAGCTTTCAAAGCTTCGCGCATGGCCGCGAAGCGCGTCTATGTTCGCCTGCCGCTGCTCTCCGCCCGGTAAGGCGCCTAAAAGTTTGTAATAGCCCGTCTCAGCAAGCATGACGCCCATCAGCTCTTGTGTCGTGTACAGTGCCGACATTTTGCGCCAGCGTCTGAGCTTTCCCAAAAAATCCGCGCATTTCTCCCCAAACGGCGACGCTTCGCCGGCCATAGACCTTACTGCGTCTATGCAGCACATACCCTTTCGCGGTGGTCGCAGGGCTATAAGCTCCTCCGCTGTAAAATCGAACATAGGCGAACGCAAAACGCTCAAAAGCGGTATATCCTGACGTGCGTTATCTACCACGCGCAAAAGGTTCATAAATATCTGCACCTCTATCGCGTCAAAATATCCGCCGCTCCTCTCCGAATATGCAGGTATGCCGTTGGCTGTCAGCGTCGAGGTCCACTTCTCCACCGTCTTGTTTTGGCGCAGGAGCACAGCAAAATCAGAATATTTGTATTCCCGTTCACATCCGAGCTTTTCATCAAATATGCGCTCTTCTTTCATTATGTCGCGTATACGCTCAACCGCGCACAGGCATTCCGCGACCTCCTTGCCATGTGTGTATGCCGAGTTTTCCGCAGGCGCTTCATCGGCCTCCTCTTCATCGCAGTCCTTCATGTCCGATGCATCGCTTTCACCGCACGTCTCTATAATGCAAAGCTCCGCGCTTCCCTCGCAGCCGTCGCGCCCGCCGACAAGCGCCGCCCTCTCATCGTATTCGATCTCAGCATCGCTTGCGTTCATTATGCGGCGGAATATTTCGTTTACTATATAGATAATCGTGTCCGCGCTTCGAAAATTCTTATTCAGATCAATGCTTTTGCCGCCCTCGCCGCGCGAAAAGCGGAAATACTTGTCTATAAACAGCTCCGGCTCGGCCTGCCTGAAGCGGTATATCGACTGCTTTACATCGCCCACGAGGAACAAATTGTCATCGCGCTTTATGCCGCTCGTTATGCGCTCCTGAACCATGTTCGAATCCTGATATTCGTCGATAAATATGTATTTATATTTGTCGCGCAGCTTACGCGCCGTTTCGCCTTCGAGCAGCGCAAGCGTTTTATGTTCCATGTCGCTATAATCTATCGCGCCCGCTTCCTCCTTGGCCGCCGAAAACTCTTCATGGTATTCGCGCGTAAACTCGAGCATAAGGCTCATTTGCTTATACGCCTGCGTTATCCGTTCGTGTTCCTGTGAAAGAGGCAATATGAACCGTCTTTCAAGCATTTTTTTAACGCAGCCCTTCGCGCCGTCGTGCGCCGCCTTGGCAAATGCCTTTTCGCTGTCAGGCGTTCCCCGCTCCCACCCCCTGAGCGCACGCGGAGAAAAGCTCTGAAGCGCAGTCAAAAACGCATCGTAGCCGTCTGCGCGAAGATACGAGCGTAACTGCATCATATCATCGTCGAGAGTATCCATTATTTTGACGTTTTCCACGCTGTCGCGCGCCGATCGCAGCTCATTAACGGCGCACTTTATTTCGCGTTTTGATTCGGCTATCATGCGCTTCACAACCTCGGAGCTTTCAAGTCCTTCAAGGCTTATGTTATACTTCTCCACGGCGTTTTCAAGCCAGGCAAACGGCTCGGGACGCGACATTATGTATGTATAAAGCTGCTCAACAGCCGTTATGAACGTCTCCTCGCCGCCGAATGAGTTCACAAGCGACAGCATCTCTTTTTGGCGTATATCATAGTTTTTTTCGATGACGCGATCCATCGCCTCCGTCCGCAGCACCTGCGCTTCGGTATCATCGAGCACTCGGAACGCAGGATCAAGCCCTGCCTCGGCAAAGCTTTGGCGCAGCACCGAGGCACAAAACGCATGAATGGTTGATATGTCCGCGCTCGGCGCTTTCGCGGCCTCGCTTCTCAGGCGCTTCCTGTCTGCTTCATCGGGGCATTCCTCGGCAGCGGAATGAAGCCGCTTTTCAATGCGTTTTTTCATTTCTTCGGCTGCCGCTCGAGTAAAAGTGACTATGAGAAAATCCTCTATATGCGCGCCTTCTTTTATAAGCCGCACAGCGCGTTCCGTCAGCACCGCCGTTTTACCCGATCCGGCTGCGGCCGACACAAGAAGATTCCCGCATTCATATATGGCGTTTTTTTGTTCCCGCGTCCACTTCATTGCATTTCCTGCCCCATTAGTCGTCAGTTTGCTTTATTATACCAAATGCGTGCGCAAAGCGCATAAAATTATAAGGCGTATCGTGGTCGCCCATCCGATACGCCTTGCTTTTTACCGTTTTATCGTGCTGCTTGCTTCAGTCCTTGCAGTCCTCGCCGCAGCCGCAGCCGCAGTCACAGCAGCCAGGTATTATTTCCTCGTTGCAGTTGGGGCATATAAGCTTGTCGTCGTTCTCGAGCATATCCTCATCAAAATAGACCGTCTCGTTGCAATGCGGGCAAACGACCTCTACAAAATCATCGTCGTCAAAGTCGTCGCAATCGCAGTCGCAATCGCAGTCGCAGTCGCAATCATCGTCGTCATATACGGCTTCTTCAAGGCATTCAAGCTCATCGGACATGTCGTCAAGCTCCTCGCCGATATCCTCGAGCGTATCCTCGATATCGTTGCACTCGTCGGCGATTTCATCGATACACTCGTCGAGCTTATCTATCATCTCGGTGTTTTCGGCAATCTCCTCTGCCATATCCTGAAGCACGTCGACTATTGCCTTCAAAAGCTTGCCATGCGCATCGTCGCCGATGCAAAGGCCGTCCGCAAGTCCTTTAACATAAGATACTTTTTCTGTAATTGTGTTCATTTTAAGCCTCCTGATGTTTCTTGTAAGCTTTAGTTAGTATGCTCGGGCGGAGCGTTTTATAGTTACGCCCTTGCCATATACTCGCCCGTACGGGTATCTATCCTTATCTTCTCGCCTTCGTTGATGAAGAGCGGCACGTTGAGCTTGTAGCCTGTCTCGAGCGTTGCGGGCTTTGTGGTGCCTGTGGCCGTATCGCCGCGGAAGCCCGGTTCCGTTTCCGTAACGGTCAGCTCTACAAAGTTCGGCGCGGCCACCGAGAACGGTTTTTCCTTGTAGAACCTTATCGTAACGTTCATGTTCTCTACAATAAAGTTGATGGCGTCCTCAACCTGATCGTATGTAAGGCCGATCTGCTCGTAGGATTCCGTATCCATGAAGTAGTAAAGCTCGCCGTCGTTATAGAGATACTGCATTTCTTTCGTCTCTATGTGCGCCGTCGGATACTTGTCCGTCGGGTTGAATGTCTGCTCGAGTACAGCGCCCGTCATTACGTTCTTGAGCTTCGTACGGACAAATGCAGCACCCTTGCCGGGCTTTACATGCAGAAAGTCCGTAACGGACCAAACCTGCCCGTCTATCTCTACAGTCATGCCCTTCCTGAAATCGCCTGCCGTTATCATTGCCATGGTAAATACCTCCTGATATCTTTTCTTTTATTCAATTATTATCAATTCTTTCGGGGACGTTACGGGGTTGATATAGCCATCCTCCGTCATAATGCAGCAATCTTCTATCCTTACTCCGCCAAGGCCCTCGATGTAGATGCCGGGTTCTACGGTTATCGTCATGCCGGGTTCAAGCGTATATGTGGAGACGGTGCTTGCATTCGGCGCTTCATGTACTTCGAGTCCGAATCCGTGTCCGAGGCTGTGGCCGAAGCATTCGCCGTAGCCTTTGGAGGCGATGTAGTCGCGGGCGACAGCATCAAGCTCCTTGCCGGTAATACCGGGCTTGAGCGCGTTAAGTGCGCGCTGCTGTGCTTCGCGAACTATGTCGTATATCTGTATGAGCTTGTCGCAGGGCCTGCCCATCGCAATCGTTCTCGTCATATCGGAGCAGTAGCCGTTGACCTTGCTCCCGAAGTCGAGCACCACGAGGTCGCCGTTTTGAAGACGTCTTTCGCCGGGTATTGCATGACAAAGTGCGCCGTTTTCGCCCGAGCCGACTATCGTATCGAACGAGCAGCACTCGGAGCCATGCTTCTTCATTAAATACTCAAGCTCCGTCGCAACGTCGGTTTCTTTCATGCCCACCTTTATGCGCTTAACGAGGTCCGCAAATGCGGCGTCGGAAGCGTTTTGCGCGGCGATTATGTTCGCAATTTCATCGGCGTCCTTGTAGATGCGTATATTGCTCATAATTGCGGATACGGGTTTGAACTCAAGACCGCTTCCCAGCTCCTTTACGAAGCGCTCGTAAAGGCTGACAGTCATCGTTTCGTTCTCAAAGCCTATCGTCTTCGCGCCGATGCGCTTAAGCTCGTCGGCCAAAAGACGCGTGTCTATCGCCCTGTTGACCTCTATCACCTCAAATACGCCCTTTGACTGCGCCTTCGCCTGTATCGTGTAGCGAAAATCCGTAAGGAGCATACGTCTGTCGGGTGTTATGAGAATTATCGCGTTCGAGCCCGTGAAGCCCGAAAAATACCTGCGGTTTATCTGCGAGGTTATCAGAACGGCGTCTATGCCGTCCGCCCGCGCCATCTCAAGCAGTTTATTGCAGCGATTAAGCATATTAAATATACCCCTTCATGAACATATTCGGTTAATTTTATCATGTATATTCGTGATAAACAAGCACTTATCGCACAAATTGATTATTTTGCGCAAATCCGTTTGCGCCGCGCTCCGTTTTTAGCGCTCCGTGAGCGTATTCGGTAAAAGCATTGTCCGAGCAGCCCATAAGAGCTTCTTCTGTTTCGCCTTTTCTGTGCCGTCATTCTTAAGTTTCTCCTCCGATCTCTCTGCCCAACAATAAAAAACACTTCCGCGGCACTTTGCATAAGCAGTTCTCAAAAATAAAGAGACGACAACCCGAGGCTGCCGTCTCTGATATTCGATATCCTCCGAATGCCGCTGTAAGATTCAGAATAAATTCAAGGAGGAAGCAAGAAGAAATTCGTTGCGGCATGCATCGGACAGTCCATGTCGTCTTTCAATATGAGAATAACACGGATCATTTTCAAAAATCAAGTACATTCAAAGAAATTTCACATTTCTTCGTTTTTAATGCCGCAATATGGTTCGGGCGTTAAAAAGGGCCGCCGTTACCGCACTTTGCGATACTCGACAGCCCGATTTTCGTGTTATATTATTTTCTGAGGTTCAAGCTTGCAAGAATAGCTCTGTAGCGCTCAATATCCTTCTCCTTGAGATAGTTAAGGAGTCCGCGGCGCTGACCTACCATCTTAAGCAGACCACGACGGGAGTGGTGATCCTTCTTGTGCATCTTGAGGTGCTCGTTGAGGTGATTGATGCGTGCCGTCAAAAGCGCAATCTGCACCTCGGGAGAACCCGTGTCGCCTTCGTGGAGCTTATACTGCTCGATAACCTGTGATTTCAGTTCCTTGTCCATTTTAATTTCCTCCGTTTTTTCATATCCCCGTTGGCTGCGTTTTTCGTCGGAGAGTCGGAAAACATAGCCCACGGGTCTGTTGCACGACAATTATAGCATGGCTCTTTCGTCGTGTAAACATATATTTTCTCGAATTTTACATGTTTTCACGCTATTCCCGGAACAACGCACGCCTTGGTCAAAAACGGTCTTACACGCTCTCCGGGTATATATACACGCGCTGCGCCCTATCCGTCACAAGACACGTCAGCTCGTAATTTATTGTGCCCACTATTTGTGACGCTTCCTCCATGCTCATCGCGCCCTCGCCGAGCAGCGTCACCTCGTCGCCTCGTTCCACTTCGATATCCGTCGCGTCAAGTATCATCATATCCATGCATATGCGCCCTATCTGTCTGCATCGTTTGCCGTTCACGACAGCATATGTGCTATTTGAAAGCCGCCTCGGATACCCGTCCGCATATCCCACCGTAACGACCGCCGTTTTTGTCTCACGCTCGGTCTTATATGTTCTGTCGTAGCTCACTGTCGTGCCTGCGGGCAGGAAGCGTACCTGACCTACGCGCGATTTAAGAGTCATAACAGGTTTCAGCAAACCGCTGCTGTTCGGCATACTGTCGGGATAAAGGCCGTAAAGCATTATCCCCTCGCGAACCATATCAAACCGTGCTTCGGGATAATACATTATCCCCGCGCTGTTAGACGCGTGGCACGTCTCGATGTGTATGCCGCGCGCCTCAAGGCCGTCGCGCACCGCATTGAAATATCCTATCTGGCTTCTTGTGTATTCGTCCTCGTTCGGCGAATCGGCCACAGAAAGGTGCGTGTACATTCCGACGACGTTTATGTTTTCAAGCTTAGTTATACGCTCTGCAGCGTCAATGGCACTCTTAACATGCTCGTCTCCTCTGGCGAGCACGCCGGAGCGCGACATTCCCGTATCTATCTTAATATGTACGCTTACCGTTACGCCTGCTTCCTTCGCCGCTGCGCTGAGCTCCCGCGCCGCCTCCTCGTCTACCGCCGTCTGCTCTATATGCAAATCCGCAAGCGTTTTCGCATACTCGCACGGTGTATGCCCGAGCACCAGCACAGGCAGCGTTATGCCGTTTTCGCGCAGCTCTACGGCTTCGCTCAGACATGCGACCGCGAACGCATCGGCGCCGTTTTCCTGTAGAAACCTGCCGCAGACCACCGCCCCGTGTCCGTAGGCGTTCGCTTTTATCACGCACATAACCTTCACGCCTGTCCTCTTGGCAATGTCAAGGTTATGCTTCATTGCCCCGAGATCGATTTGAGCCCATGTGCGAGCCTTTTCGTCGATACCATACATATTTTTCTCCCCCCTTGCACGCATGTCAAGCACAAAGCCCCGAGTTCCTATTTCGTTGGAAATCGGGGCCCGACCTCGCATTTGAGATGCGTATCGCAGTTATTGCTTGCCGATGGTTGCCACCATAACGGCCTTTATGGTGTGCATACGGTTCTCGGCTTCATCGAATACCTTGGAATGCTTGGAGCGGAACACCTCGTCCGTAACCTCCATCTCTTTGATGCCGAACTTCTCATAAATGTCCTTGCCGACCGATGTCTCAAGGTCGTGGAAGGACGGCAGGCAGTGGAGGAATATAACCTCGGGGTTGCCCGTCTTCGCAAGCATATCCATCGTTACGCGATACGGCGTAAGGAGCTTTATGCGCTCTTCGAACTGAGCCTCTTCGCCCATCGATACCCAAACGTCCGTATAGATGGCATCTGCGCCCTTAACATCGTCAATGTTTTCGGAGAAGCTGATGCGAGCGCCCGTCTCCTTAGCGACCTCGTTCATTGCCTCAACAAGCTTTTCATCGGGGAAAAGGCTCTTGGGGGCGATGCCTACAAACTCCATGCCCATCTTTGCCGCGCCTATCATGAGCGAATTGCCCATGTTGTTGCGTGCATCGCCGACGTATACAAGCTTGACCTTGTTTATCGGCTTATGAACATGCTCTTCTATTGTCATGAAATCTGCAAGTATCTGCGTCGGATGATACATGTCCGTGAGGCCGTTCCATACGGGAACGCCCGCATGCTTCGCAAGAAGCTCGACGACTTCCTGCTTGAAGCCGCGGTACTCTATGCCGTCGTAGAAGCGGCCGAGAACCTTAGCTGTATCCTCAAGCGATTCCTTCTTGCCCATCTGGCTGTTTGAAAGGAACGTAACCTGTGCGCCCTCGTCATATGCCGCGACTTCAAAAGCACAGCGTGTGCGCGTCGACGTCTTGTCAAAGAGCAGAACTATGTTCTTGCCCTCGAGCAGCTTATTGCGGATTCCGAGGCGCTTTTTTGTTTTGAGCTCGTGCGAAAGATCGAGCATGTAACGTATCTCCTCCGGGGTAAAATCCCTGAGGGTAAGGAAGTTGCGTCCTTTAAGATTAACAGGCATTTTGGGTTTTCTCCTTTATTATAATGTTATTCAACATATTCGCGCTTAACATACTTGCTTGTGCAGAGCCTGAGCAATGCGCCGTACGCAGGTATGAAATCAAGCACATCGCCTACATTGTAGCCGCTTGATTTTGTCAAGTCAACAATTAAATGGTCTGAGCTTGCGCCGATTATATCGATTTTTTCGTCAAGCGGCCTTAAGCCGTCCGCGTCGACGTCCTGTCTGCCTATCGCAAGTATGGCGCGCAGCATTTCGCCCTTATCCTCGAATGACACTGTTTCGCCGAAGGCGTTCATGCCGCTAGTGCCCATGGGCTTGCTCGGCTTGCGCTTAAGCTCTACTATCTGCGCCTTCAAAACAAACGCATCGTCATAAAGCCCCGAAACGGGAAGTCCCGTAGAAGTGTCGTTGCTTAGTGTGAACGATTCACCGAGGCGCAGATTGTTTATGCCGCTCGGTATCCTGTCAGATAAAAGCATTGTAAGGCTGCTTGAGTTCCCTCCCGAAACAAAAGGAAGCTCTATGCCGAAACGCCCACGAATTTCCCGGGAAATTTTTACAAGCTCACCCAAATTGTTCTCATCGGGCAGTATGCCGCCGTAGCAGGTGAGGTTCGTCCCGATTCCGAAAGGCACAAGATTGCTTTCATCCATGACCGCCTTTACCGTGTCAAATATCTCATCGCGGTTTTCAAAGAATATTCCCTCGCGCAGATCGCCGAGATCTATCATTATTACGACCTTATGAAGCCTTTGCGCTTTTTTTGCCGCAGCGCCCAAGAGCCTTATAGTGCTTATTTCCGACTGAAGGCTTATATCGGCGCACCGAACGACGCGCTCGACCTCGCAGGGCATAGATATCCGCAGAAGCATTTTCTCCCTGTCGGTCTTTATCGATTCAAGGTTTTCGACGCGTGAATCGGCGATATAATCAGCGCTGCTCACGTTTATCACATCCACTATGCGCGGGTCGGCACAGAACACCTTTGTCACAATGGCCGTCGATATGCCTCTCGCGCGGCACATGTCGTTCAGCGTTTCAAGGTTGTGCTTCAGCTTTGAAAGATTGATACTCAAAAGCGGATACATTGTTGTTCCTCCATGTGTTAAGCGTTCAAAGCGCCGAAATAGCGCTTGCAATTCTGCGTTATATCCTCATACCGGCAATTCTTTATCTCTTCGGTGCTCGCAAGCCCGGAGCTTATTCCGAACGCGCATGCGCCCGCATTTTTGAACGCGGCAATATTGTTCTCGGTTATGTTTCCTACCGCAGCAATGGGTATGTGCGGCATGGGGCCTCTGATGGCCTTTAGATACTCTGCGCCCATAAGACCTGCGGGAAAAAGCTTTACGGCATCCGCGCCCGCAGCATATGCGCGCGCCACCTCCGTGGGCGTGAGCGCACCGGGTATTGCCGTGAGCGAAAGCTCCTTTGCCCGTGCTATCAGCCGCTCGTCCGTATTTGGCGCAACTATGAACTCGGCGCCCGCCATCTTCGCCGTTTCGAGCTGTTCAACAGTCATCACCGTACCGGCTCCGAGCGTTATCGAGCTTCCCAGAGCGTCACGGAGCGCGCATATCGACTCCGCCGTGTCAAGCAAGCGGCCGTTTTGCACGAACGTCACTTCGAGCGCACGCACCCCGCCGCGAATAAGCGCTTGCGCCACACCTGTCAGCCTGTTGGCCGGCACCGCACGAAGTATGGCGAATATTCTGCTGTCGATTATCGCGTCAAGTGTGTTCATTCTCAATCCTCCGCGCCTATTTTACCACAACCTGCTGCCAAAGCAACCTTATAGATAATAAAAAGAGACGCCGACCGACGCCTCAACAGGCAATATATTCCATACATAGCACGCATTTATACGTTTGCGGGTGTTTTTGTGTCGAACGGGCGCTTTACCGGCATGGTCGGAGCCGATGCACGGCTCGGCATGTCTCTCAAGGCCGAAATGCGGGAATCGAGAGCCTCGTAATTCTCTTTCAGCTTATGATACTCGTCCGCCATCGAAAGCATCGCAAGAAGAATAGAGTTATTCACGCTTAGCGCGGGATACTGCGACTGCACCTCGGCTATCTGTGAGTTGATATACCTTGACAGCGACTCCATATACTCGGCAGTCTCATTGACCTTGAGCTTAAATTCCTGCCCCGCGATATTAACGGTGACCCTTGTTTTTTCCATCAAACACACCACCCAAGCATTCGATTGCGCAGACAAACGCAAATCATTATATTTTAACCAAATTATACTATATGTTGTGGTACATTGCAATATTAAATACTATAAATTGTGGTAAAAGTACATTATTGTTCATTAAAAAGATCCGGAACGTCACTAAGCCCGAGCGCCCTAAGCACCGAAGTGAAGTATTCGGGCAGCGGCGCGAAAAATGCCATACGCTCGCCCGTTCTCGGATGCGTCAGCTCAAGGCGGACGGCGTGAAGCATCTGGCCGTCTGTCTTAAAGCGACAGGTTCGCGCTCCGTATACGTCGTCGCCGGTTACGGGATGCTTTATATACGCCATGTGTACGCGTATCTGATGAGTGCGGCCCGTTTCGAGCTTCACCTTCAAAAGCGTATAGTCGCCGAATCTATGCAGCACGCTCCAGTGCGTCACCGCCTCCCTGCCGCTTCCGTCGTCAACTACGGCCATTCGCTTTCTGTCCGTCCTGTGGCGGCCTATCGGCGCATCGATAGTACCGCAGTCCTCCTTCAGGTTGCCGTCGACGAGCGCTACATACGTCCTGTACGCCGAGTGCTCCTTTATCTGCGCGGCAAGCGAATTGTGCGCAAAGTCATTCTTCGCTATCACAATAAGCCCCGACGTAAGCTTGTCTATTCTATGAACTATGCCCGGACGCAGCTCTCCTCCTATACCCGAAAGGTCTTTCACATGATACATCAGAGCGTTCACGAGCGTCCCCGAGGGATTGCCCGGCGCAGGATGAACAACCATGCTCTTCGGCTTGTCGATGACAGCTATATCGGCATCCTGATACACTATAGACAGCGGTATGTCTTCGGCGGCAAGCTCCGTCACCGCAGGCGGCGGCAGCACTATCTCGACGCAGTCGCCCTGTCGCAGCTTCGTGTTCGCCTTGCCGACAGACCCGTTCACGAGCACATCGCCCTGCGCTATCCGCTTCTGCATAAACGAGCGCGTGTTTCCGCCTACGCGTGCGCAAAACACATCGAGCCGCTCACCCGATGTGTCCGCCTCCACCTCTAATCGCTCATAAAGCTCGTTATCCTCTGCCGCTGTCACCGTTTCCGCTTTCCCTGTCGGCGGAGTCCTTACCGCCGTTCCTCTTTTTCTTTTCTCGTTCCCCGTCAATCGAGTCAAAATATTCCTTGCCCTTTTTTGTGAAAAGCAGGCTTATTCCCGTAAGCGCCGCGCCTATGCAGACCGCACTGTCCGCTATGTTGAACACGGCGAAGTTTATGAGCGTAAAGCTAAGCATGTCGCGGACATAGCCGAGCCATATTCTGTCTATCATGTTGCCCACCGCGCCCGCAAGTATGAGCGCTATGCCCGCCCGCGCGAGCACAGGCATGGCTACGGGTTTGCGCTTACGCTGCGATATGAGCAGCCATATCATGAGCACAATGGATATAGACGTTATAACCAAAAAAACTATGCGTTTGTTCTGAAGCATTCCAAACGCTGCGCCCCTGTTTTCAACATATGTAAAATGGAACACGCCCTCCCAAAGCGGGTAGGTGCTGTCCGCAAGCGTAGGAAGTATCTTAGCCGCAATCGCCTTTGTTGCCTGATCTGCCGCGATGACAAGCACGACTATCAGTATTTCGAGCATATAATGTCTCCTTGCGTTGATTTGCGTAATTATACCATACTTTCGCAGCGTCAAAAACCCTCGTATATGAACAAAGCGTCAAATATGCATCCGCGCGGCGCTTTAAGTTGTAATTCGAGCATGATTTTGTTATCATAATCTTATAAGACGCTCCGTTCTCGGGGCAAAAAGAGGTAATCATGAAAAAGCTTATCGCCATAGACGGCAACAGCCTTATGTACCGCGCTTTCTACGCCATAAAGGAGATGAGCACGCGCGACGGAAAAGCCACGAACGCGCTTCACGGCTTCCTGAGCATGCTCTTAAAGCTCGCCGCAGAAAACCCCGACTACATGGCCGTTGCGTTTGATGTGCGCGGGAAGACCTTCCGCCACGACAGCTTTTCGGAATACAAGGCGACGCGAAAACCCATGCCCGACGAGCTCGCGGAGCAGATGCAGGCCATAAAGCCGATACTCCGCGCAATGAACATATGTATTTGCGAATGCCCCGGCTTTGAGGGCGA
Source organism: Clostridiales bacterium (assembly GCA_004558825.1). Classification (GTDB taxonomy): domain Bacteria; phylum Bacillota; class Clostridia; order Christensenellales; family CAG-138; genus SFDB01. Next base: position 139,345 of record SFDB01000001.1, read on the forward strand.
TGATGTTCTCGGCACTCTTTCGCGGATTGCAGAAAAAAACGGAACCGCTACGCTTATAGTAACGGGCGACAGAGATGCGCTTCAGTTGATAAACGAGCATACGCATGTGCTCATGACGAGAAAGGGCATAACCGACACGACCGAGTTTGACGAGGCAGCGCTCCTCGAGCAATACGGTGTGACGCCATCGGGCATAATCGACCTGAAAGGGCTCATGGGCGACAGCTCCGACAATATACCCGGAATACCGGGCGTCGGCGAAAAAACAGCGTTAAAGCTTATAAATAAATACGGTTCTCTCGAGTCTGTGCTCGAACACTGCGACGACGAAAAGGGCGCCCTGCGTCAAAAGCTTAACGATAACGCAGAGCTTGCGCGCATATCGTACAGGCTTGCAACAATAGATACAAACGCCCCAATAACCGTAACGCTCGACGACTGCGCGTTCGACACGGCAAAAATGCGCGGCGCAATACCGCTCCTTTCAAAATATGAGCTGAAAAGCATAATCTCGCGTCTCCCGAGCGGCGACAGCCCCGACGGTTCGGCCGCCGAATGCGAACCTGCGGCGGAGCGTATTGTTATTCGTTCCTCCGACGAGCTTTCAGCTTTCGCCGTCATGCTTTCAAAATCCGAAGCGTTTGCCGTTCATATAAGTGAAGAGCTTACGATTGCGTGCGATGACAGCCATGTCTACGCCGTATCCTTCGCCGCAACACTGTTGGAGCAGGGACTTAATGAGGACGAGGTTTTCGCTGCGCTCAAGCCTGCGTTTGAGTCCGCCACCATCAAAAAGCTCACCTTTGACGCTAAGCGGCTTATGCACATATTGTCGCGATATAGCATAGAGCTTGGAGGCGTAGCTTTCGACGCAATGATTGCCGACTACCTGCTTCACGCAACGCGCCCCTCTGCGACGCTAAAGGCGCTTTGCGCGGACACATGGGGCGAAGTCTCCCAATGCGACGCCCACTCGATCTTTGTCCTTTATCCGCTTATGATGAAGCAGCTTGAAGAGAAGGCGCTGATGAATCTTTACACCGATATCGAGCTGCCGCTAATAGGCGTGCTGTACGACATGGAGCGCACGGGCTTCAAGGTCGACACAGACATGCTCTCAAGTCTGGGCGGCGACATGTCGGCACGCATAGGCGAGCTTGAAGCCCGGATTTACGACCTCGCGGGAGGCAAGTTTTCCATACTCTCCACAAAGCAGCTCGGCGACGTGCTTTTCGTAAAGCTCGGCCTGCCTCCCGTCAGGAAAACAAAAACCGGCTTCTCTACCGATTCCGACACTCTCGAAGCGCTGGCAGACAAGCATCCGATTGTTCCACTTATAATGGAATACCGCTTTCTTACAAAGCTGAAAAGCACTTTCATAGATGGGCTAATCGCACTTGTAAAGCGCGACACGCATCGCGTGCATACAAGCTTTAACCAGAACGTAACGGCCACGGGACGCATTTCGAGCACCGAACCGAATCTCCAGAACATACCCGTAAGAACGAGCATGGGCCGTGAAATACGCAAGGCTTTCATTGCAAGCGACGGGTGCGTACTCGTAGGCGCAGACTATTCACAGATAGAGCTTCGTCTGCTCGCACATATAGCCGACGATGATATCATGATACGCGCTTTCTGTAACAACGAGGATATACACAGGCGCACGGCCGCCGAAGTTTTCTCCGTACCCCCCGAAGAAGTTACGGGCGAACAGCGCTCCGCCGCCAAAGCCGTCAACTTCGGCATCGTGTACGGAATAAGCGATTTCGGGCTTGCGCGAAACCTCGGCATTAGCCGTTATCGCGCAAACGAATATATAAACATGTATAAAGAACGATATAAAGGCGTGAGCACATATATGAAGCAAAGCGTTGAAACCGCAAGGAAAAACGGCTATGCGGTCACGCTTTTCGGGAGGCGGCGCGATTTGCCGGAGCTTAAATCGTCTAACTTCAATACTCGCTCTTTCGGCGAACGCGTCGCAATGAATATGCCCATTCAGGGCTCCGCAGCAGACATTATAAAGCTTGCGATGGTGCGCGTCGCAAAGGCGCTGCGCGATGAGGGCCTCCATGCAAGGCTTGTGCTTCAAATACACGACGAGCTTATAATCGACTGTCCCGTTGACGAAGCGGAGCGCGTCGCGTGCATACTGCGCGACTGTATGCAGCACGCCGCCTCGCTAAAGGTTCCCCTCATAGCAGACGTCGCCAAAGGCAGAAGCTGGTACGACACGAAAGGATAACATATGGCCGTATACGGATTGACCGGCGGAATTGCCTCGGGTAAATCATGCGTTTCAAGGCGGCTCGCCGAGCTCGGCGCGATTATTATCGACGCCGACAAGATATCCCATGAAATAATGCGCTTTGACCGCGGCGCAGTATCGGCGGTACGCAAAGCTTTTGGGAACGGCGTTATCACTCCGCACGGCGATATCGACAGGCGCGCGCTCGGCGCGCTCGTATTCGCAGACAAAAGCAAGCTGGAGCTGCTCAATTCGATAATGCACCCGCTCATAACGGACGCCGTACTCTCTGAGCTCGCCAAAGCAAAAAAAAGCGGGGCGATCGTGATAGTTGATGCTCCGCTCCTGATACAAACGGGGCTTGATAAGCACACCGACGGCGTTATAGTCGTGTACGCCGACGTTGAGAACCGAGTAAAGCGCATAATAAAGCGCGACAATATTTCAGACGCCCGTGCGCGGGAGCGTATCGCATCACAGGAGAGCGATGATTTTCTTTTGAGTCACGCTTCGTTTGCGATCGAAAACAACGGCTCGCTCGACGAGCTCATCAAAAAGACTGACGGGCTGTATGCTCTGCTCATGGAAAAGGCGGTAAATAATGATGAATAAAAATACATTTGCAAGGCTTATCGCGTCGCTGCTCATTGCATCCGCGCTCATCGGCTGCATTGGATGCGCCGCAGACCGTTCGGGCGCCGAGCCGACGGCAACGCCGCTCCTTATGCCCACCCCTACCCCGCAGATACAGCCCGTACCCGGCGGCGAACTCATAATGCCCATACCCGCCAACGCCGAAGCTCACAACCCGCTCACCGTTTCAAACAGGGAAATGCTTAACATGTATTCGCTCATATTCGAGGGGCTTGTTTATCTTGACGAAAGTGGAATACTTGCGCCGATGCTCGCGGAAAACTGGTCGTGCGACGAAACGGGGCGCGTGTGGACTTTTAACATTCGCCGGGGCGTCAAATGGCACAGACTTGCCTCCGAGCTTACAGCCGATGACATAATTTATACCGTCAATATAATCAAAAATATGGACGGCGGATCGTACTACAGCTATAACGTATCAAAAATAGAAAGCATCGAAAAAGCAGACGCATACACCGTCCGCATGACGATGACGCACGCCGGCATAAGCCCCGTTACGCTTTTAACTTTCCCGATAATATGCGCGCAAAGCAGCATGGACGATATGCCCGTCGGTACCGGCCCCTACGCGATAACCTCACAAAGCGGAGACACTATAACGCTTGAAGCCAATAAGCTTTGGTGGAAACAGACGCCGTATCTTGAGAGGATAACGCTAAAGGAGCGTGACAACACCGAGAGCGAGCTTGCTTCCTTTGCGGCGGGACAGCTTAACATGGTTTTCACATCGGTGCTGCACGCAGGACGCTATCGCGACGAAGGCAAAACAAGCGTTATCGATATAATGACGCAGACTATGGAAACGCTTCTTATAAACCATTCATCGACCATACTTGCTTCGCAGGATGTCCGCAAGGCGCTCGCCTACGGGATAGACAGAAGCGACATAATTTCAAACGTCTACATGAATAAAGCCGTCGCATGCGACGTACCGATAGCGCCCGACTCCTACGCATACGATTCCAAATACAAAAAGTACGACTTTAACCGTTCGTATGCACTGTCGCTGCTGTCGCATCTTGGCTGGGAAGACGTAGACGACGACGGCATACTTGAAAACAAAGCCGCGCAGTCTGCCGAGCTCAAGCTCAAGCTCCTCGTAAGCACGTCGGCCGACAACACGCTCCGTGCCGATGCGGCAAAGAGGATTGCGGCGCAGCTTCTCGAAATGGGCATAGAGGTTGAGATAAAAGAAGTGCCGTTCGCCACGGAGGCGGCGGACGATGAGGACTTTATATCGCTCCTCGCGGACGGGGACTTCGACCTCGCGCTTGCCGGGTTCAATCTCGGGCGTGATCTCGACCTGACGCAGTATGTCTCGTCGCTCGGTGCGCTCAATTACGGCAAGTACTACGGCGTCAAGCTCGACGCGCTTGCAAAGGATCTCGCTCAGGCGGCCGACCAGACGGCGGCGCGCGATGCGGCGGCTCTGTTTCAGGAGGAATTTATCGATTCGCTCCCGTTCATAGTGCTTTATTTCAGGCAGAGCAGCGTAATCTATTCTTCTAAAATCAAGGGTGTTTCCTCGCTCCGAGAGCCTGACGTCATGCTCAACGCATATAAATGGTATACAAATTGGAAGTAACGCCCAATTTCGTATAGAACATCCGCATCGCCCTTTTTCAGTCGAGGCTTCACAATATCGATTTGGCTATATGCATAAAATATCCTTCCATGCCGTCGCTGTCTGCGGCATGGATTTCTTTTGCGCCTATTACACGCATTTCATACGCAAGTATCGCCGCGCCGCATATTATTACGTCGTGGCGCTTTACAAGCAGCGGATGATGTCTGCGCTTTTCTCCCATCCTGTCAAGCTCTTCAATAAGCCCCTCGAGAGAATCCGGTGTTATCACAGCATCCTTTATACGCTCCGGGTCATACGATTCCATGCCGAGCGAAAGCGCCGCAAGCGTCGTTATCGTTCCTCCGACGCCTGTCCAACGGTCTTCATCAAGCTTCGGCAGCTTCAGCATACATTCGAGGGCGTCTTCTATGTTCGTGCGCAATTCGGAAAGGCTTGCGGCCCCCTTCGTCAAGTCTCGGGCGCGCACGCAGCCCATGGGCGCACTCGTGCAGAAGCTTTGCGTTGTTATCTGCGTAGAGCCGCCGCCTATGTCTATAAGCCCGCCGCCCGCATCGCCGACGGCTCCGTCGTATGCGTACCTCGCCTCACGTTCGCCCGAAAGCACATCTACGGACGCACCCGTTGCAGCAGCAAGCGTTTTCACAAATTCTCCGCCGTTTGAAGCGTCGCGTACGGCGCTCGTCGCATATGCAAACACGCGTATGCCGCATTCGTCTGCCTCCTTGGCAAACGTCGCCGCCGCGTCGAGCGTGTCGCGCATAGCGCGTTCATTCAGCACTCCGCTCTCTATAAGCCCTTCGCCCAGGCGCGTCGTTATAAGCTTCTTTGGCGACGACGAATAGCTCTCGCCGTCAAAAGCATATAGGGCGCATCGAATTGAGTTGCTGCCGATATCTATCACGGCGGCACGCTTTATGTTGTCCGTCACGATTATTCTCCGGATGTGTCGAAAATTATGTCGTCGGGAAGCACATAGCCAAAACGCTCACGCGCCTGCTGCTCAAGATACTCCTTGCTGCCCGAGTATTCTATCATAAATTCAAGGCGCTGTTCATCACGAAGCATTTCGTTATATCTCTGTTCGAGCGCATCATACTCGGAGTTTATCTCGCCAAGCTTATTCATTTGCCGCACGGCGTTAACGGCAACGAAACAGGTCGCCGCCGCCAAGACGACGGTGACTGCCAGCGCAAATATCAAAAACCGTTTTTTTCTCATTCTGATGCTTTGCACGGATTGCCTCCGGGTATATGTATAGATATATTTAGTTTATTTCACAATTTCTGTTTTTGCAATATCTTTTGCAAATATTCTTTGCTTTTGCGAAAAATCGCAGTAATTCTCATGAGCCGCTTTCCGTCCTTACGGCATTCAAAATCCACCGAAGAGAAACTCTGCGGTGGATTCCGTACAGATTCAGATTCAGTTAGTCGTTCCTTATCGCCGTCAACGGTGAAAGGCGCATCGCCCTAAGCGCGGGATAAATGCCCGACGCAAGAGCCACAAGTATCGAGAACGCAACCGCGCCGAACGCAAGATACGGCGGAATTATACTCTTAAAACCGACATCGCCTATGAACTTATTCAGTACGCCCGACAAAAGGTAGCTCAAGCCTATGCCCGCCGCGCCCCCGAAAAGGCCAATGAACGAGGCCTCGGAGAGAAACAGCCCCGCGATGTTCGACATTCTGCAGCCGAGCACCTTGATTATGCCTATCTCCTTCGTGCGCTCATATATACTCATCATCATCGTATTCATTATGCCTATTGCCGCAACAAGCAGCGATACGCCGCCAATCGCGCCAAGCAGATACTGTATCTGCTTCATATTCTTTTCAGCCGCATCGAGCGCATCCTGAAGGCTGTTCGTGCCGTAGCCCATGGCGTCAATGGCGTCTTTAACATCCTTAACGGATTTGGCGTCGGCGCATTTTACCGTAACCTGCTGATACTTGCTCGTATCTATAGATATAAACGTGCTGTTTTCCTTGGCGAGCTTTTTAAGCGCCTCAAGGTCCATCAGACAGTACCAGCTGAAGTCGTTATTGCTTTCATCCAGAATGCCCACCGGGTTTATCCTGTAAAGCTTGCCTTTCTGCACGGCTTCGCCATCAGTGCCGTAGCCGCCTTCACCATACATATTGTTATAATCAAACGTAAGCTGTATGCGCGTGTCCTTCGTCACCTTTGGATTCCCGTCTCTGTCGACGGCCGGTTTCCACGTTTTAGGGTCATAAAAGTTGCTGAGCGTCTGGCTGCCGAGCACAAGCTCATACGTCGTGCCTCCCTTATACTGCGGGTACTCACCCTCGCTGAGCGTTATGCCGAACTTATCGGCAACGTCGGAGTCTATGCCGAGTATCGATATATCCGCATAGTATTTCCCGCATTTGAGTATGCCCCATGCCTCGATTCGCGGCATCACTGCGACAACTCCCGGAAGCTGCTTGAACGCCTCAACGCTCTTTTTATCGAGCCTTACCTCTGTCGATGTGCCGCCCATACCGTCCGGCGACTCCGTCCATTTGTAGGACATGACGGTTATGTTCGTAAGGCTCCCTATGCTCGCATACGAGTCTATGGTAGCCTGCCTTATGCCTACTCCGAGTGAAACCATTACAACTATCGACGTTGTACCTATAACCATGCCGAGTACGGTCAAGAACGCACGGAGCTTTCTGCGCCATAGATTCAGCAGCGCAGTACGCAGCATGTCAAAGAATCTCATACATCCTCCAATCGCCTTTCACGACGCTTGCGGAGTACGACAATAAGCACGGACGCCGCGCCGATAAATGCGGCGCCAATTATAACCCATGCCCACCACGGAAAAGCTCCGCCTGTATCTTCAGGTATATCGGGCACAATCGGGTCAAACGTCGGATCGTACGGCTGTTCCTCGTTTACAAACAGGTTGAACGGAAGTTCTTCGGTTATGGTTTCGCCGAAAACATCCTCGTATGTAATTATAACCTTGCCCGCTATATCTCCGCCGATGCTCGGAATGACGACAAAATCCGCCCGCATCTCGGAGCCGCCCGGTATGTTTCCGCCAAAGTAGTTTTCCTCCATAGCAAGGCCCTCGCCCTCGACGGTGACCATGCAGTTATATATAGACGACCTTCCAAGATTATAGAGAGCAAATGACATCGACACGCCCTGGCCTACCCATGCATCGTCATATATCGTAAGAGTATCGAGCTTAGTCCTTATGTGCTGCGATACGGATAGCGTCAGCGTTTCGCTCGGCGTGTATGTATGTTTGCTCGACGAGCCTTCATAGCTGAACTCAACGTTCATCGTATACGTCCTGGCTTCCGCATCGGACGGCGTCTGGAGCGTCATTGTGACCGTCTTTGTTTCGCCCTTTGCTATCTTATCGATATATATCGTGTTCGAGCCGGAGTTTGCAGGAAGAACGACGTTATTCGGGTCGGTTATCCTAAGCTGGAGATTCTGTATTGCTTCCTCGGAAGACGTATTCTTCAGGTTAAGCGTTATGTCAAACTCGTCGCCCGCATATATCCTGTCTACACTCGTTGCGAACGATTCGATTATAAGCTTTGGCATCGATACGAGCGCATCGGGATCTGTCGCCGTACCCGCCATGCCGTTCTTGACCGTCACAAATACGCTTACGGTGCATTCTTTTATGGCGTTAGTTCCGTCTCTGTATGAAACCTTGAAATCGACCTGTTTTACGCCGTTGGTCGCCTCCTTGCTGAGCTTGAGGTTATAAACAAATTCAACAATATAGTTCGGATACAGCGTGCCGTAGCAGCTCTGGGTGTAGTCGATCTCTTCTATCACAAACGGGAACGATTCAAGGCTTGTCGAGATGACGGGCGTAACTTTTATGTCATAGGCAAGCCCCTTGCGGCACATAAGCGGAAGGCGTATGTTAATCCGCTTGCCCGCATCTCCCTCGGGAGCGGGAACGGGTTTGCCGGACGTGTCGACCGGGCTTATCATTATCTGCGACTCGGTATCGGGGTCAGACGGATCAACGACAGGCTCGCTTGTCTTTTGAATCGATACTTTAACGCTTTTGGGCATCGACGCCTCTTCGAAAAAGAGCTGAAGCGTTTCGGAATACGTGCCCTGCATTGCGCTGCCGATTACCGAGGCCGTAACAAGTATCCACGAAGTCTTGTTAGGTTCAATGGTCGTGTTGCCGTTCACCGAATCGACCTTGGCAAGCACGTTGCAGGTGCTTGCGGGAACTATATGCGCAAGAGTCACGGGCGTATCGCCTTTGTTTGTTATATAAAGCTGCATTTCGACGGAACCTCCGACCTCCTTGAATATCCCGTCGGCAGCTACGTCGATCTTATCGACTGTTACGGCCTCGCCCATGGCAGGCAGAAGCAAAAGACACATTGCAAGCGCAAGCGCCATCGTCGTCATGCGTCTGAAAAAACTTTTCATACGTTTATTCCCCCTAAAGCTTTACTGTTTGTTTTCGATTTTAACAATCCGTCCGTCAAGCAAATGTATCACCCTATCGGCATACTCCGCCATATTCGGATCATGCGTTACCATTACGAGTGTCCTGTTATGCTTGCGCAGCGTATCGACTATCATATGCATTACCTCATCCGAAGTGCTTGAGTCAAGGTTGCCCGTCGGCTCGTCCGCAAATACAATATCGGGATTCGTCACAAGCGCCCTGGCTATACCCACGCGCTGCTGCTGTCCTCCGCTCATCTGCGTCGGTTTATGGTTCATGTGCGACTCAAGTCCCACCTCCTTGAGCATTTCGCGCGCAAGCTTATTGCGCTTGTTCGGCAGAACGCCCCTAAACGACAGTGGAAAAGCCACATTTTCAACGGCAGTATAGTATGGCAGCAGATTGAACGACTGGAATATGAACCCGACGTGCTTCTGCCGAAACACGATAAGCTCGCTCTGCGTCATACGCTCCATATGTTTGTTGGCAATAACTATTTCGCCGCTCGTTACCGGCTCAAGCCCTGCCATGACATTCAAAAGCGTCGATTTGCCCGAGCCGGAGCGCCCTACTATGCAGCAAATCTCGCCCTGCTCTATTTTAAGGCTTACGCCGCGCAGGGCGTTCACCTCCACGCTTCCGACTTTATATACTTTTGTAACATTTCGTATGTCTATAGCAGGTACAGCGTCGCTTTTTCTAATGGCCTCCATCGATGCATCACCCCCGATTCTTCCCCCTCGCGGAGTTATTTTGACAACAGCCATTATTTTTCATTATAACATTTAACGTGTATAAAGCCTATCAGGTTCCATAATGTTTACATATTAGTTACAAGTAAAGTTGGATATTTTTATATTGCTTGAGCTATTGACTTTTTTGTGTTATCATCAAATAGACGTATTGATTTTGTGTCTGCTTGCATCTACGGTTTCACGGCCAAAACGCCTTGGAATTAAAATAAAATACGGAGGAAAATAAAAAATGAAACGAACATTATCTATCATCACGGCGCTGCTCATCGCATCTATGCTCATTTTCGTATACGGTTGCGAAAGCGCGACGCAAAACAACGACGACACTCCGGGCAAAAATATGACGGAGTACGATTCTTCCGCCGAAAACGCCGACGTAGCATTCGGAAAAGCCGAAACGCTCGCAACGCTTGCGCTCGACGCATCGACATATGAGGCGGTCAAGGCAGAAGTCGACGCAATTGACAAACAGAACGCAAACGGCTTCATAACCACTAATGCCATCGAGCTTCTTTACGCAAACGGAAATGACAGCATATTCGTCGCCGATGATAAGCTCGCAAAGGCTTTTATCGTATTTGAAAACGGCGAAACGCGCAGCCTGCCGTACACCGACGATACGCGGGATTCGGTTCGCGCCGAAATAAGCGATTACACTACGGCAGCCGCATACGACTTTATTGTCAAAACCACGCAAAGCGACGGCGCATTTCACCTTAACGTTTCCGACAAATCCGGCAGGTCGTGGACGATTGACGACAAGGCAATAATCGCACCAAGCAATTACAAGGTTCTTTTCGGCGACGGCAGCGGCAACCTCTACATAATGTATACGGGCGGAAGCGATCCGAACCCCGATTTTTACCGCTACATAGCCCGTTATTCGTCAGGCGGAGCTCTGCTGACGGGCAAATTCTCGTATAAGCTTCTTGCCGATATGGACGGCGTGGCGGCTTTCTCCGAGTCGCAGATTGTTGACGCCGAAAACGTATGCATCTACACGCTTGCCGCAGCAAGCGACGGAATACGCATAATCAGAATCGCGCTGTAATCCGCAGTATTTTTGAAGCCAAGACCTTAAAGCGCTGCCTTTAGTGCCTTGGCTTTTTGATGTTCAAAACGCTCCGCTTCTGTTATTGAAACGCATTTCGTTGTGCCTGTTTATTGCACGAAAAACGGCCGACGCATTACTGCGCCGGCCGCCATGTTATTCTACGCTATTAAGCTTTCCTGTTATCAGACCAAGCCCTGAGCTATCATAGCGTCAGCAACCTTCTTGAAGCCTGCGATATTGCCGCCTGCTACGAGGTTGTAGCCGAGGCCGTATTCTTCCGCAGCATCGGCGCTCATCTTGTGGATGTTTACCATGATGTTCTTGAGCTTTGCGTCAACCTCTTCCTCGCTCCAGCTCAGACGCTCTGCGTTCTGGCTCATCTCGAGTGCGGACGTTGCAACGCCGCCGGCGTTAACAGCCTTGGACGGAGCAACAACGAGACCCTTGCTCATGAGGAACTTGAGGGCATCGTTCGATGTCGGCATGTTGGCAACCTCGATGTAGTACTTGATGCCGTTTGCGACGATCTTCTCTGCGGACTCCATGAGTACGTCGTTCTGCATTGCGCACGGCATAACGATATCAACCTTGCGGCCAAACGGCTTCTCGCCCGGGAAGAATTCTACGCCGAACTTGTCCGCATAATCCTGTACACGGTTGCGGCGGCTTGCGTTCATCTCGAGCATATAGTTAATCTTCTCTTCCGTTACAACGCCATCGGGATCATAGATGTAGCCGTCAGGGCCGGAGAGGGTGACTACCTTACCGCCGAGCTCGGCAACCTTCTTTGTTACGCCCCAAGCAACATTACCGAAGCCTGATACGGCAACGGTCTTGCCCTCAATGGTGTCGTTCTCATGCTTGAGAACTTCGCACAGATAATAAACAGCGCCGTAGCCCGTTGCTTCCGGACGGATAAGGCTGCCGCCGTAAGAAAGGCCCTTGCCCGTGAGAACGCCGTTCTCATAGGCGCCGCGAATGCGCTTATACTGGCCGAAGAGATAGCCTATCTCTCTTGCGCCTACGCCCATGTCGCCTGCCGGAACGTCGATAGACGGACCGATATGACGCTGGAGCTCTGTCATGAAGGCCTGGCAGAAACGCATGATTTCTGCATCGCTCTTGCCCTTGGGATCAAAGTCCGCGCCGCCCTTGCCGCCGCCGATGGGGAGCGATGTAAGGCTGTTTTTGAATGTCTGCTCGAAGCCGAGGAACTTCATAACGCTGAGGTTTACGTTAGGCTGGAAGCGGAGACCGCCCTTGTACGGCCCGATAGCGCTGTTGAACTGTACGCGGAAACCACGGTTTACATGCGGCTGACCATTGTCGTCTACCCATGTTACACGGAACTCGATCGTCCTTTCAGGCTCGACCATGCGCTCCAAAAGGGCCATGTTCTGATACTCGGGATGGCGATCAACAACGACCTCGAGGGAAGAAAAAACTTCTTCAACCGTCTGAAGGAATTCGGGTTCATTAGCGTCGCGCTTCTTTACCTTTTCCAACACTTCTTGAATATAAGCGTTCATGAGATACCTCCGAAGAAAATAATTTCATTTTTCTCATTTTCATGAGAAATACAACGATTTATCGTTGCTAAGGTTATCTTATTCCCCATATATGGCATTGTCAATACATAGAAAAGAATATAATCTTCATAATTCAGCATTCCTTGTCACTTCATGGCGCTCGCTCACGGCCATATGCGGCAGGCGTAAATTTATATCGGTATATATAAGCAAAGTTGTGGTTAAATACGGGCGATTGTGCTATGCTAACATTAGCTTACACCATTCTTCGGAGGAAATATGAACACGATAGATAAGCTGTCGATAGACACTATAAGGATTTTGTCCGCGGAAGCGATACAAAAGGCAAACAGCGGCCATCCGGGTATGCCCATCGGCGCCGCACCCATTGCGTACGCAATATGGAAAAACATGAATCATAATCCTAAGGATCCGTCATGGCGCGGAAGGGACAGGTTCATTCTTTCCGCAGGACATGCCTCTATGCTCGAATACTCGCTTCTCCACCTCTATGGCTACGACGTATCGATGGACGACATAAAGCAGTTCCGTCAGCTCGGCAGCAAGACGCCCGGCCATCCCGAATTCGGCCATACATGCGGCGTCGAAGCAACAACAGGCCCGCTCGGTCAAGGCTTCGCAATGGCTGTGGGTATGGCTATTGCCGAATCGCACCTTGCGGCGAAATTCAACCGCGCCGGCTTTAATGTCGTCGATAATTATACATATGTCCTCACAGGCGACGGCTGCATGGAGGAAGGCGTTTCGGGCGAAGCCGCATCTCTCGCCGGCACGCTCAAGCTTAATAAGCTTATCGCCGTATACGACCGCAACCGTATAACCATTGAAGGCAGCACCGACCTTGCATTCAGCGAAAACGTAGCGGCACGCTTCGGCGCCTACGGCTGGCAGGTCATAACGGTAGACGACGGAAACGACCTCGATTCCATCGAAAACGCTCTGCATCTTGCAAAGCGTCAGGATAAGCCCACGCTCATAATTGTTGACACCAAGATAGCATACGGTTCGCCAAAGGAGGGTATGAACAGCGCCCACGGCTCGCCGCTCGGCGAAGAGAATATAAGGCTCATGAAGCAAAAGCTCGGCTTTGATTACGACGAGCCCTTCACCGTCCCCGCGCAAGTATACGCTAATTTCTCACGTCTCGCCGAAAAATGCGCCGAGCCGCAGTCAGCGCATGCACAGCTCATGAAGGCCTATAAGACGGCCTTCCCGGCGCTTTACAAGGAATGGGAAGAATACCACGCGCCCGTCGACGTCGAGTCGCTCATAAATGACAGGGAATTTGCGGAGTTCGATGAAAAAGTCGCTACGCGGGCCGCCTCGGGCAAGATACTCAACCTGCTCGCGAGGCATATCCCCAACATGTTCGGCGGCTCTGCCGATCTTGCGCCGTCGAACGTGACCGAAATAAAGGGCGAAGGCTATTACAGCCCCGATTCGCCCAAAAACCGCAACATCCATTTCGGCATACGCGAGTTTGCAATGGCGGCCATATGCAACGGCATCATGCTATACGGCGGACTCCATGCATACTGCGCAACGTTCCTCGTGTTCGCTGACTATCTTAAGCCTGCCCTGCGTCTGAGCGCCCTGATGAAGCTGCCCGTCATATACGTCCTCACGCACGACAGCATAGGCGTAGGTGAAGACGGCCCGACGCATCAGCCCATAGAGCAGCTTGCTTCACTTCGCGCAACGCCCAATACGCGCGTATTCAGGCCGGCCGATGGCAAGGAGACCTCCGCCGCATATATGAGCGCGCTCAACGCCGACTGCCCGACTGTTCTCGCGCTCTCGAGGCAGGGACTTCCGACACTTGAGGCGACAAGCTTTGAGGCAATGCGCGGCGGATATGTTATAAAGGCTGCGGACGGCGCTCCCGATGTGATACTCATAGCTTCCGGCTCCGAGGTCGAGCTGGCCCTTAAAGCCGCGCCGGTGCTTGAAGAAAAAGGCATCCGCACGCAGGTCGTAAGCATGCCCTGCACGGAGCTTTTCGATGCCCAGAGCGATGAATACAAGGAAAGCGTACTGCCCAAGGCGGTCAGAGCGCGCGTTTCGATTGAAGCCGCTTCAAGCTTCGGCTGGCAAAAGTATACGGGCCTTGACGGCGCAAACGTTTCGCTCGACACGTTCGGCGCTTCGGCTCCGGCAGGCAAGCTGTTCGAGCTTTTCGGGTTCACCGTTCAAAACGTCGTCGACACGGCAATCCGTACAGTCGATTCGTTAAAATAATCCGCGGCATAAGCAAATTCACCGAAAAGCGCCCGCATATCAAACACTCGGGCGCTTTTTAAGCGTCCTTCTCATAATTATGGCCGCATTCATGGCAAGCCGCAGCCCATCGCCTATTATCATACCAAGCATGTAACCGTAGACGTTGAGCGCCGGCATTGCAGTCAGCGCCCATATCAGCAAGAATTGAATCGCTTCCCCGCAAACGGCATTAAGAAGCACGCGCTTATGCTCATATATGCCGTTCATAACGCTTACAGTTACGGCAAGAAAATACCCTACTATCGTTTTTATGCCTATCAGTGCCGCAAGCTTCGGCGTCAGTGTTTCTGAAAACAGTATCTCGCAAAGCCTCGGCGCGAACGGTATCACCGCCGCCGTCAGCAGCCCGAAGGCCCCGGCAGTCAAAAAAGCTTTGCGGACGCGATTCCTTATGCACCGTATATCGCCGTTTTCATGGCTTGCCGATATTTCGGGCATAAGCACCGCGCAAAGCGCACCCACGAACGCCGCGGGCAAACACATAAGCGGCTCGGCCATGCCCGATATCCTCCCTAACATTCCTACGGCGCTTTCAGCGGAAAATCCCGCTTTTTTAAGCCTTGCCGGAAATACTACCGTTGACGCCGACGACAGAAGCGTCGCAGAAGCTGACGTTGCCACGGACGGAGCGGCTATCGCCATAAAACGCTTCCTTGAAAAGACCTTTTGCGAACAAAGACGGCTTTTTTCCGTTCTCAGTGCCTTCATGTACGACACAGTCAAAAACGAAACGCTGAATATTTCACTGAGCGTCATCCCGAGCATTATCAAAAATGCCGACAGCCTATGCTCTCCAATTCCAAAGCTTAAAAGCAGAAGTATCACGAGCGAGTATCTTATCGTTTGCTCTATAAACTCGGACAGTGACGCGATTTTCACCCTGTTCATGCCGAAAAGCGCCGATTTCATCACGTTTTCAACACCCGTAAGCAATATGCATATAGGTATCAGCCAAAGAGCGTCGGCCGTTCTCATGTCGCAAAGCACGTCGGCGGCAATCTGCTCGCGCAGCGCAAGCACCCCAAGCGCAAGCGGCAGCAGCAGCGACATCAGCACGCACAGCGCAAACCTTACCACCGAATCTACGCCCGCTACGCCGCGCTTCACATACACGCGAGCGCTCATACCTGTCACGGCGACGGATATGCCGGAAACGCAGACCGAATACAGCACCGAATATACCTGCATCGCGAGCGCGCTCACACCCATGCCTTCCGCCCCTGCAAGCCGGCCGAGCGCTATTCTGTACGCAAAGCCCATCAGCTGCAGCCCCATATTCGATGCCGACAGCATGAGCCAGCGCTTTGTAAGGGAATTATGCTTGTTGCGCATATTAAGACTCCGATTCGTGCAAACCATTTACGTTTATATGTTTATCTATATTTGCTCCGTCACCCTATAATGACGGCAAAAATCCGTGCTTTTTCGTCAACGCCTCCGCAGATCCGCAACATCATAAATTGATTTTTCTGTTGACCTGAATGAATTTTGACTATATACTCTTTAGCGTGAGAGGGAGTAACAGGCATGCCGCGTGAACGGCGTGCGGCATACAGCGTCATGACGGCGCAAGCCCGCTGTATGCCCAGGAAACGCTTGCGGTTCTGCGGTAAGACTTTTGCTTTGTTTATGCATCGCAAAAAGTCTTTTTTTGTAATGTATACTTTCTCGCCGCCATCAAAAATACACTGAATAAGAGGTGATTTATTTGCAAGATTTTCTCGGGCTCTTTTCAAATGTCACGAACTTTACATGGCAGCAGGGGCTTATGATACTTGTCGGCGCAACGCTCATTTATCTTGCCATTAAGAAAGAGATGGAACCCGCTCTGCTTCTCCCCATGGGGTTCGGCGCGATACTCGTGAACCTGCCTTTCGTTAACACTGAAGCCATCGAAACGCTTTTTAACGCAGGCATAGCAAATGAACTGTTTCCGCTGCTTCTTTTCATAGGGATAGGCGCAATGATTGACTTCGGTCCGCTGCTCTCTAATCCGAAAATGCTCCTTTTCGGCGCTGCGGCACAGTTCGGCATATTCTTTACGCTGATAATGGCGCGGCTTATCGGCTTCGAGATTAACGATGCAGCCTCTATCGCCATCATAGGCGCCGCCGACGGCCCAACGTCGATATACGCCGCAAATTATCTAAAGTCGAATTACAGCGGCGCAATAATGGTCGCGGCCTATTCGTACATGGCGCTTGTCCCGATAATACAGCCGCCCGTTATACGCATGCTTACGACTAAAAAAGAGCGGCTTATCCGTATGCCGTATAAGCCGAGCGCCGTCTCGTCAACAACGCGCATACTTTTCCCGATAATCGTAACCATACTCGCGGGAGTGGTCGCCCCTAAGTCCGCCGAATTGATAGGCTTCCTCATGTTCGGCAACCTCATAAGGGAATGCGGCGTTCTGAAATCGCTCAGCGAAAGCGCACAGAACCAGCTTGCGAACCTTGTCACGCTCATGCTCGGAATATCGGTCGCTTTCAAGATGCAGGCGGAGATGTTTGTGCGCATCGAAACGCTCGCAATAATCGCGCTCGGCCTCGTCGCGTTCGTCTTCGACACGGCGGGCGGCGTGCTTTTCGCCAAGCTTATAAATATTTTCGCTAAAACAAAGGTTAATCCCATGATTGGCGCTGCGGGCATATCCGCATTCCCGATGTCGTCGCGCGTAGTGCATAAGATTGGACTTAAAGAGGATCCGAATAATTTCCTGCTCATGCATGCGGCAGGCGCGAATGTCAGCGGCCAGATCGCTTCCGTCATCGCAGGCGGGTTGCTTATATCGCTCGTGGAATCCATGATTGGCTGAGGAGGCGGAACATGAACATTTTAGACAGATTGTCGCTCAATGAAAGCGAAGAGCTCACCGCACCTGCGGATGAGACAAGTGCGACCGCATCGATAGAACTCGAATGGAAACCTGACACGCTTCAGGATTCGCTCATAATGACGGGTAAAGGCATGATGGGAGTATTCGTAGTCATAGGCGCGATATCCCTTATGATATTCATAATGAATAAGCTGTTCAAGGGCAAGCGCGGCAAAGCATAATGCACCGACACGATGCACGCGCAAAACCCGCCGAGGATATCCTCGGCGGGTTTTGCGCAACAAAAAAACAAAAAGGACCGCTTCTCTCGAAGCAGCCCTTCTTTTTAGCAGTATCGGTTGAAAGGGGGGATAACCACTGCTTTTCACTTGCAGCTTTAGTATAGCACCCGTTTCACGCCTATATATCACAGAATTGTTACAATATACTTAAACTTTAATTATTTTTTGTTTGCGAAACGCATTTAAGCTCGACGCAAACGATGTTCGGCCTGTTAAACAGCCTTATTGGGCATACGCTGTTTCCAAGCCCGCGGCTCACAACAAGAGTCGTGCCGTTCACCTGATACGCCCCCGCCGTATACTTTGGGAAAAAGCCCTGGTTCGGCGCAAACAATCCGCCTATCCACGGCAGTCTGAATTGTCCGCCATGCGCGTGGCCGCTGAACACCACATTTATGCCGAACCTCGCATACGAGTCTATCAGCTCGGGACGATGCGCAAGCAGCATCTTAAAATTGCTCGACCCATCGCCTATCGCACGTTTTATATGAAATTCGGCCAATCCCGAATGATAGTCAGCCGTCTGAGTCTCGCCTCGCGGATCCGAAATACCTATAAGATCTGTCGTGTCGCCGTTGCGTTCGATTGTTGTCACTGCATTCTCGAGCATCGTCACGCCAATATCGAGCATTTGCGCGCTCAGCGCTTCGTATTTATCCGGTACGCTCATCTCGTGGTTGCCGCTGACATAGTACACCGGCGCAAGCTTCACCGCTCCGCGCACGAACTCCATCGCCTTTTCAATATTCGTGTGTCTGGCATCAATAAGGTCGCCCGTGATCACGATAATATCCGGCCGCAAGTCGCATACGGCGTCAAGCAGCCTTGACTGCCCCTTGCCGAAGCGCTTGTTGTGCAAATCGGATATATGCACTATCCTGAAGCCGTCGAAGCCGTCAGGTACGTCTTGACTCGCATATTCAATGGATGTTACCGTCAAATCGTTGGCCTGCCAACAAACGAACACAGCCGATGCTGCAATCAACGCGGCGATCGCAGAAATGATCATTGTCCCCTTCCTCATTTGCTTTATCGCCGTGCGTCAGTTTTTCCCTCCCGGGGGTTCGGGCATCTCGCTTGGATTCGGCATTCCTTCGGGATGCTCGGGCATTCCGCCATGTCCGCCTTGTCTGCCGGGCGTCCCGAATCCGCCTTCGCGCGTCACGTTATCCGAAACAGTATTGTCGAGACTAATCTCCGTAACCTGTTCGCCATCGATTTTTATCGAATACGTTTTACCCGTTTCAAGCCCGGCGGCCGATATTGTCATCGAATTAAACGCGTCTTTCGCTTCATAAGACAGCACGGCTTTCCCGTCGCTGTCTATTAGCTCAATTTCTGCTCCCGAGCTGAAGCTCTTTCCAAGCGTCAGGCAAATTGAATGCTGTTTTGACGCATTGGCAGGCGTCTCAAGCATTGAACATCCGCCTATCGCTACCACCCTGCCGCCGTCAATCAGACACGCGCCGTTAGTGTCGAGCGGCACATCAGGGTCGTTGATTCCGCCGTCAATAACGAGTTCTCCGCCGGTTATCCATATATATCCGTTGGAATCAATACCGTCGCCTTTCGCGTTGATGTCTATCTTTCCGCCGTCTATATGTACAATGGCGTTGTTCTGTGCGGAAAACTTATCGTCACGTCCCCATGCGTCCGACGCCTCATCATTTTTATCGCTGCCGCCTGCAACGTTTATTCCGTCGTCATGAGCGGTCAGTTTTATCACGCCGCCGCTTATAAGCGCTCCCGTTCCTTCGATACCCTCATAGCACTTTGCCACGCTTATATCGCCGCCCTTTATAATCATCTGCGCGTCTGCGTGAAAGGCGTCGTCGCCCGTGCTTATCTCAAAGCTGCCGCCCGCAACATAGATATTCGAATTTGAGTGAATCGAATCATCAGAGGAATCGATTTTTAGCGTGCCGCCGAGTATTATTACATCCGCTTCGGCACTTATTCCCTTGCCGATCTTATCTCCACGCGCCTGTCCGCGGCCGCCGAACGTCACCGCACCGCTTCCGCCGCCGCAGCTAAGCGTTATATCGCCATTCTCGATGTAAGCAATCGTCTTGGCCGCTATTCCGCCGCCGCCCGACGTTATGCTCACCTCGCCGCCGCATATGTAGACATAGCCCTTTTCAGCGCTCTTGTCATTCGTCGATTTTATGCCCTTGCCCGCAGCGTCTACGCTTATTCTGCCGCCGCCTATCAGAACCGCGTCGCGTCCTATAATTCCGTCGTCAACGGAGCTGATGATGACAGCGCCGTCAAAGATTTTC
Organism: Clostridiales bacterium; assembly: GCA_004558825.1. Taxonomy (GTDB): domain Bacteria; phylum Bacillota; class Clostridia; order Christensenellales; family CAG-138; genus SFDB01. The sequence continues at coordinate 159,326 of SFDB01000001.1, forward strand.
AGCTTATCCTTCGAGACTATGCCGTTGTTGAACTTGCCTGTCACGGTAAGCTTTCCGCTGCCGTTTATCGAAAGGTCGCCTTGGCTGAACACCGCTGCATCGGGCTCATTCGCATCGCCGGCGTAAAGCTCGTTCCTTTCACCGTCGGATATAAAGTTCTCCGTGCCGTCGGCAAGCGTGATTATGAGCTTTTTACACTCGCGCGCATATATTGCAGAGCCGTTTCCGCATGAGAGGTTCACGCCGTTGAGCACCAGCCTCACCGTATCGTCGGCCGCGCAATCTATAAGTATGCTCGCATTTTCGTTTTTGCCGCTCAGCACATAAACGCCGCCGCTTTTTATCTCGTATATGCCGTCTATTTCAGATACGTCCTTCTTCGTCGCCTCGGCATCGTTCCATTCGGACGTCTTATCCTTTGTTTTGAACTCGCCAAGTTTGCGTCCGCTCATTATGCCTTCGAGTGTGATAAATTCATAGCCTTGCACCGTGTCGCGCATCTTATCTTCGGCTTGTGCATCGTTCTGCGGTGTCTGCGCGCCGGGCGTCGCGTTTACGCCGTCAGGATTGCCGCCGTTTTGCAGTCCGCACGCACATATCATCAGCGCTGCCATAATGCAGACGAGCGCGATAAGTTTATTTTTCATGATATACCTCCTTAGATATAACAAATTTGCTCATTTGGTCAACATCTTGTGTTCGCGGCGTCGCATTATCTCCGATGCTGTTTTGTCGAGCAGCTTTGACGGCTCGCAGCTCATGCCGACCGTCACATTCGGCCTGTTTGCGCCGTGGAAATCGCTGCCGCATGTCGCTCTCAGCCCGTTTTGCGCAGCAATCGATATAAAAAGCTCTTTCTGGCCCTGCGTTGACGACGGATAGAATGCCTCTACGCCCCATAGCCCCGCATCCGCGAGCTTTGCTATTGCCGCATGAGGATTGCCGTGCATCTTGCAAGGGTGCGCAATGACCGAGATTCCGCCCGCGCCGTTTATAAGGCGTATTGCCTCTTCCGAGTCTATCCGTTCGAAATCGGCATACGCGGGTTTCCCTGCGCCGATGAGACGCTTGAACGCATCGCTTCTGTCGGTCGCAAAGCCGTTTTTTACAAGCAGGTTTGCTATCGTCAGGCGCGTCATCGTTCCCCTGCAGGACAGTTCGCTTTGCGAAACATCGTACCCGAGGGCGCGCAGCTTTTTAATTATCGCCGCAGTTCGCTCCGCTCGTTTCTCCATCTGCCGCCGCAGCGCCTCGCAAAGCTCTGCGTTCTCCATATCAAAATCGAGCCCGAGCATGTGAATCTCTTCCTCGCCGTTCCATGTGTCTATCTCTATGCCGCTTATCACGGTCACCCCAAGCTTTTTTCCCTCATCCGCCGCTTCGAGGCAGCCCGCGAACGAGTCATGGTCCGTCAGCGCCAGAAGCTCAACGCCCGCATCGTGCGCCGCTCGAACAACCTCGCGCGGCGAAAGCGTCCCGTCGGACATATAGGAATGTGTATGCAGATCGGCTTTCATAGTATTCTCCTTTGAAAATGCCGTACACCATCACGGCGTACGGCATTTTGCGTTTTGTTATTGGCCGGAGCTTCCGCCGTCCTTCGGAATGCCGCCGTCGGCTTCCCTCAGACGCACCAGCGCTTCAAGGTCATCCGCATCGCGTCTTTGCTTCGGCTCGTTCTCCTTCTTCGAGCTTTCTTCGCGCTCCTTGCGCTCCTGCTCGCGTTTTTCCATCTTCTCGCGATACGGAACAAGCTCAAGCTCTTCTCCCTCGTATATCTTTCTGAATTCGTCGCCCGTCATGCGCTCATACTCAATGAGCTTGTTCGAAACCCTTTCGAGCGCCTCCATATCGGAAGAAATTATATCCTTTGCCCGATTATACTGCTCTTCGATTATGCGGTATATCGCCGCATCAATTTTTGCCGACATATTTTCAGAGCAGTTGTTTGTATGTCCGAGCTCCTTGCCTATAAAGACCTCCGTTTGGCCGCCGAGGAACACGGGCCCTATCTCTTCACTCATACCGAATTCCACAACCATACGCCTTGCAAGTGTGCTCGCGCGCTGCAAATCGTTATATGCGCCCGCGCTTATATCGGGCAGCGCTATCTCCTCCGCCGCCCTTCCGCCAAGCAGCATCGCTATCTCGTCGAGCAGCTTACACTTTGTAAGATGGTTGCTTTCCCTGTCGGGCAGCGTCATTGTGTAGCCGTTCGCCATGCCGCGAGGTATTATCGTAACCTCATGAACGGGGTCGCAGCCCTTGAGCTTCAACGATACTATTGCGTGTCCCGACTCGTGATACGCCGTTATGCGCTTATCCTCTTCGGTTATTATACGGCTCTTTTTCTCGGGCCCCATCATGACGCGTGTTATAGCCTCCTCGAGCTCATCCATCGTTATTTTATCCTTGCTGAAGCGCGCCGCAAGTATAGCGGCCTCATTAAGCACGTTTTCGAGATCGGCGCCGGTGAAACCGGGCGTACGCTTTGCAAGAACGCTTAAATCGACATCGTCAGCAAACGGTTTGCCCTTGGCATGCACCTTGAGTATGGCCTCCCTGCCTTCAACGTCGGGATAGTTGACGACTATCTGCCTGTCAAATCTGCCCGGCCTTAAGAGCGCAGGATCGAGTATGTCCGCCCTGTTCGTCGCGGCTATGACTATTATGCCCTCGTTCGCAACGAATCCGTCCATTTCAACGAGCAGTTGGTTAAGCGTCTGCTCGCGCTCATCATGGCCGCCGCCAAGACCGGTTCCGCGTTGGCGTCCCACGGCGTCAATTTCGTCTATAAACACTATCGCAGGAGCACATTTTTTCGCCGTCGCAAATAAATCTCTCACGCGGCTCGCGCCCACGCCAACAAACATTTCCACAAAATCGGAACCCGATATCGAAAAGAAAGGCACGTTGGCTTCGCCTGCAGCGGCTTTCGCAAGAAGCGTTTTACCCGTGCCGGGAGGGCCGACGAGCAGCACGCCCTTCGGTATCCTTGCTCCCATCTTTATGAAGCGCTTTGGGGCTCGGAGAAACTCTACAACCTCCTGCAGCTCCTGCTTCTCCTCCTCGGCGCCCGCAACGTTTGCGAACGTTATCTTATCCGGGTTGCCCATCGTCACCTTGGCGCGGCTCTTCGAGAAGTTCGTCATTTGCTTGCCGCCGCCCTGCGCCCTTATCATGACTATGAATAGCACAACGAGAAGTATCATCGGCAGCGAATATGTCAGTATGGTAAAAAACGACACATCGCTCACGACCATGACGCGATATTCAAACGGATAGTCGGCTGTCGTTACCTTGTCCGTATCAATCCCCTTAAGCTTTGCGGTCAGCACGGCCATATCGGTCGAAAACTGCTCTACCGACGGCACGACCGTAAAAAAGTCACACTTTCCCTTTTTGAAAAAGTCCTTATCTGTGCTGTATTCCGAATTTTTATATATTCCGTATACCGTATCCTTTTGAAGCTGAAGCGCCGCGACTTTATCGTCCCGAACAAGCTCCAGAAACTCCTTGTAGCGTATTTCTTCGGGCTGCTTGGATAATAACCCCAGACTGCTCGAGAATATCAGAATTATAACGGCGAGCATTACTATGAAAATTATCGTTCCGCCAAATTTTTTCAAAGCACATCCTCCTGCGCATTCTTACTGTGTTTATTATGCTATAGTATCATAAAAAGCTGCGCCGTTCAAACGCGGCCGCGTTTTTTTTATGTTTACCGCGTGAAAAGTTTGTGAACTTGCGATTTTTGACGCTCAGCACGCCGACGCAAGGCTGACTGCTATTTTCGCCGCAAGCTCGACATTATTTTTCACAAGCCGTATGTTTGTTTCCAAGCTTTCGCCGCCCGTCAGCCGCTGTATCCTGTCAAGCAGGAACGGCGTTATCGCTTTGCCGTTTATTCCGCTCGCATCTGCTTCGCGCAGCGCTTCGTTTATCGCGCGATCTATCGTCTCGCCGTCCATCTCATATTCTTCGGGAACAGGGTTTCCTATAACCATGCCGCCGTCAAGACCTATTCTGCTGCGAGCGGCAATTATGCGGGCGATTTCCTCGGCGCTCGACGACATATAAGGCGCCATGAACCCGCTGCTTCTTGTGTAAAACGCGGGGAATTCTTCCGTTCCGTACGATATTACCGGAACGCCCTTAGTCTCAAGATACTCAAGTGTTAGGCCTATATCGAGTATACTTTTTGCGCCGGAGCATACGACGGCCACATTCGTGCGCGCAAGCTCCTCAAGGTCTGCCGATATATCCATTGTTTTTTCGGCTCCGCGATGTACGCCGCCTATGCCGCCCGTCGCAAACACGCTTATGCCGGCCGCCGCCGCGATTGTCATGGTGCCCGCTACAGTGGTCGCACCGTCAAGCTTTCGCGCCGCAATTATGGGAATATCCCGCCGCGACACCTTAGTGACGCGCGTCCCCGCCTTTCCAAGATACTCTATCTCATCCCGTGTGAGACCTGCGCAGAGCTCGCCGCCTATTATCGCGCATGTCGCGGGAACTGCCCCGTTATTTCTCGCCGTTTCCTCACATTCAAGCGCCGTGACTACGTTCTTCGGATACGGCATTCCGTGCGAAATTATCGTGCTCTCGAGCGCAACAACGGGTTTTCCCTCCGAAATCGCCTCGCTGACTTCTTTTGAAAGCTTTACGTTCATCATGATTCCTCCATATTCTCGACAGCCACGACGGGCTGTATCCATTTCATGCTTCTAAATCTTTGTATGCACATTATGTTTTTGGGTATATCCTCACAAAGCAGCATCACCGTATAGACTATCAGGAAGTCTATCTTAAATACCAGCCCTAAAATCGCCGTTACAGGCAGCGCAAAAAGCCAAAGACACATCAGGTCGAATTTCATGCCCGTTTTCGTGTCTCCACCTGCCCTGAAAATGCCGACAATGCTTATGTAGGGTATGTTTCTCACGCCCATCTCTATGCCGTATATCATAAGAAGCGCGGCGGCTGTCGTTTTGACGTAAGCGTCACTGTTAAAGAGCGTAAGTATCGGACCGCGCAGCGCTATCACGCCCGCGCCGATTATGACCGCCATCACCGGCACTATTACCATGAAGCGCCCGGCATATGTCTTAGCTTTATCGATATCGCCCGCGCCTATGCTTTTCGCAACGATGACGTTACAGGCGTTGCAGACGCCAACGAAAAACACGAACGATATGTTCTCGACCGTTCTGAATATAGTTAGCGCCGCATAATTATCCGTACCCATATGACCGAACACCGCGTTATAGCACATCACGCCGAGCGCCCAGAGCGACTCGTTCGCAAGCACGGGAAGCGATTTTTTGAAGAAGCTCTTCGCAAAATCCTTCGATATTCTGAATCCCGCTCGGAAATTGGACGCAACCGCGTTTTTCTTTGCGCGCGACATTATAAGCAGCAGCACCGGCGCGATAAGCGCCGCTATCGACGTCGCATATGCCGCGCCGTCAACACCGAGCTGTGGGCAGCCGAATTTGCCGAAGATAAGTGCGTAGTTAAGCACAGTGTTTATGGCTACCGACAGGGCGCTCGTAATAAACGGCAGCTTTACCTCCTCAACCGAACGCAGCACAATGGAGCACGTCTGGCTGAGCGCCACGCCGAGATATGATATGCACGCTATCCTTATATAGCTCGCCCCAACCGCTATTACGTCCGCATCGTTTGTGAATAAACCAATCAGCGTTCCGGGCATTGCAAACGCCGCCGCAATAAACAAAAGCGCTATCGGTATATTACAAAGAAGCATCATGACATACGCGCGCGAAATGCCGTCCTTATCGCCGTTTCCCCAATACTGCGCGACAAACACGGCGCCTCCCGAGGCAATGCCGAACATGACAATATTACAGAAAAAGGATATCTGCGAGCCTATGCCTACAGCGGCTATCGCCGTATCGCCGAGCCTTCCGACCATAAGCGTATCAATCAGCGACAGCGACGTTGTCAAAAGGTTTTGAAGCGCTATCGGCAGCGCAAGCCGCAGCAGCGCCTTCCAAAACACTTTGTCATGAAAAACGTTCTTTTTCATATAAAACCCCATTCTTAACTATGCAGCAATCATACCACCGCCGCACTTATTTTACAAGCGCATACGACGCCCTTATTGCCATAACATTGTGCGCAGATGTATAATCCATATAATATTTGGATGTAGGAGGATCTATCCGTGAAATTTAATGATATGCCGTATTCACGGCCAAACGTCGACGATATCTGTGCAAAGCTCGGCGCGCTTTCGGAGCGCATGAAAAATGCCGCGACCTTCGATGAAGCCAATGATATTTTCGTTGAGTATGAGCAGCTTAACACAGAAGTCGATACCATGTTCTCGCTCGCGTATGTAAGGCATTCGATTGACACCGAGGATAAATTTTACGATGCCGAGGCCGAATTTATGGATGAGGCGTCGCCCGTTATCACCGAGCCTGCGCAGGCATTTAAGCTTGCATTGCTCAGCTCTCCCTTCCGGAAACAATTTGAAGAGCGCTACGGCGACCTCATGTTCAAAAACATCGAGATATCGCTTAAATCCTTCTCGCCCGAGATTATTCCCGAGCTTCAGGAGGAAAACAAGCTCGTCACCGAATACGACAAGCTCATCGCTTCAGCGCAGATACCCTACGAAGGCGGCGTATACACTCTCTCGCAGCTCACCCCGTATATGCAGGTCACAGACGACGAAAAGCGTCTTGCCGCATGGAAGGCAAACGGCTCATTCTTCACCGAAAACGCACAGAAGCTGGACGAAATATACGACAAGCTCACGCACCTTCGCGATACTATGGGTAAAAAGCTCGGCTATGACGGCTATACGCAGCTCGGCTATTACCGCATGAACCGCAACAGCTATACGGCGCAGGATGTGTGCAGATTCCGCGAGGCCGTTAAGAAGTATATAGTCCCCGTCGCCGACAGGCTCTACAGAGAGCAGGCCGTGCGCATAGGGGCGAAATATCCGATGAACCACTCCGACATGGCGCTGACATTCAGAAGCGGTAACCCCGTCCCGAAGGGAACGCCCGAGGAGATACTCGCGCACGGAAAGCGGTTTTATCATGAGCTTTCGCCTGAAACCGCGGGATTCATTGACTTTATGTACGACAACGAGCTTCTCGACGTGCTAAGCCGCAAAGGCAAGCAGGGCGGCGGCTACTGCACAAGTTTTCCCAAATACAAGGCCCCGTTCATATTCGCCAACTTCAACGGCACTCAGCATGACGTAGAAGTCATAACACATGAAGCCGGCCATGCATTCGCAGGCTACATCGCAAGGGATGTATTCCCGCTTGAAAACCAGAGTCCGACGCTTGAAAGCTGTGAAATACATTCCATGAGCATGGAATTCTTCGCGTGGCCGTGGGCGGAGGGATGGTTCAGGGACGATACGACAAAGTTCTATTACAACCATCTTTCTGGCGCAATTACGTTCATACCGTACGGCACAATGGTAGACCATTTCCAGCATATCGTATACGAAAAGCCCGACATGACGCCCGCGCAGCGCCATGAAGCATGGCAGGCGCTTATGAAGGAATACATGCCTTGGGTACGGTGCGACAGCGGTATACCGTTCTACGGCGAGGGCAAAAACTGGCAGCGGCAATCGCATATCTATGAGACGCCGTTCTACTACATCGACTACTGCCTTGCGCAGACCGTCGCGCTTCAGTTCTGGGCTCTCATGCAAAAAGACAGAGACGACGCCTGGAGGCGCTACATGGCGCTCGTAACGAACGCCGGCAAAAAGACTTTCGACGGACTTGTGGCTTCAGCAGGTCTTGCGACGCCATTCGGCGACACAGCGCTTAAAGAAGTGGCCGACGCCGCAGTCAAGTGGCTCGATAGCGTTGACATGAGCAAAATCAAGTAAAAGTGCTATCTGACGAATCATGCGAAAGGCCGCCGCAATCGGCGGCCTGAGACTGTCGAAAAAGTGGCTAAACGCCACTTTTTCGAGTTTTTACGGGTTTCGCCTCTCGCATTCGCTCCCGGGCGGCAAAACCCGCAAAGTACGAAAACCTCCGGGTTTTCATCCGTTCTTACGCACATGCCGTCAGAGCCGGATTCAACATAAGGGGCTGTGGCCCCTTAACAGCCCCGGAGTTTTTCGACAGCCCCGTCCGTATTGACGATTATTCGTTTACTTGTTGAGTGCAAGACGCTCGAACTCGTCTACGCGCTCTTCATATGAGCGCAGGCTCATACGCCAAAACTCCTTATCTGTCAGGTCGATTCCCGCTATCTTTGCCGTGTCCTCAACGCTGTTTACAGTAGTTGCCTTGAGCAGCTCCTTATACTTTGATATAAACGAAGCGCCTTCGTTTACATATTTGGTATAAAGCCCTCTTGCGAACAGGCCGCCAAACGCATATGGGAAGTTGTAGAAGCTTGTGCCGCTGCTGTAATAGTGCGACTTGCAAAGCCACATGTAAGGATGCCTAAACTCCCTGTCAAGTCCGTCGCCATATGCCTCGTCCTGCGCCTTGAGCATCATCTCGCACAAAGTATCGGGGAACATGAACGATTCTTCGCGGTTCGCAAACACCTGCGTTTCAAAATAATAGCGAGAATAGATGTCGCATATTATCTGCGTCGTGTCCATGAGCTGGCCCTCTATAAGCGCAAGCTTTTCCTGCGGGTCGGCAGCGTTTTTTATGGCGGCGTCCATTATCACATGCTCATTGAATGTCGACGCGGTCTCGGCGACGGGCATTGAGTAGTCACGGTTAAGCGGCCTGTGGCTTTCGATATTGAGATTGTGGAAAGCATGGCCGAGCTCATGCGCAAGCGTAACGACGTCGCTGAACGAGCCGTCGAAATTTGTCAGCACACGGCTTTGACCATATGATGGCAGGCCTAAGCAGAAGGCCCCTCCTACCTTGCCCTCATGCGGGTAAAAATCAATCCAGCTCTCATTGAACGCCCTTTCGACCATATCATGGAGTTCCTTATCGAAATTGCCGAATATATTGAGCAGATAGTCGCGCGCCTCTTCGGTCGTATAAGTTTTATCGCACTTACCCATCGGCGCAAAAAGATCGTACCACGGCAAACCGTTTTCGTGTCCGAGCGCTTTTGCCTTAATCTTTAGATAGCGGCGGAAAAGCGGCATATATTCATGCATCGCCTCCATAAGCGCGTCAAGCGTTTCGCGCTTCATGCGCGCGTCTTGCAGCGTCTTGTCGAGCGGCGAAGCGTAACCGCGCAGCCTGCTTTCGTTTATAACTTGGAGCTTAATGCTGTTAAGCGACGCGGCAACCGAGTCTTTTATCTTGTCATAGCATGCAAGCTCTGCTTCGTATGCTTCGCGTCTCACAGCGGGATCGGGGTCGTACGCCTTATTGCGTATTGACGACAGGTTTAGTTTTTCTCCCCTGAAATCAGCCGTCACAGACGATGTTAGCGAGCTTTGCAGATCGCTCCACGCACTGCCGCCGCTTATGTCGTAAAGCGCCATTATTTCTTCGGCTTCCTCGCTCAAGAGATATTTGTTATCCTTGACTATGTTATTAAGCAGATACTCGTAACTCTTTAGCAGCTCATCTCCGGCGATAAGCTCGTCAAGGTTTTCCGTTGAAGCGATGTACTTACGGAACGATGTCGTTGCCTTTGTCGTAGCGCTCATTTTAGCCATAAGCTGACCCATGTACGACGCCGCCTGCGCGTCGCGCGTGTTCACGCTCATATTGAGGTTGCAAAACGCACCAAGGCCAAAGGCAAGCTCGTTAAAGTTCTCGTTGAGTGCAAGATAGTCATGTATCGCTTGAGCGGGGGACATCTTCTCCTTTGAATCGGACAGCTCGTTCAGGCGCTTTATCAGGCCGTCGACGGCTTCCATATCAGCTTTGAATTTTGGATCGTCATATCCGTGATACAAAAAATCAAGAGACCATTCTTTGTTCATTTTATTCCTCCGTTGCAAAAAGCAATTTATTGGCTATATTATATCAAATCACCTTTCCCCTGTCCACACACCCGAGCACAAGTTTTCGGCAAAATCGGCTGAGCACGCCCGACGCGCAGCACTCTCTGCCGCTTCTTAATCAAAAGCTGCGTGCGCGGGTGCAAAAAGACTTCGAAAATCATATTCTGTAATCATGACAAAGCTTATTATATACGATAACAAGGCCGATTCGTTTATATGCATCGACGACATGCAGCGTCCGCTGCCTTTTGCACCGTTCTGTGCCCCGCCGCTTCATAGCTTTCTGCGCCTTTGCCATGCGGAAACCGTCTGGACGGACAGAAGAGCTATCGAAGCGCTCGACGCTACATCGAGAACATGGGGGGCGCCGCTCGACGCAAGGCTTGCTTTCAAATGCTTTTCGCCCGATGCCGTGCCGTCCCCGCAAATGCTCGGGCTGACATTGAAGCTGAATCTTGCGGGGCTTAATCCGTCCGAACGCTGTGAGCTGAAGCGCCTTATGATAAGCATGAACGATTTTGAAAAAGTGTCTGAATCATATGAATCCGCGGGCGTTTTGACAGCAACAAAGCGCATCTCATGCTCATGCGGAACTCCTCTTTGCTTTCCCGAAGCGTCCGTAGGCAGCAGGGGTGTTTACGCCCTCCTGCTTCAATCGGCGCTTGCGGCGCTCGGCGAACCCTGCTGCATTACGGGAACGCTGTCGTGCTCCGATGTGGCGGCATCATTGCGTGCCGCAAAAAAACTCGGCGTCGAAGGCTGTTCGCGTATCGACTGCCGCGTGCTTAAAAGCATCTTCGGCCGCTAAGACATACGCTTAGCAGGCTCCGCTATTTCGCTGAGCGATATTATATCGTGCTCCGTTTTCGTTTCAATGCAGCGCGCAATTTGGAAGGCTGAAAATCAAGCGCACATCCGCTTCGGGCAAAAAGCCTCTCATAAAGCCGCTTCATGGCCATTTTGCTCCGATTGTTTCAGATAAGCCGCGCGCCGTTTTGACGGGAGCGTCCGCTGTATGACGCATCAAGGCATTTCTTTTCGCCCGACTCGGTAATTTGGCCTTGTCTTTACAGGCTGCGGCACATATAATTGAATCATGAGTGACAACATTTCTACTGTCGGCATTATTCCGATACGCGACGCTGTATGCGGCACGGCATTAAAACCTCCCTTACAGCAAAGCCCGCTTGTTTTAGCATACATCGGCGATACGGTGTATGACCTTTTTGTGCGTGCTTCGCTCGTATGCTCTACAGACAATACGGCGCACGCACTGCACATGCTTGCGACAAAATATGTGCGTGCAAGCGCCCAGTCGTATGCCTACCGCGCCATTGAGGACATGCTTACGGACGACGAAAAGTATATATTCAGGCGCGGGCGAAACGCACACCCGGCAACCGTACCGAAAAATGCCGACGTAGGCGATTACCGCACCGCAACGGGCTTTGAGGCACTGCTCGGATATCTTTATCTTTCCGGCGAAAACGAAAGGCTCTGTGAAATAGCGCAGCGCGCAATAAAACGCATTGAAGAATCTATGAAAGACGGAGAAAAAAATGGCTTACGGAAACAATAAAAGCGGCGACTACGGGCGCGGCAAGGGAAAAAACGACTACAGCGGCTCAAAGGTTCGCTATAACGAAAAGGAAGGCACGTTCGAATCGGGCTGCCGCTATAACGGCAGCAAGGGCGGCTTCAGCGACGGCAATGCGAAAAAAGGCGCTCGCAGCAGCGGCGGAGGCATGAACCCCCGCGCAGACCTCCGTAATGGAGGTCATCAGGTATATGAGCGCCATAACAGCGGCAAAAAACCATACAATGAGCGCTGCGGCCGATATGATGAGCGCGGACAGAAACGCTTATACGAACGCGGCGGCGACGTTACCGCGCCCTTCGTCCCCGGAATGAGCGCAGCTCAAAACGCGCCTGCAAGCGAAGACGCACTCCCGAACATACTCATGGGCAGAAACGCCGTCAAGGAAGCCGTAAAATCAGGAACGAGCATAGATAAGCTTCTCGTAAGCCGTGAACAGGACGGTTCGCTCCGCGAAATAATCAGCCTTGCCCGCGACAGGAACATAATAATACACGAGGTCGCGCGCCAAAAACTCGACGAAATATGTATGCCGTTCGGCCATGGCCAAAAGACCGGCAACCATCAGGGTATAGTCGCATATGTCCCCGGCATTGATTATTGCGACATCTCAGATATACTCAATCTCGCTCAAGAGCGCGGCGAAAAGCCGTTCATATTGCTGCTCGACGGCATAGAGGATCCGCACAATATGGGTTCGATAATCAGGAGCGCCGTTTGCGCCGGCGTCCACGGCGTTGTCATTCCAAAGCGACGCAGCGTTTCAATAACCGCCGCCGTTTCAAAAACCTCGGCCGGCGCCGTGTCGCACATGCTGATATCGCGCGTTTCCAATCTCGGCGGAGTCATTGACAGGCTCAAGGGCGAGGGACTTTGGATCGCAGGCGCCGATATGGCGGGTACATCGATGTACGAAACCGACCTTCGCGGAGCTATAGCGCTCGTCATCGGCAGCGAGGGCGAGGGGCTCGGCAGACTCATAAAAGAAAAATGCGATTTTCTCGTGTCTATACCAATGTTCTCTGAGCTTGATTCGCTAAACGCGTCCGTCGCCGCCGGCATACTCATGTTCGAAAAAAAGCGCCGCGACAGATAAAAATGGATGTCATAATCGTTGACGGGTATAACGTCATTAACGCCTCGAAAAAGCTTATGCGGCTTGATCTCGCTCACGCACGCGACGAGCTTTTCGATATGCTCAGGAATTACTCGGGCTTCACGGCGTCAAAGATAATGCTCGTTTTCGATGCTCACAAGCAGAACACACCCGAAAACATCGAAGGAACGCTCGATACAGGTATGCTCGTTTACACGGGCGCAGGCGAAACGGCGGACATGTTCATCGAGCGCACGGTGCGCCTCATATCGCCGCAGATTGACCGCATAAGAGTCGTCACAAGCGATAACCTCGAACAGGTCATGATAATGGGCTACGCCGAAAGAATGAGCTCGCGCGAGCTGCTCGCCGAGATAGAGCGCGCGGAGCAGGAATACGAAAAAACTTACCTTCAAAAGCATGATACGCTTCACACGCGCAACATGCTCGAAGGCCGTTTGGGCGAAGCCATGCGCGATTCGCTCGAACGCATGAGACGCGGAGGACGATAAATGCATTCAAAACGCGGAGAGCTCGATTACAAGTCAATGACCGATGAGCAGCTCGTGGATATGTTCAAGCGCGGCGACGAAATTGCCGCGGCGGAAATATACACGCGCTACAAAAACACCGTTCGCCTCAAGTCGCGCCCATATTTTATACTCGGCGCGGACAGAGACGATATAGTTCAGGAGGGAATGATCGGCCTTTTCAAGGCCATGCGCGACTACTCCCCCGACAAGCAGACCGTTTTTCACACGTTCGCAGAGCTATGCATAACGCGCCAAATAATCACAGCAATACAAAACGCGACGCGCCAAAAGCATGCGCCGCTTAATTCCTATATATCTCTCAGCCGTCCGCTGCAAAACGACGACCCCGACAGGCAGCTCATAGACGTTTTGCCCGCTCACGGCAAAAGCAATCCTGAGGAGCTTGTAATAAGCATGGAGACGTTCGAGTCGATGATTTCTTTCATAAAAAGTGATCTGACGCCGCTCGAATACGATACTCTCGCGCTCTTCATGGAAGGCAGAAGCTATCAGCAGATAGCCGACAAGCTCGGCTGCGGCACAAAAAGCGTAGACAATGCGCTCCAGCGCATAAAGCGCAAGGTGCAAAAGCAAATGAACGAACAAGGAGAATAAAATGGCTTACGCTGACGAAGTATTTATCGCAAACTGTAAGGATATACTCGAAAACGGCGTCCGGGACGACGACCTTGACGTGCGCCCAAGATGGGAAGACGGTACTCCCGCCCACACGATAAAGCGGTTTTGCATCGTAAACCGCTATGACCTGTCAAAAGAGTTTCCCGCGCTCACTCTGCGCCGCACATACCTCAGGAACGCCGTGGATGAGCTTTTATGGATATGGCAAAAGCGCTCGAACAACGTCAACGACCTGAACAGCTCAATATGGGACGCATGGGCCGATGAGGACGGCTCTATCGGCAAGGCTTACGGATATCAGCTCGCAATCGAGCATGAATACAAGGAGGGTATGTTCAATCAGGTGGACAGGGTTCTTTTCGACCTGAAGCATAACCCGCAAAGCCGCCGAATACTGACAAACATGTACAATCATGCCGACCTTCACGAAATGAACCTCTATCCTTGCGCGTACGGCATGACATTCAACGTTGCAGGCGACAAGCTTAACGCAATCTTAAACCAGCGCTCGCAGGACATGCTCGCGGCGAACACATGGAACGTATGCCAATATGCCGTACTCGTCCACATGTTCGCGCAGGTATCGGGGCTCAAGGTCGGAGAGCTCGTGCATGTAATAGCCGACGCTCATATATACGACAGGCATATCCCGATAATCGAGGAGCTTATAAAACGCGAGCCGCGCGAAGCTCCGACGTTCATAATCGACACAAGCATAACCGACTTTTACGCTTTCACTCCGCAAAGCGTAAAGCTCACGGATTATCACCCGCACCCGTTTGATGTTAAGTATCCTATTGCAATCTGATGCACCCCTGTTGAATCGGGCATAGCGAATAAGCGATTAAAATTTTATAAACGAACAACGCTATTATTAAAGCGAACCCGCGACAATTTGCGCGGGTTCGTTTCCAAGCTTCGCGTAATAAATTTGCCGCTTATCTTTTCCTGTGCTTCGGAGCGACTATGACGCGCCTGTTAGGCTCCTCGCCCTCGCTGTGCGTCGTAACGTATGGATTGCCCTGGAGCGCCGAATGCATAACCCTGCGCTCATACGGATTCATGGGCTCAAGCGCGCGCTGTCTGCCTGTCGCCTTGACCTGCGCGGCAACCTTGCGTGCAAGGCGGATTAACGTCTCCTCCCGCTTGCACCTGTAGCCCTCCGTATCAACCATAACTCGCTTATAGCCGTCCTCTTTACGGTTCTTGTTCACATACAGCGAAGCAAGATACTGTATCGCATCGAGCGTCTCTCCCCTGCGGCCGATAAGCACACCCTGCGTTTTGCCGTCTATGCGCATCATCACCTCGTCGTCGTTCGAGCAGGCAAGCACGTCTGCTTCTATGCCCATATGTCTGACAAGGTCGAGCACGAACTGTGCTCCGGGCTCGTTTTGCGCAGCTTCCTTCGTATAGTCGATACTCTCGTTGTTGCGCATCAGCTTAAGCTCCTGCCGCTCCCTGCGCCGCGCTCTTACAGGGCGCTCACGCTCTTCACCGCTCATCACCTGCTCTGCATCTCCGCTCGGCTCCGCTGCGTTTATCTCAACAGGCGTCGGCACCTTTTCTGCAACAGCACCGGCGTTTTCCGCTTTAAGCGCGGTCACATCGTTTTCAGGCTCTTCCGTTTTCTTCGGTGCCTCGGGCGATTCGCATCTGTCGCGTTTGAAGCCGTCCTTTGTTTTCTCGGCACGCGCGGGCCTTTCTCTGCGTTCCTGTATTTCGGGCCTTTCGCATTTGTCCCCGCGCTCGGGGCGTTCGGGCTTTTCTCGCCTGTCGCGCCTTTCGCCTCTGTCGCCGCTGCGCTCGCGCCTGTCGCGCTGTCTTCCTGCGTCGCCTCTGTCTCGGCGCGCAAGTTCCTTGAAGTCGGGGACTACGACATCCTCGGGCTCCTTCTGTGTAAGGCGCACCTTTGCGGGCTTCGCGCCTATGCCGAGTATGCCGCTCGTCTCATGCTGCAATACCTCTATTGTTACCTCGTCTATCGAAATTTCAAGCTGCTTCAAGCCGTTAAATACAGCAGCATCAACGGACTTGCCTGTTGCCTCTATTGTCTTTAGCGTCATTTTTTCTCCCCCGAAGCACCTGCGGCGTCAGGCGCTACGCGCGGATACTTCTTATTCAAAATCAAGTTGATAACTATCATGCAAACGTTGCTGATCGACCAATATATTGCGAAAGCCGCATTCGAGCTTAAGCACGCGATAAAGCTGACGATCGGGAACATGTACATCATTAGTTTGTTCGTCTGCTCCTGCTGCGACGCCGCGTTGCCGGCGCTTGCCGATTTATCCTTCGGCTTTTTGGGCTGCTGAAGCTTAGATGCAAGGAACATGAGTCCGCCTGCGATGAGCGGCCATATGAACCAACCGTTGTTATGGCCTGCATACATCTCTTTGAACGGCGCCGTAAGCGTATTATATGTTGCTATCGCGGAATCACTCGTCAGGAACGTCCAAACCGTCTTAACTTCACCGCCGACAACCATCTTGCTCTGTATCGCAAGGCCGAGCTGCTCAAACGTCAGCAGTGCGTCCGGATTATGCTTAAAGAAAAGAAGGTGCGAAAGATTTTTCGTCGACAGGAATGATACGGCGTCCATAACGACGGGCTTAAAGCCGTTATCCGCCTGCCAGATGTTGTTTACCCAAAGGAACTTGTAGCTAGCGAAAAGCTTCGTCGCTTCGGCGGCATCCCTGTTCGCCGTCAGAAGAAGCTCTATCATTTGCTCGTTTGCCCAGTATCTGAACGCCTCAAAGAAGCAGATAAACAACGGGAATGTTATAAGAAGCGGCAGGCAGCTCGACCACATGCTCACGCCGCCCTCTTTCATCAGCTTTTTATGCTCTATCTGAAGTTTTTGCGGATTGTCTTTGTATTTTTTTTGCAGCCGTTCAAGTTCGGGCTGTATGAGCGCCATCTTCGCGCTTGACTTGCGCGTCTTTATATCGCTGAAAATCGTGACGCATCTTAACAGGACCGTGCATACCACAATGGTAAGCACCGTGTTCTCAAGCGCTATGTTCGAGTAAACCCACTTCATAGCCTCAAGAAACCAATTCGATAGGAAAAACGCTCCCTCCACGGATGCCCCTCACTTTCGTTCGTAAGTTTTCTTTTTTCGTGTCGGATACTCGTCCGGCACAGGATCATAGCCGCCCTGTGCAAAAGGGTTGCAGCGCAAAAGCCTTCGCATGGCAAGCAAAAATCCCCTTCGCGCCCCAAAGCGCTTCACGGCTTCGAGCGCATATTGAGAGCAGGTCGGAATGTAGCGGCACGAAGCCGGCAGAAGCGGCGAAACAAATCGCCTGTAGCCTTCGATCAGTCCAAGAATTATGCCCTTCATCGCTTTGCGCCCGGCTCCGCGATAAGGTTCGCTTTTTCCAAAAGTCCGCTTACATCGCTCACGAGCAGCTCAAACCGCTCGTCCTTAGCTTTTTCTCGCGCAATAAAAACAAGATTCCAGCCATGCGCGATCCTGTCGAAATTGCAGTCTATCGCAGCCCTCAGCCGCCGTTTTATCCTGTTTCGCGCAACGCTGTTTCCAAGCCTTTTGCTCACCGAAATGCCGACCCTCAGCGAATCATGACGGCCGCGTGTGTAAAGGAGAACCGCCGAGCGGCACTTTTGCGCCTTGCCCGCCCTGTATACGCGCTTGAACTCCTTATTGCGTTTCAGTGAAAAACAGCGTTTCAAATCTTACCTCATCGCGTTTTTAAGCGCCTCAAGGGGTGAGCTTTCCCCACCCCATAACAGCATCGCTTTATTCAGAGGCATCAAAAACGCCATAGCGCACTCAAGGCTTACGCCGAGAGCCTTTTTCTGCCCTTAAGCCTTCTGCGGGCCAGCACGTTCCTTCCGTTAGCGGTCTTCATGCGCTGACGGAAGCCGTGTACCTTTTTCCTCTGCCTTTTCTTAGGCTGGTAGGTCTGTAGCATTTCAAGCACCTCACTTCAAGTAATACTAATTATGAAAGAGATCTGCCCTCGCATTTTGCCCCGGGCGCGTCTCGTTCCAATCGCTGCGCACAATGCGCCATACCAAGCTATTATATCTGCGATATCAAAAACCGTCAAGGGGTGAAACCCTTCAATTATGTATTCTTTTGCTCGGTTCAAATCGAGTAAAAGCCTCAACGCCTGCTTTATCATATTTTGCCAATCTGCATCTCGGCGGCCGAGTTCAACAATCGTGGATTTTTGTATTATCGTCATTAACATTTCTTTGAATGGGCTTGCATTTTCTCGCTTTCGTGTTAAAATGATTGTGAAACAATAAACGGAGGTAATTATCATGGCATACGTAATCAATGACACCTGCATTTGCTGCGGCGCTTGCGCTGCCGAATGCCCCGTCGGCGCTATCAGCGAAGGCGATGGCCGCTTTGTCATCGATCCCGACACTTGCATCGAATGCGGCGCTTGCGCAGGCACATGCCCCGTCGGCGCACCGAACGCTCAGTAATCGTTAAGCACCGTAAAGCCCACCGAGGAGTTTTCTTTTCGGTGGGTTTTTATTCTTCGGAGGTGAAAGGATAAAATGCGAAGCGAGAAAGAAATGTTTGAGCTCATACTCGGCGTTGCGGAACGCGACGACAGGATACGCGCGGTTTTTATGAACGGCTCCCGCGCGGACGCAAACTCACGGAAAGATATATTTCAGGACTACGACATTGTATACGTCGTAACCGATACCGCTCCGTTCTTGTCCGACCCGTCTTTTACCGATGTATTCGGAGAAAAGCTCATTTCTGAGGAGCCGGACAAGCTTGACCGCTCCGTAGGCATGGACATAGACTTTGCCGACGGCTACACATATCTCATGCAGTTTACCGACGGAAACAGGATAGATCTGCATCTTTCGCCGCTGAAAAACGCCGAACGGGACTTCCTTAGCGATCCGCCCATGGTAAAGCTGCTCGACAAGGACGGCCTGCTGCCGCCCGTGCCTGAATCGGCGAACGCGAAATACATCGTCGCCCGCCCCACCGCCGAGCAGGTAAACGCCTGCTGCGTCGATTTCTGGTGGACCGCCCCGTACTGTGCAAAAGGGCTTTGGCGCGACGAGCTGCTCTATGCAAACAAAATCCTTTCCTCATGCGTCCGTGAGCACCTCGTCGAAATGCTCGATTGGCTTGTGGGCGTTAGCTCCGATTTTACCGTAAGCACGGGAAAGGCAAGCAAATATCTAAAGCTTCTCCTGAGCGCCGATGATTACGGGGCGCTTTTGAAAACATTTTCGTCATCAAGCGTGCAGGATGCGTGGGAAGCGCTGCTTTGCGCGTGCCGCCTTTTCGACAGCGCCGCGCGCCGTGTTTGCTCTGCTCTTGGGCTTGCCTATGACGAAAAAAGCGCCGCTTCAAGCATGTCCTTTATAAAGCATATCAAGGAATTGCCCGGCAGCGCAAAGGAAATATATTGACAATAAACCGCCGCGGCTATGCCTCGTAATCGCCGTAAAACCGCGCGGCGCGTTCATGCACAAGCCCGCTTCGGAGGCTTTTGTTGACAGCGTCCATGCTTTCGATTGCGAACGATGATGCGGCGCAGGCGAACCGGGCTGCTTTTTTCGCCGAAAACCCGCATGAATATGCATACGCAAGCGCGGCCGTCAGGCAATCGCCCGCTCCCGTAAGGCTCTTTATTTCAGCAGGCACGGCTTCGACACAAAACGATTCGACCGAGTCGGCGAACGCAACCCCGTTCCTGCCGTCGGCAACAAACGCGCTTTTTACGCCCGATTTTACGAGCGCTTTCGCTTCATCAAGCGCCGTCGGAAGCCGCTTTTTCATCAACGCCTCCGCCTCGATACGGTTCGGACGCAGCACATCTATATGCCCGAGTGCCCGCTCAAGCCTCATCGCTTTTTTCGTTGATACAGGGTCTACAAAAAGCTTTGTTCCGCAGTTTTCCGCAAGCCAAAGCATCGATTCCGCGCTTATGTTGGCGTCGGCGACGCATACTCTTGCGCCCTTTATAAGCGAGGCCGCGATTTCAAGCCGCCGCGGAGTTATAAGAGCGCATATTTCCATGTCCGACACGGCAAGTCGCATGTCTCCGTCGCTGTCGGCAATAAAAAGATAAACAGACGTGGGCGTTTCATCCGAGAAAACGCAGTACGATGTATCGATATCGAGTTTTTTGCATATTTCTGCGAGCCTTTCGCCATGAGCATCGTTGCCGATAGCGGCAATAAAATATGTTTTCAACCCAAGCAGGCTTAGATTTGAAGCAATATTCAGCCCAACGCCGCCCGCAGACAGCGTTACACTTCCCGGATTCGAGTCGCGCTCAACGAGAGGCCTATGCGATATGCCGCATATATCCATATTCGCGCCGCCTATGACGACGGCATACGGCTCATTTGAGCCGTTCATTGATTGATTCGGCATTTTCATCCTTCCCCACGGGAGCGGCTAAGCGTTTTTTTGTTATTCCGCACACAACCACGCCGCCCACTATCAACACGGCGCCTATTACGGCCATCCAGGATATCTTTTCGTTGAGAAATATGCGCGCCATCACAAGCGTCACGAACGGCCCGACATACACATAATTATTCGTTACCACAACGCCGAGCTTTTTTGTCGCAACATTCCACGTCGCATAGCATACACCGCTCGCAAGTATACCGAGAAACAATATGCAAAACCACGACCCGGCAGTTCCGAACGCTTCCATACGGAGCGGCCTATTCTCGATAAGCGCCGCGGGAAGCGTCGTAATCAGGCCGTAGAATACAACCTTTCGAGATAAAACAATGCTGTCGTACCTGTCGACATAGCGCTTCAATATAACCGCGTATATCGCCCAGCATGCAGCCGCGCACACCGAAAGCACATCTCCCACGGGGTTAAGCTTCAGCATCACCGTTCCGTTAAAAACGACGAGCGCCACGCCCGTTATCGCTATAAGCGATCCCCAAACCGTGTTCAGCCGCAGCTTCTCATCCTTCGTGAAAAAGTGCGCAAGCACCGCCGTGAATATGGGCGCCGAAGCGACAAGTATGCTCACATTCGACGCAAGCGTAAACGTAAGCGCGAAATTTTCGGCCAAAAAATACGCCGTGCACCCGAAAAGCCCCATCAGAAAGCATCCGAGTTCGTCGCGCCACACCGGCCTGCTCCATTTTGGCCTGATCGCCCACAGCGCCGCATACGCAAGAATGAAACGCATCACCATCATTTGCGGCGGCGTAAAGAAGCTCAGCATATGCTTGCTGACGACGTATGTGCTTCCCCAGACGGTTATCGTAAAAAGGGCTATTGCGTGGCCGCTCAGCTTATCCTTATTGATATTTATTTTTTTCATTACTGCGCATCCGTCTCGGTGTTTTCGCGTTTTACGCGCATGTACTCGCTCCCGTCGCGTTTGCGGCTCAAAAAGCCGAAATCGACAAGCGCACGTCGCAATATCACATGGTCGCCCGTAGTGCTCCACCTTTTGAGCAGCTCGTTCACCTCGCGCTCCGCATACACCTTGTCAAACTCAAACTTTTCGCTTAAATACTCATATATGTCCATGCGTATCCCGTGCTTTGAGGGAAGCTGCCTAAGCCTGCCCTCCTCGTCAAGAAAACGCATATATCTCGTGTCGGTCATCGTCTTTCTCCGTCAGGAATATTTTTCGATACATTCATACACCAAATGCGGAGAATAGTCAATCATATGTTAAAACAAATGCCCTAAAATGACCTGAACAACATGGCCGCGCCGACCGCGCCCGCATCGTTGCCCATCTCCGAGACGGTTATTTCGCACGGCGAATCAAAAAAGCACATCTTTTTTACTCTTTCTCCGAGCGGCTTGAGCAGGGCGTCGCCCGCGCCGCTTATTCCTCCGCCTATGGCTATCACTTCAGGATCGAACACATTTATTATCGATACCGTAAATGCGGCAAGCGCATCCATATATTCATCGAAAGCGCTCTTTGCGGGTTCGTCCCCAAGCAGCGCGCAGCCGACAATCTCCTTTGCGTTAATGCTGCCGTCTTTTTCTATTATTTCCGCCATCATGCCGCCGCAGCCGTTTTGCACGCGCCTTAAGGCGCCTTTAATCAAGGCGGAGGCGCTTATAAGCGTTTCCGCGCAGCCGAGCGTGCCGCAGGTGCATCTTTCGCCCCGAAAATCAAGCACCGCGTGACCAAGCTCCACTCCGTTGCCGCGTCCTCCGTTAAAAAGCTTGCCGCCCATTATTATACCGCCGCCTACGCCCGTGCCGAGCGTCACGAGCACGGCGCACGAACGCCCCTTAAACACGCCCTTGTAAAGCTCCGCAAGCGCCGCCGCGTTCGCATCGTTCACCATGTTCACGGGTATCCCCTTAAAATGCTCCTGAGCATATCGTCTGAGCGGCACATTCCGAAACCCGAGATTATAAGCGTCCTTAACGACTTCGCCGTCGCGGCTTATGCTGCCCGGAACGGCAATGCCGGCGCTTCTGACGCCGTTCATGCTTTCGCCGCAGCCGCGCATAAGCTCTGCAGCCATATCGTAAAGCATCTTAGCGACAAATCGGCCGTCCCTTCCCTTCGGAAACGGACACGAAATCTTTCCTGCAATGCCTGAATCTTCGTCGGCGGCAACCGCGGCTATCTTCGTTCCGCCTATATCAAAGCCAATATCCAACATACTTACATTTACGAAAACAGTCTGAATACGTTTTGATTGAACCATTCAAAGCCAAGGTCAAAGTGCGGCAGCACGTTCATGCTGACAAGCAGACCGAGTATCACCCATACGCCGCAAAGAATTATCACCGACAGAAGCGTTATTGCAAGCGCCGTAAGAAAGCCGTGCTTTTTCTTCTTGGGCATTTCCTCCTCAAGGTCAATGCCGCAGACAGCCGAAGGCGCCGCCTGCGCCGTGCAGGATGTGCGTTCATCATCGCATATCCCCCCCGTCTCGGGCTTTATCACGGTTATGCTTTCGCTGAGACGGCACGTCTCCTTTGTCGAGCACTCGCTCTTCACCTCGCGCACTATGTCGGCCCACACGGAGGATATGTCGTTGTTCGCGCGAATGACCTGCATGGAATGAGCGTCCGTTATCGCCTCGATAAGAAGGACGGTCATGTCCGCGTCGGGCGCTTTTTTCATACGCGCGTAAAGATCCGAGAATACCTCTTTGACCACCTCCTGCGCGACTCCCCTGTTATTCGTTCTGTCGAGCACCCTTTTATATACGCTTTTGCCGTAGCGCTTGAATACCGACTCGAAGGCGCTCATTGCACGCTCGTCATTCAGCGTACGCGCCGCGTAACATGTGTTTTCCATGCTGCCTCCTCCGCATCTTAGGGATTTTCTATATGATACAGCATCATTCCGCTTTATGCAATTTGCCCGTATGCGCGAACATGCACTTTTTTTGTGTTATTTAAGGCGATTATGCTATAATGGCTTATTATATCCGAAAAGGAAGTATCGAATATGGAGAACAAGCTTTACGAATACGCGCGGCTTCTCGTAGAGATAGGCGCAAACGTTCAAAAGGGTCAGACCCTTATAATCTCTTCACCCATCGAGTGCGCCCCGTTCGCCCGCATGTGCGCAGGCGCGGCTTACGACGTCGACTGCCGTGAGGTCGTCATGAACTGGACAGACGACTTTTTGACGCGCGAAAAATATATGCGCGCCGATGACGCGGTGTTCGACGAGGTACCCGAATGGAAGGTAAGATTTTTCACGGACTATGCAAACCAAAACGCGGCGTTCCTGCATATATACGCGTCAGATCCCGAGAACCTCAAGGGTGTCGACCCGTCAAGACCCGCGCGTGCGAGCATGGCGGGAGGCAATGCGATGAAGGATTATTACCGTATGCAGTCCGCAAGCGAGTTTGCCTGGTGCATAGGCTCTATACCCATAAAAGCGTGGGCAAAAAACGTTTTCCCGCACATGAGCTGCGAGAAGGCCGTCGACGCGCTTTGGAACGCGATATTCGACGCTGTGCGCATAACGGGCGACGGAAACGCCGTTAAGCGTTGGCGCGAGCATCTCGGCAAGCTCTCCGAAAGAAAGCAGAAGCTCAACGAATTCAACTTCAAATACCTCAAATACTCGAACTCGTTAGGCACCGATCTCACAATCGAGCTCCCAGAAAACCATGTTTGGGAGGCGGGCGCCGACATATCGCGTATAGGCGTCGATTTTGTGGCCAACATGCCTACGGAGGAAGTATTCACCGCTCCCAGGCGCGACGGCGTAAACGGAATCGTTTTCGCGTCACGTCCGCTTGTACATGACGGCAACATAATCGATAAATTCAGCATGACGTTCAAAGACGGCAGGATAACCGAAGTACACGCCGAAAAGGGCGAGGACGTGCTGCGCGCCGCTGTGGCCGTCGACGAGGGCGCCTCTTATCTTGGCGAGGTCGCGCTCGTTCCGTACGATTCGCCCATTTCAAACTCAAAGATACTTTTCTATAATACGCTCTTCGACGAGAACGCATCGTGCCACCTTGCTTTCGGCGAGGCGTATCCGTGCATAAAGGGCGGCGCTCAAATGAGCCGCGAAGAGCTCCTAAGGCACGGGCTTAACGACTCGAATACGCATGTTGACTTCATGGTCGGAACAAGCGACATGAGCATAATCGGCGTCACCCACGACGGCAGGGAAATACCCGTTTTCGTAAACGGCAACTTCGCCGTCTGAAAAGCACGACCGGTAAAGATTCGGTTTTCGGAAGCGGTCGACTGCCGCTTCCGAAAATCTTATACCCTTTCAAGGCTCCTGAGGCGGGCATTAAAGTGCCAAGCCCATCGCGCTTCACCTGATTTTGCACTTTTCCGGCGGCGCCTCGGCTTTGTTCTTGCCTGCGCAGGCTGTACATTTGTTAAATTTTTATGGCGATTGGAATATGCCGCGTTAGTGTGTTATACTATTCTAAGCAGTTGTTCGACTGTGTTTTATGATATATAAAGGATGGTGCGCTGGTGAAAAAAATCGGCAAAATTCTTTTGGCTATATTGATGCTGGCTCTCTTCGCGGTGATGATCGTCATAATCGTGAAGGTCAACGGCAACACAAATACAAGCGTTTCAAACGCCGTGTCGCTCAACGAGGTTATGACCTCCAACAAGGGCGCCGTTCCCGATGAAAACGGCGAATTCTTCGATTGGGTGGAGCTCCGTAACTCTTCCTCGAGCGCCGTAGACATTTCGGGCTGGGGTCTCAGCGACAGCATACTGGAGCTTGCAAAATTTGTTTTCCCGTCGGGCACCGTTATCGCTCCCGACGGCTACATGGTCGTCTATTGCTGCGGTGAGACAAAGGGCGGCCTTTATGCGCCGTTCAAGCTCTCCGCAGACGATGATCTCGTGCTGCTCGACTCGACCGGACGCATCGTCGAAAGTATATCGCTTAAACCCGTATCGAAAAACGCGACGCTCGGCAAGGATCCTTCGACGGGTCTTTGGAACGAGTTTTCAATGCCCTCACCCGGATATCCGAATACCGACGAGGGCGTTGCCGCGTATCAGGAGAACAAGCACACGGCAAACACGGTCGAGGGCCTTTATATCAACGAATTTATGGCTTCCAACGCCTCCGTCTGCTACGATGAGAACGGCGTATACTCCGACTGGATAGAACTCTACAACGCTAACGACACGGCGCTCGACATAAGCGGCTTCTATATTTCGGACGATCTCACAAAACCCATGAAGTACGCATTCCCCGAAGGAACTACGATAGAGGCGCACGGATGCCTGCTCGTATTCTGTTCAAAGACGGAAACGGTCGAAGGCAGCAATGAAATACACGCCCCGTTCGGACTGCTTACATATAAGGAGGACGTCGTGCTTTCAATGCCAACCGGCGCAATAATCGACAGCTACTCCTACAGTGAACAGACGACTGACGTCTCCATGGCGCGTACGCCCGACGGAACGGGTGATTTCGTTCCGTGCAACAAGCCTTCCCCCGGATTCCCGAACACAGACGAAGGCTACAATCAGGCGGCCGCGAAATATGCGTTCGCTCCATCCGACATCTATATCTCCGAAATGATGGGCGCAAATTACGCCTTTCTAAAGCAGTCCAACGGCGACTTTCCCGACTGGCTGGAAATACATAACACGGGCAGTGAAGCCGTCAGTCTTGGCGGCTATTCCCTCTCGGACAATCCGAAAAACCCCGCCAAATGGCGTTTTCCCGACATAACGCTCGCCCCCGGACAGTACCTCGTGGTGCTTGCCACGGGGCGCGACATACGCGAAGGCTCGCAGCTTGAAACGAATTTCAAAATATCCGCGAACGGTGAGACCGTTTTTTTGTTTAACCCCGAAGCGAAGCCCATAAGCAAGTTGTCCTGCCCCAAATTCCATGCCGATGAAAGTGTAGGCTGCGACGACGCCGGTCATATGCGTGTCTACACGACGCCAACACCCGGCTCAGCAAACGGCGAGGGTACGTCGGGGTACGCTCAGACGCCCGAATTTTCGCTTATTTCGGGCGCATACAGCGGAAGTCAGCAGGTGTCGATATCCGTTCCCGAAGGCTGTACGGTACGCTATACGCTCAACGGCTCGGAACCGACTTCATCGAGCGCGCTGTACGACGGCACGCCCATAACCATATCTAAGACGGGCGTTGTCCGAGCCGCCGCATTCAGAGACGGCTACAGCCGAAGCGATATTGCGACCGCCGCCTACCTTATCGACAGCCCGCATACGCTCAGCGTCATAATGATAGCCACCGATAAGGCCGAGTTCGACAACATCTACCAAAACTATAATCAGGAAATCGAGATACCCGCGCATTTCGATCTAATAAACGAAAACGGCGAAAAGGAATTCGACAGCGACGCTGTCATACGAATATTCGGGGCATATTCACGCCAAAAGGAGCAAAAGGGCATCGCCGTCATTGCGCGCGCAGGCTACGGCAGCTCTCGCTTTGATAACCCCTTCTTCTCAAGCCGCGACTTTGATTCCTACAAGGCGTTCATACTTCGCGCCTCGGGTCAGGAAAGCACGATTTCACGCATGAGGGACGTGCTTATAACGAGCCTTGTCGACGAAGGCACAGACCTTGCCGTACAAGCCTACAGGCAGTGCGTCGTATACATCAACGGCGATTACCGCGGCGTGTACAACATGCGCGAAAAGGTAAACAAGCACTACCTCGCGCAGCATTACAATATAGATGATCCCGATTCCATCAATCTGCTCGTCGGCAACGGCAACAAGTCGGGCTACGTCCTCAACGGCACCAACGAGGAGTATATGTCGCTCGTAGATTACGCCGTATCGCACGATATGCGCGTTCAGGAGAATTACGACTATATGTGCAGGTATATCGACACGGCAAATCTCGCCGAGTATACCGCCATGCAGATATACGTCGGCAACACCGACACCGGCAACATCAAATATTGGTCTGCGCCCAACCACAAATGGCAATGGATAGTCTACGACTTCTGCTGGGCGATGAACTCGTCCGTAGGCGGCACAAAGGGCTATGAATGGAACGCAATCGAAAAATATTTCAGCGAAAAGGGCCATGGCGTCGGCAGCATGTTCTCAAACAAGCTAATAAAATCTCTGCTGAATAACCCCGATTTCAAAGAAATGTTTCTTCAGTCCTGCGCAAAAATGGCCAACGAAGTATTTGAAGAAAGCAAAGTCATAGCGCGCGTCGACGAGCTTGAGGCCAAAATCGACGACGAAATGAAGCGCGATGTGCTTCTGTGGAGCGACATGTCGTATGAAGGATGGAAGCGCTCCGTAAACCGTCTGCGCGAATTCGCCACGAACAGAAAAGGCTACTTCGTATACCAGCTCAAGACGTATTTCGGCCTTTCGAGCGAAAAATGCATGGAGCTTTTCGGAATAAGCGGCAGCAATCCCAAGGCATCATAAGGAGGTATATCATTGAAAAGCAAGAAATATAAAAAAAGCTATCGCCACGAGCTTAAATACTTCATAAATCAGGGCGACTACATGCTCCTCTCGAACGCTCTGAGGCGCACAATGGATGCCGACGAAAATGCCGACGGCTATGGCGAATACCATATCCGCAGCCTTTATTTCGACGATCCCTTCAACACTGCGTTTGCCGAAAAATTCTCGGGCGTCGACCATCGCTTCAAAGTGAGGATACGCATATACGGGCTTAGCGACAGCGTTATAAAGCTCGAACGCAAGGAAAAGGACAACGGCTTCATCTCAAAACAGTCTATAAAGCTCTCGCGCAATGAATGCGACATGCTCATAGCGGGCGATTACGAATTCCTGCTCAACCGCCCCGAGCCGTTCGCCCATGAGATGTTCCGCGAATTCGCAACAAACCTTTTGAAGCCGTGCGTCATTGTCGACTATGTGCGCGAAGCATATACGTTTCCCGTCGAGGACGTACGCATAACGTTCGATAAGGATATCCGCACCGCATTCAGAAGCACCGATATATTTAACAAGCACTTACCGACATACCCCGCGCTGAGCGGCTTCGACATGGTGCTTGAGGTCAAGTATAACCGCTTTCTGCCTGTACACATACGCTCTCTGATACAAATTGCCTCGCCCATACGAAGCGCGGCAAGCAAATATGTGTATTGCAGAAGATACGAGCTGTAGCGCTCGCCGCCATACGCTTCACGTTGACGGCACAATATGAAATGATGTAAAATACCGTCTGATAGGAGGATGAATAAATGCTTTTTTTCAATCTGCTGAATGCACCCGAGTCGTCGGGATTCGACCTTTCCAACATATTCAATGCCACCATGAGTCCGCTTGAGGTAGTCGTTTCGCTTCTCATCGCGCTCGGCGTGGGAATATTTATATTCTTCATCTATAAGGTTACGTTTGCGGGCGTTATGTACTCAAGAAGCTTCAACGTCGGCCTCATAATGCTGACGCTTGTCACTTCACTGATGCTTATGCTCATAAACAACAATCTCTCTCTCAGCCTCGGCATGGTCGGCGCGCTGTCGATAATTCGTTTCAGGACGGCCGTCAAGGACCCCATTGACACAGTGTTCATGTTCTGGGCAGTGGGCGAAGGCATAGCCATAGGCACCCATTACTATGACATCGCAATAATCTCGGCGATAGCGATAGGCGTTTTCCTTGTAATCATAAGCGCCGTCAAGATAAAAAGCTCAATGCCTTATCTTCTCGTTATACACTATAACGAATCGGCATCTCCCGTCATAAAGACGTTCATTCAGAAGCTCCCCAAATCGAAGCTCAAGAGCAAAACCGTCCGGCGCGACGGCATAGAGCTTACGCTGGAGCTTAGGCTCAAGGATAATGAAACGGGCTTCGTAGATAAGCTCGTTAAGGTCGACGGCGTTTACGACGCCACGCTTATAAGCCATCAGGGCGATCTCGTCTCCTGATGCACCGTTAAAATCTGCGGGGGGCGTTTTTTCGCCCCCGATTTATATTTATAGCGGAAGGATATCCTATGGACGCCAAACAAAAATCTCCTGCCGAGCCGCGCCGTGAAAAGCTCATTACGCTGTTTGCGACTTTTGCAAAAATAGGCGTACTTACGTTCGGAGGCGGCTACGCAATGCTCCCAATGCTCGAACGTGAATGCGTAGAAACACATAAGTGGACTACAAGCGAAGAGCTGCTCGATTACTTCGCCATAGGCCAATGCACGCCCGGCGTCATTGCCGTAAACACAGCCACGATAATCGGCGGCAAGCTTCGCGGCTTTCTCGGCTCTGCGGCAGCAACGCTTGGCGTCGTCACGCCATCTTTGGTTATCATTACTATCATCGCAGCCGTGCTCTCAAGCTTTGCCGACATTCCGGCCGTTCAATATGCGTTTTGCGGCATAAGGGTTGCCGTTGCGGCGCTGATAGTCAACACCGTCATAAAGCTCATAAAGCAAAACGTAAAGAACGCCGCGGGCATCGTAATTTGCTCGCTCGCTTTTGTAATAGTCGCCATATTCGGCGCTTCGCCCATATTCGTGGTAATAGGCGCGGGCATTTATGGGCTTGTCACGGGTCTCGCGTTTAAGAAAAGGACGGCCGAAAAATGATCTACCTTACGCTCTTTTACGAATTTTTCAAGGTCGGCCTGTTCTCCGTCGGCGGAGGCGTTGCCACGATACCCTTCTATATGGAGCTGGCGGATAAATACGACTGGCTCACAACGCAGATGCTGACCGATATGATAGCCGTCTCGGAATCCACCCCCGGCCCTATCGGTATAAATCTCGCCACATACGCAGGCTTCCGGGCCGCAGGCATACCGGGCGCGCTCGTTGCCACGTTCAGCGAGGTGCTGCCCTCGTTCATCATACTTGTGCTTATTGCGAAGGCGCTCGAGCGATATAAGGAAAACACACTCGTCTCAAGCGCTTTTTCAGGTATAAGGCCAGCCGTCGCAGGGCTCATCGCAGCAGCAGGCTGGTCTGTCATGCGCGTCGCGCTCTTTACCGCTCCGAGCGGCTCGTCGCTTTTTACAATGCTCCTTTCGTGCGACATAAAGTGGCTTGTACTGTTTTGCGCACTGCTCGCGCTCATGCAGATAAAGCCGCTCAAAAAGCTCCACCCCATCGTGTATATTGTTTTTTCCGCCGTCGTCGGCATCGGCGCAGGTTTTCTTGGGTTTATTTAAAAAATATATCAGCCGTTAATTGTTAAATTCAGCGTATTGTTATATAATAAGCTCGCAAAGATAGGGTTTTGCCCTAATACATGACGGAGGTTGTTAAAATTGGATACGCTGAAAAAAACGCCCCTTTACGATACGCATGTATCGCTTCACGGAAAGATGGTCGATTTCGGCGGCTGGGCGCTCCCCGTCCAGTACACATCGATAATTGACGAGCATAGGGCCGTGCGTGAAAACGTGGGTCTGTTCGATGTATCGCACATGGGCGAGGTAATGGTGGAGGGCAAAGATGCTTTCAGCTACATTCAGGGTCTCGTCACGAACTGCATCAAGAGCATGACGCCCGGCAGGGTACGCTATTCTCCCGTATGCTATGATGACGGCGGCACCGTCGACGACATACTTATCTATAAGCTTGCCGACGAAAAATATCTGCTCGTAATAAATGCGGGCAACACCGACAAGGATTATGACTGGTTCTGCGCCCACAAATTCGGCGATGTTAAGCTCGAAAACCAGTCCAAGGACTGGGCACAGCTTGCGCTCCAGGGTCCGAAATTCAACGACGTGCTTATGGCGGCAGGTGTTGAGGGCGAACTCCCCACAAAGAATTATACATTCGCAAACGGCACGCTTGTTGCAGGCATCCCCTGCCTTGTGTCCGTCACAGGCTACACGGGCGAGCTTGGCGTAGAGCTGTACTGCAAGGCGGAGGACGGCGCAAGGCTGCACGCAAAGCTTATGGAAGCCGGTAAGCCCTTCGGCCTTATGCCCTGCGGACTCGGCGCAAGGGATTCCCTTAGATTCGAAGCAGGTATGCCTCTCTACGGACACGAGCTTTCAAAGGATATATCGCCTCTCGAAGCGGGGCTCAGCTTCGCCGTCAAGCTCACAAAGGACAGCTTCATAGGCAAGGAAGCTCTTCTCAAGCCCATCAAGCGCACGCGCATAGGCCTTAAGCTTCTTGACAAGGGAATACTCCGCGACCATTACGACGTATATGTCGGAGACAAGCTCGTCGGCTGTACAACGTCGGGTATGCCCGTACCCACGCTCGACGGCAGCTATGCAATGGCGCTTATTAACATCGATGACTCGGATAACGAAAACTATACGGTCGAGATAAGGGGCAGGCGCCTCAATGCCGTAAAGGTCGATATCCCGTTTTATAAAAGAGCAAAATAAATTTGTTGGAGGAAAACATAATGATACCCAATGACCGTAAGTACACAAAAGAGCATGAATGGCTGCTCATAGAAGGCAACGTCGCCAAAATAGGCATAACGGATCACGCGCAGGACGCGCTCGGCGACATCGTTTTCGTAGAGCTTCCCGCTGTAGGCGACGAATTTGCCGTAGGCGATTCCTTTGCGGTAGTTGAGAGCGTAAAGGCCGTTTCCCAGATATATACGGAGGCCGCAGGCAAGGTTATTGAAATCAACGAGGAGCTCGACGCCTCGCCCGAGCTGCTTAATTCGGACCCCAACGGCTGCTTCATTGCCGCCATAGAATTCACAAACCTCAACGAAGACGCGCTCCTCACAGCCGATGAGTACGCCGAATTCCTTAAATCGGAGGAATAATCAAAAATGAGAAGCTATGTTCCCAACACCGAGGGGGAACGTAAGGAAATGCTGTCATCCATGGGGCTCAGCTCCATGGATGAGCTGTTCCGCGACATACCCGACGAGCTTAAGCTCTCAAGGCCGCTCAATTTGCCCGAAGGCAAGAGCGAAACTGAGATTCGCCGCATATTCCGCGCTTACGCGGAGCGTACAAACGGCTCAATGCCTCTTTTCCGCGGCGCGGGCGCTTACAGGCATTATATTCCTTCGCTTATCCCTCAGCTTTTGATGCGTTCGGAGTTCTACACGGCATATACGCCCTATCAGGCCGAAATGAGTCAGGGTATGCTTCAGGCGATATTTGAGTATCAGACGCTCATGTGCCGCCTCACGGGCATGGACGTTTCAAACGCTTCCGTTTACGATGGCGCGACGGCCGCAGCCGAAGCAATGCTCATGCTCCGCGACGCAAAGCGCAAGCAGAAAATACTCATAAGCGACGGCCTTAATCCCGACGTCATCGCAGTAATACACACATATGCGCGCTTTGCCCGCCTTGAGTGCGTATCGATACCGCTCAATTCCGACGGAACGACCGACATGGACGCGCTCTCCGCCAATTCGGACGGCGCAGCGGGTTACATAGTCGCCAACCCGAACTTCTTCGGCTGTCTCGAAAACATGGACGAAATATCCGCCGCCGTTCACGGCTTCGGCGGACTGCTCGTAAGCTATGTCAACCCCATATCGCTCTCGCTCGTAAAGCGTCCCGGCGACTATGGCGCCGATATAGCCGTCGGCGATGCGCAGCCCCTCGGCCTGCCGCTCAGTTTCGGCGGCCCGTACTGCGGCTTCATGTGCTCCACGCAGAAGCTCATAAGAAACCTGCCCGGCAGAATCGCGGGACAGACGAGCGACGCGGAGGGTAACCGCGTATTCGTTCTCACGCTTCAGGCGCGCGAGCAGCATATACGCCGTGAAAAGGCTTCATCGAACATCTGCTCTAACCAGATGCTCTGCGCGATAACCGCAAGCATGTACCTGAGCGTCATGGGACCCGAAGGCATGTACGAGGTTGCAATGCAGAACCTTCAGAAGGCGCATTATCTCCGCGATGGCATAAAGAGCATAAACGGCGCGCGTATTCGCTACGAAAACACGCCGTTCTTCAACGAGTTTGTAGTCGAATTCGACAAAGATTCCGCCGTTATCAACGCACTGCTCAAAAAGAAGGGCATAGTAGGCGGCGCGCGCCTTGCCAATTATAAAGACGGCGACAACGGCATTCTCATGTGCGTCACCGAAATGAACACGCGCGAAGAGATTGATGCGCTTATCACGGCATTGGAGGAGATCACAAAATGAGAAGCGAATACCCTCTTATATTCGAACGTTCAAAACCCGGCCGCAGAGGCTATGACCTCCCCAAGCTTGATGTGCCCGAGCTCGACGGACTCATACCTGAGCAGATGCTCAACAAGGAGCCGTTGAAGCTTCCCGAGATAGCCGAGGTCGACCTTGTAAGGCATTACACGAATCTTTCAAAGCGCAATTTCGGCGTCGACAACGGTTTTTACCCGCTCGGCTCATGCACAATGAAGTATAACCCGAAAATCAACGAGGAAATGCCTGCGCTCTTTAACGACCTGCATCCGCTGCTCGACCAGGATATGGCGCAGGGCGCTATAGACATGATGCTCGATCTCGACCGCGCGCTCTGCGAAATAACAGGCATGGACAAGTTCACGCTCCAGCCCTCAGCAGGCGCTCACGGCGAATACACGGGACTCATGATAATCAAGGCGTATCACGATATGCGGCAGGATTACGGGCGCAACGTAATGATAGTCCCCGATGCGGCGCACGGCACCAACCCCGCATCGGCGGCAATGGCGGGTTATAAAATACGCGAAATAAAATCCGCCCCTGATGGCAGCGTAGACCTCGACGCGCTTAGAGCTGCGGTCGGCAATGACACAGCGGGTCTCATGCTCACGAACCCCTCGACGCTCGGTCTGTTTGAGCGCAATATAAAGGAAATCGCCGATATCGTTCACGAAGCCGGCGGCCTCCTCTATTACGACGGCGCAAACCTCAACGCCATAATGGGCATAGTGCGTCCCGGAGACATGGGCTTTGACTGTATGCACATCAATCTCCATAAGACGTTCTCAACTCCTCACGGCGGCGGCGGTCCCGGCTCGGGTCCTGTCGGCGTAAAGAAGGAGCTTATACCTTATCTGCCCTACCCCGTTGTTATGGGCCATTGCGGCGGCGCGGCAACGCTTGATTACGACCGTCCGCTGTCCATAGGCAAGGTCAAGAGCCTTTACGGAAACTTTGGCGTTCTTGTTAAAGCATATGCGTACATACTCTCGCTCGGCGGCAAAGGGCTTAAGGAAGCAAGCGAAAACGCTGTGCTCAACGCTAATTATGTGTTTAACCGCCTTAAGGGCGCATACGGCGTGCCGCATGACAGGATTTGTATGCACGAATGCGTCATAGAGCCTGGTGAGCTCCTCGAAAAAGGCGTGCATACTACGGACATAGCAAAGGCGCTCATCGATCGCGGCTACCACCCGATGACCATCTACTTCCCGCTCATCGTTCACGAAGCCATGATGATCGAACCTACAGAGACGGAAAGCAGGGAGACGCTCGACGCCTTTGTTGACGCAATGCTTGACATAGCCCGCGTAGCTAAGGAAGATCCCGAATCGCTCCATAAAGCGCCCGTGACAACGCCCGTCGGAAGACCCGACGAGGTTGCTGCGGCAAGAAAGCCCGTCGTAAAATACGAGGACTGAATCATAGACGCAGAAACCATGTGATGCAAAAATACGGCGCCTCAAGGCGCCGTATTTGAGTGTCTAAAAAGTGGCATACTGCCACTTTTTCGAGTTTTTCTCGTGCTTTGCCTCTCGCATTCGCTCCCGGGCGGCAAAACCCGCAAAGCACGAAAACCTATGGGGTTTCATACGTTTTGACGCACATGTCGTCAAAGCCGGAATTAACTTAATGTGCTGCAGCCCCTTAACAACCCCGTTTTTTTCGCAAGCGGATGCTAACCCGCAGTCTGCGTATCGCTTTGCGCGGTTTCACGCATTTTTTTCAGTATCTTGCTTTCAAGGCGCGATACCTGCACCTGTGAAACGCCAATTATCTGAGCCGTCTGGCACTGCGTCTTGCCGCCAAAGAACCTCAGCATAATTATCTGCCTCTCTCTCGGCTCAAGCACGCGGAGCAGCTCCTTTAGCAGAAGCTTGTTGACGACCTCGCATTCCTCATCTTCATCGCTCGCAACCCTGTCGGCCACGCAGGCATCGGCGTCGTCCGCATAGATGGGTTCATATATCGACGTATGCGGACGCACGGCATCGAGCGCCATGACTATCTCTTCAGGCTCGCGCGAAAGCTCCTTCGCTATCTCCATTATACCGACATCGCCGCCCGACGCCATGCTGAGCCGCTCCTTTGCCGCCATTGCCTGCGACGCAAGCTCCTTTAATGAACGGCTCACCTTTATCATGCCATCGTCGCGCAAAAAGCGTTTTACCTCGCCCGCTATCATTGGCACCGCGTACGTCGAAAAGCGTACGCCAAACGATTCATCGTAATTGCGCACGGCTTTTATGAGCCCGACGCAGCCTATTTGGAAAAGGTCGTCATATTCAGTGCCGCGGTTCAGATATTTTTTGACTATCGATTTTACGAGCGCGATATTGTGCTCTACGAGTATATCCTGCGCCTGCGAATCGCCAAGCTTTACCCGTTTTAACAGCCGCAGCGCCTCTTCGTGCTCGAGCGGCGCTCTGTCAATCATTTTCCTCCACCCGCGCAGATATATGCTTTCGCATTGTGACACAGGTGCCTTTACCCACCTCGGACTCGACATCTACACGATCCATGAATGCTTCCATCACCGCAAAACCCATCCCGGATCTGTCCATTCCTGCCGCCGACGTGTAAAACGGCTGACGTGCAAGCTCCACATCCTCTATTCCCCTGCCTTCGTCGCGTATCGATATCGTTATGCCCTCATCGTCACTCGAACAATCCATATATATCGTTCCGCCTCTATTTTCATAGCCATGAATTATGCAGTTCGTAACGGCCTCGCTGACCGCCGTACGTATATCCGTGAGCTCATCTATCGTAGGATTGAGCTGCGCGGCAAACGCTGCCGCTATCATTCGCGCAAGGCTTTCGTTTTGCGATATCGATAGAAAACTCGTATGCAATTCGTTCTTATACATTGTTATCCCCCTCATTATCTGCGCTCGATAAGCGCATAGACGCCTGCCATTCGCATTATTCTGTCGACGCTTTTGCCTGCGCCCGTTATGGCCATTTTCCCTCCGCGCGCCGAAACGGTCTTGTAGCGCCCAAGGACGACGCCAAGTCCTGAGCTGTCCATAAACGATACGTTTCGCATATCAAGAATCATCTCGTTTATGCTTTCGTCTTTCAAAAGCTCATCGAGAGCCGCACGCGTCCTGTCCGCAGCATGATGGTCAAGCTCACCCTTCAGCTCAACCGTCAGCGTTTTTCCGACCTTGCTGTTACAAATTTCCATATTTCATCCTCCTGTATTGGACACATGCTTTATTCGCAGCGCAAAATTTTCATCCTGCGGCGAATTGCTTCTACATATGTCGAAAGCTGTGTAGTTTTATTGAATGTACATATTATTCCCGTTTTATGCCTGTTTTATACATTTCATACGTATTTTGTAAGCGGTACAAATGCGTAGAAACCGAATCTGATAATTTGCAAAGCGAGCCGCAGCGGCAGTTATGCTGCGCATTGAAAGAATACCCCTATTTGCATCCGATGAACGCCATGTTATGATTCATGCGCCTCTCAGCGTGTTTATTTAGCAACGCGATTGTTTTTTGCCCGCCGATGCGTTAAAGTATTCGTATGAAAGAGAATAAACCGCAGACAAATAACAAATGGCTCCCAATGTTCAAATACGAGCTTGACGCGCTCGGTGTCGATATGCTCGACTTTGTGCTCGTTACAGGCGACGCTTATATCGACCATCCTTCGTTCGGGGCGGCAATAATCGGCAGAACGCTCGAGGCACACGGCTATACCGTGGGCATAATCGCCCAACCGTCCTGGCAAAACACAGACGATTTTACTCGCTTGGGACGTCCGCGGCTCGGCTTTCTCGTCACGGCAGGAAACATCGATTCACTCGTCAACCACTATACATCGGCCAAAAAGCGGCGCAGCGAAGACCTGTATTCTCCGGGCGCAAAAAGCGGCCTGCGCCCCGACAGGGCAAGCATAGTCTATTGCAACAGGATACGCGAAGCATATAAACGCGTACCCATAATCATAGGCGGCATAGAGGCAAGCCTAAGACGTTTCGCACATTATGACTATTGGGATAATGCCGTGCGCCACAGCATATTGGCGGACAGCGGCGCAGACATTCTCGTATACGGCATGGGCGAACGCGCCATCGTCGAAATCGCGGACGCGCTTGCCGCAGGCATGAGTGTAGATGAAATAACATACGTTGCAGGCACCTGCTATATGGCGTCGACACTCGAGCGCGTTTACGATTATAAGCTCATAGGCTCCTACAATGATGTTAAGAGCGACAAAAAGGAATACGCGCAAACATTTAACACAATCTATCGAGAGCAGGACGCCATACGCGGCAGACGCCTCGTACAGCCGCATGAAAAGGGTTTTCTCGTTGCAAATCCTCCATCTATGCCGCTCAGCCAAAGCGAACTTGACAACGTATATGAGCTGCCATACACGCGCAAGCCGCATCCCTCGTATAAGGAGCATATACCTGCGCTCGATGAGGTAGAGTTTTCGCTCACATCGTGCCGCGGCTGCTTCGGCGCATGTTCATTTTGCGCACTGACCATGCACCAGGGGCGCACGATACAGTCCCGAAGCCACGCTTCTCTCATAAGGGAAGCGCAGCTTTTGACGCATATGCACACATTCAAGGGATATATTCACGACGTCGGCGGCCCGTCGGCAAATTTCAGGCAGCCCTCGTGCAAAAAACAGCTCAAAAGCGGCGTCTGCGCAGACAGGCAATGCCTTTCTCCGTCACCCTGCCCCAATCTTGAAGTATCGCACAGTGATTACGTCGCGCTGCTAAAAGAGCTTCGCGGCATTGAGGGCGTCAAGAAGGTGTTCGTACGCTCGGGCATACGTTACGATTACGTCATGTATGACAAGAGCGACGCTTTCATGCGCGAGCTCATCGCCTACCACATAAGCGGACAGCTCAAGGTCGCTCCGGAGCACATAGACGACCGTACGCTCGATCTCATGGGCAAGCCGCACGCCGAGCTTTTTAACGCATTCTGCGAAAAGTATAAGCGCATGAACGCCCAAATGAACAAAGAGCAGTATATCGTGCCATACTTCATGTCATCTCACCCGGGCTCCGACCTCAATTCCGCAATAGCGCTTGCGCAGTATCTGAAAAAAACCGGCCTGCGCCCCGAGCAAGTGCAGGACTTTTACCCCACGCCATGCACTCTCTCGACTGCGATGTACTATACGGGGCTTGATCCGCGAACAATGAAGCCCGTTTATGTGCCGCGCTCGCCCGACGAGAAGGCCATGCAGCGCGCGCTGATGCAGTTTTTCATGCCGCAGTACAGAAGCCTGGCACGAAAGGCATTAAAAAAGGCCTGCAGGGACGACCTCATCGGCTTCGGCAAAGACGCGCTTGTACCTCCCGAAAATGCTGATAAGCGCGGCGGCTCGCACCGTGCGCAGACTGCGCGCTCAGCCAAGTCCGACAAAGGCGGCCGCGCACGGCAGGGCCTCGCAGGAAGCCGAAAAAACGCAAAAAGCTCCGCGCACGCTCCAAATCGTTCAAGACACGGCAAGTAAAGTATAAAGCAAAAACCCGGCCGCTGTGCAGTCGGGTTAATTGTATATCGTGTTAGAATACGTTCCATGAACAATCAAGCACAATCCTCGTACAATTCCGTTGCGAGAAGGTACATACGCATCTCTTGCCGTACGCCTTCAAAAGCAACCAAGTATGATTATTTGCGCTTTCTTGCCGCCTCAGCCTTCTTCTTGCGCTTTACGCTGGGCTTTTCATAGTGCTCACGCCTGCGAACCTCGGCCAACACGCCGGAGCGGGCGCATTTGCGCTTAAAACGCTTCAGAGCGCTCTCCAAAGATTCGTTTTCACCTACGCGAATTTCCATTTCCTTATCCCTCCCCTCTGATACAACATCGAGCAACGTGCCGATGCTTGAACATAAGGAACCGCTTAAACACAAAGGTATTATAATGGCTAAGGAATAATAAGTCAATATTGCTTGCAGATTCAATTTTTGAATTTTTTACGCTCAATGCTTGTGCCGCCGTTTTGCAGGCCGTCCTCCGTGAAACCTCGTTTTGGCCGAAGCGCAAAAAAACACAAAGGCACGTTATAATCAAAAAGTGGCGGAAAAGCCACTTTTCGAGCGTCATATGACGCAGCGCCTTGATAAGCGATCAGCATCCTTCCGAAAAATCAGCCTTTGCTCAATCAGCCCGGAGGCCACTGAAGCGACCTTCCGCCAAGAACATGCATATGAATGTGGTTTACACTCTGACCGCCGTTCTCGCCCGTGTTCATGACGCACCTGAAGCCGTCCTTGTCAATGCCTGTATTGCGAACTGCCGTCCGCATCGCGTCAAACATGGCGCACAGCGTTTCATTATCGCACTCCGTCACGTTGTCAAAGTGCTTTTTCGGTATCACAAGCATATGCACGGGCGCTTGAGGCTCGATATCATTGAAAACGAGAATTTTTTCATTCTCATACACCTTGCTGCTCGGTATTTCACCGCGAGCTATTTTGCAAAAAATGCAGTCGTTCATGTTTCCTCCTGTTTGTTGTCAATATTTCCCATAAGGTTTGCTCCGTCTATTCCGTTTATCCTTACCGAGATTATCTTGTTTATATACTCATCGCCATCAGGTTCGAGGACGTTCACGCCAAGGTATGTGTCCGTATGACCGTGCAGGACTCCGTTTTCATACGTTTCGAACAGCACGCCGTGCGTTTTCCCGATCTGTCGTTCAAGATACTGCCTTTCCAGCTCGTTTTGCAGCTCAATAAGGCGCCTTGCGCGCTCCTGCTTCACGGCGTTGCTAAGCTGCCCCGCCATGCCGTACGCAACGGTGCCTTCGCGGCGCGAATACGGAAAAACGTGTATGCGTGAAAAGCCTATTTTTTCCGCGAATTCGAGCGTCTCATTAAATTCCTGCTCCGTCTCGCCGGCAAACCCCGCAATTATATCCGTCGTAATAGCGCACTCGGGCATCGCCTCGCGCAGCATCTCGACGCATCGCTCATATTCCTGCGGCGTATAGCGGCGTTTCATGCGTTCAAGCACCGTTTTGCTGCCGCTTTGCAGCGAAAGATGGAACTGCCTGCAAAGCCTTCCGTTCGCCGCGAGCGCCTCAATCGTCTCCCGTGTCATAAGCTGCGGTTCAAGCGAGCCAAGCCTTATCCGCTCTATGCCGTCGACGCCGCTCACAACGTCTATCGCTTCCATAAGTCCCGTTCCGTCGCGAAAATCCTTGCCGTACGACATCAGATGTATGCCCGTCAAGACTATCTCCTTAAAACCTCCCTCGGCTATCGCCTCGGTTTCGCGCCGTATACTCGCGAGCGTTCTGCTTCGCACATTGCCCCGCACATAAGGTATTATGCAGTATGTGCAAAACCTGTCGCAGCCGTCCTGTATCTTCAAATACGCACGCGTTCTTCCCTCGCGCGTTGCCGATATGTCCTCAAAACGTCTGCCCGCCGCCGGCACGACGTACGCATGCGGCAGTTCCGGTTCGAATATCAGCTTTTCCGTCATCTCGACTATCCTGTCGCGCTGAGCCGTCCCTATTACAAGGTCTACTCCGCCGAGCTTCAGTATCTCGTCTGAAGCCCGCTGCGCATAGCAGCCCGTGACCACAACCTTACCGTCAGGCGAAAGCTCCTTCGCCCGCGATATCATTTGCCGCGATTTTTTATCGGCAGTTTGCGTAACGGTGCATGTGTTTATGACATATACGTCCGCGCGCTCCGAAAAATCAACCGTCTCATAGCCCGCCGCCTCAAAAAGCTCGCGCATTGCCTGCGTTTCGTATTGGTTTACCTTGCAGCCGAGCGTGTAAAATGCAGCTTTCATGCTATCCCTCCAGCAGGCAAAGCATCATCGCGGTTGCGGCCATGCCCGCCGTCTCTGTCCTCAGAATCCTGTTGCCGAGCGTTATGGTGCGCGCGCCCTTTTTCTCAAGCGCGGCTACCTCTTCCGGCTCAAAGCCGCCCTCGGGTCCGATTATAAGCGCGGCAGATTTCGGCCGCTTTTCGTCAAGCGCCGTTTTAAGCGTAAGCTCCCGCTCACATTCATATGCAACGAAAACGTCGTCATAGCTTGAAAAATCGCACCCGTCAAGCGACGCGACCTCCCGTACGCGCGGTATCCTTCCCCGCTTGGACTGCTTTGCCGCCTCGTAAGCTACGCGGTTATAGCGCTCCATTCGTGCGCCCATGTCCTTGCCGTCGAGCTTCACCACGCACCTTTTCGAGGTCACGGGAGCTATCTCGTATATACCAAGCTCGACGCATTTCTGTATTATAAGCTCAAGCTTTCCCGACTTGGGCAAGCACTGGAAAAGCGTTATGCGGCATTCAGGCTCCGCCGTCGATTCGCGGCGCGGCGATACGCTCAGTTCCACCTGCTTCCTGTCGGCAGACTCTATCGCTGCCGAGTATTCACCGCCCTCTCCGTCACAAAGCTCCACCTCGTCGCCGCGCTCAAGGCGCAGCACACGCGCAATATGCGCCGCATCGTCGCCCGTCACAACGGCTTTCCCATCGCATATTTGTGATTTATCAACAAAAAACCTGTTCACTCGCGCTCCTTCACAGCTGTCAGCGCCGACCACTCGTCGAGCTTTTTCACCTCAAGCACTTTAAGTCCGTTATTTGCAAGCGCGTCCTTCACCTCGTCAAGACGTTCGAGTATTATGCCCGACGCGATGAATACGCCGTCGTCCTTCAGCAGAGCGGGTATCTGCGGCGCAAGCTTTATTATTACCGACGCGACTATGTTCGCCGTCACTATATCGTAGCGTTGCTTGGAGATTTCCCGCTTGATGCCGTCGTCGCTTAAAATGTCGCCCGTCATAATGCGGTATTCATCCTTTATGCCGTTCATAGCGGCATTTTCGGCGGCTATGGTTTCGACTATCGGATCTATATCGACGGCAATCGCATGGCTCGCGCCGAGCAGAAGCCCCGCTATCGAAAGTATGCCGCTACCACAGCCGAGGTCGAGCATTTCATCGCCGTTTTTAACGAGCCTTTCAAGAAACTCAAGGCAAAGGCGCGTCGTCTGATGCGTACCCGTTCCGAAGGCCATACCCGGGTCGAGCGACAGAACCACCCTGTCAGTGTCGCCTATCGCCTCCCACGACGGGCGCACGACAAGCCTTTCGCCTATCTCAAGCGGTTTATAATACGCTTTCCAGTTGTTCGCCCAGTCTTCTTCGCTCACAAGGCGTTCCTCTATGCGAAGCGAGCCGAGATCTACACCCATGTCCATCTTTCCAAGCTCGTCCATCGCAGGCGCCACGGCTTCTATTATCTCCGCATTTTCCGGCACGTCGGCAATATACGCTCTGACAAACGGTTCCCTCTCGGGCGTCAGTTCATCCGGATCCGCATAGTCCCAAAAGCTCGCCGCTTCATCGAGATAGCCTGCCACGCCCGCAAGCCCCTCGTTTATTTCAAGCTGCGTTACCCCAAGCATGTCAAATCTGCCCGCTACTATGTCGAGCCCATCGTTCGTCGTAAATACGGTTATTTCCTTCCACATACAGAATACCTGCCTATTTTTTTACTATATTATGATAGTACACTTCGCGCATATTTTCAATCGCCTCGATTCCTGCGCTATTGATCGGGGCCTGTTTTGTTGATATAATGAACCAATCACCGCGGAGGTTTTAACATGATAAGACGAATAATCGACATAGACGATTCAAAGTGCAACGGCTGCGGCGCATGCGTAGTTGCATGCCACGAAGGCGCAATCGCAATCGTAAACGGCAAGGCGCAGCTCATGCGTGACGACTATTGCGACGGCCTTGGAGACTGTCTGCCGCAATGTCCCACAGGCGCAATAGCTTTTGTCGAGCGCGAGGCCGCCTCATACGACAAAGCGGCCGTTATGAATGCCAAACGCATAAAAGCGTCGTCTCCGTGCTCCTGTCCGGGTACGCACGCAAAAGCTTTAGCGCATAAAAGCGCATCTGTCTCGCTTTCCGCCGACGATATACCCGGTTGCCTCTCGCAATGGCCCGTGCAGATAAGGCTTGCGCCGGTCAGTGCCTCCTATTTCAATGGCGCGGATCTTCTAATCGCCGCCGACTGCACCGCATACGCCTTTGGCGATTTCCACCGCCGTTTTATCGACGGCCGCGTTACGCTGATAGGATGTCCGAAGCTCGACGCTACAGACTACTCTGAAAAGCTCACCGCCATACTCGAAAAAAACGATATCCGTACCATAACGTTAGTGCGCATGGAGGTCCCTTGCTGCGGCGGTCTTGAATTTGCCGCCGAAAAAGCCGTAAAAGCCTGCGGAAAGGCCATTCAGATGAACGTCGTCACCGTTGCCGTCAACGGTTCAATCATAAATTGACGCGCTATGTACACTCATTTGCGCTTTTGTCAAAATTGGCTCTTGCAAAAGCCGTGCGCATGATGTAAAATCATATATGCGCTTGGGGATGTAGCCCAGCCGGTTAGAGCGCCTCGCTCACATCGAGGAGGTCGGGGGTTCGAGCCCCTCCATCCCCACCAGAACTGAACACCAGTTTTGATACAATGAGTATCGAAGCGGGTGTCCAGTTTCTTTTTGTAAAA
This sequence comes from Clostridiales bacterium, assembly GCA_004558825.1. Taxonomy (GTDB): domain Bacteria; phylum Bacillota; class Clostridia; order Christensenellales; family CAG-138; genus SFDB01. Next base: position 203,205 of record SFDB01000001.1, read on the forward strand.
GCCCCTGTTTGCAAGGGTTTTCCTATACCTTTTAACGATAACAGGCTCTACGGTGATTCTGAAATGGTCACTGTTGAGCCTGTTTGTTTTTTCTGTATATACTTTTTAACGAAAGGTCTGTGGGGTGTGCATTTTGTGCCAAGGGGTGTGCATCTTTTAATTATTGGCTCTGTCACAACAAATGGTTGATTTTTGACGAGAAATAGCGTATAATAATAGTAAGAAACAGTACCACCGAAGGAGGTAATTGGATATGCCTACTA
>SFDB01000042.1 GCA_004558825.1 Clostridiales bacterium
TTCCGAAGTTGCTCAGCGCAATGGATGTTTTTATATTCCCGTCGTTCAGAGAGGGCTTGCCCGTCTCGGTCGTCGAAGCGCAGGCGGCAGGGCTCCCGGCGCTCATGTCCGACACTGTGACTGATGAAGTCTGTATTACAGATCATATAAAACGCCTGTCGATCGACGCTGACCCTGTAGCTTGGGCAAAAGAAGTCGAGACGATGCCGGGCGATCTGCGCGCCGCCGCATTTGAAAAAGTTAGAGACTGCGGCTGGGACATAAATAAATGCGCAAAGACACTTGTTGAATTTTACGAAAGGTGAGAAAACAATGCCGAAAATACCGAAGGTGATACATTTTTTGCTGGTTCGGAGGAGCCGAATATCCCGATCTCATTAAAAACTGCATGGAATCGTGGGAGAAGTATCTTCCCGAATATGAGATAGTCAAATGGAGCGAAGAGAACTTTGATGTCAATTGCAATCAGTATGTCAAAGAGGCATATGAAAACAAAAAGTGGGCTTTCATTACCGATTATGTCCGTCTCTATGCACTCTATAACTACGGCGGCGTTTATCTCGATTCCGATGTCGAGGTGCTCAAGCCTATAGACGAGTTCCTTGATAACGAAGCTTTTTCGGGCTTCGAGTCGAGAGACACGGTTCCAACCGCAATAATGGCTTCCGTCAAAGGTCAGCGCTTCATGGGCGAACTGCTTCACGATTATGATAACAGAAAGCTTATTCTTGAAGACGGCTCGATAGATATGACTGCAAATACCGTCGTGATAACCGAAGCGTGCCTGAAGCACGGACTCAAGCAGAACGGAAAGAAACAGACCGTCGAGGGCTTCACGCTCTATCCGCCGGTGTATTTCTGCCCCAACACAATAGGACGCATTTTCAACAAGCCTTCAAGAAAGAGCTACACCATCCACCATTCCGCGGGCACATGGAGCGATAACTGCAACCTCAACAGAACCACCATGTGGAAGGCGAAGCGGTATCTGGCGGGAAGACTGAGAGCCGTTATCGGCACTGACAATATCAAAAAGCTGAAAAGGGCACTTGGACTTTATGACAAATAAAACAGGTTTGAACGGCAGAAAGAAAGTATTGATAGTCCTCGATACATTGAGGCGCGGCGGCATCGAGATAGCGGCGCTGAGATTTTGCAGGCTTCTCAAAAGCGACGATTACGAATGTACATTCCTTGTGCGCAAGGGCGAAAATATGGACGAATCGATGGTCGGCGAAATAGCCGATATCGGCGCTGAGATAATAACCAAGCCGTCCGCAGCCGATAACTATATCAAAGATTACTTCTTCCTGCTGAAAACGATGAAAGACGGAAAATATGATATAGTCCACTCGCATTTGCTGTTTTATAACGGCATAGTGATGCGCACGGCATACAAGGCGGGAGTCAGAAAACGCATAGCGCAGAGCCACGCAACGCAGGACAACCGCTCAAGAAGCCGCATTAAGAAATTTGCTACGGACATATATAAGCGCATCATGCAGCGCTGGCTCAAAAAATATGCCACGGATCTCGTCGGATGCAGCGAAAAAGCCGGAGTATATATGTGCTCGGAGAAGCTCTTCGAAAAGCGCGGCTATATTCTGCCGAACTATGTCGATGCGGCGAAATATGGATTCAGCCCTCAGCGCAGAGCGGCTGCGCGTGAAAAGCTCGGGCTGTCGGATGAGTTGATTATAGGTCATGTGGGTTCGATCTATTGGATAAAAAATCAGACATTCCTCGTCTCGCTGCTCGCAGAGCTGCTTAAAACTGAGCCTAACTCGCGGCTTATGCTTGTCGGCGACGAGAGAGACGACGGGGAAACGCGGGCTTTAGCTGAAAAGCTCGGCGTGTCTGATAAAGTGATTTTTACAGGCAGCCGGGATGATATTCCCGATTTGCTCAACGCCATGGATGTGTTCGTGTTCCCGTCAAGATTTGAGGCGCTTCCAATCGCGCCGATAGAGGCGCAGGCGGCGTCGCTTCCGTGCGTGACCTCTCTCGGTGTTCCCGAGGAGATAAAGGTCAACGCTGCATTTGAACGTATTTCTCTCGATGAGCCCGCTTCGCTGTGGATAGAGAAAATATGCGAATTTTTAAAACTTGACAGGGCGGCGATGGATCTCTCCGGTCTGCGCGCCCGTTACTCGGCTGAAAGCGTAAGAGAGAAGCTCTTGAATTTGTACAGTTTATAACAGAGGAGGGATAGCTATGTTGGTATATCTTGCGATAGTGGTGGTGTTCTGCGCCATTTATCCTATTATTCCGAGAAAACATATAAGATGGCTGTTCCTGGCTCTGGTGCTTGCGCTGTCAATTATGGCGTTTTATATGAAGCCCTATGAGACCGACGATATCAGCAATTATTTTAATCAGGTGTCGATGCTCAGAAAGGGCGGCTTCAGTACCCTGCGAAGATGCATTCAAAACGGCGATAATCACTGGAACTCGCTTCCCGTTTGCGGATTTTATTTCTATCTGATCAGCCTTTTCCCGGATAACGGTATGCTTCCCGCCGTTACTATATTCTTAGCTTACGGAAGTATGTTCTGGGTGCTGTGGAGGGCTTCGCAGAGATACGAAGTGAATAAGTGGTATCTGTTCGTCGCGTCGTTCTTCATTCTGTCTACATACTGGTTCTATGATATCTGCAGCGGAATCAGAAACGGATTGACATTCACGCTCTTTTGCCTGTTCGCGTATGTCGAGCTGGTCGAAAAGAAATATAAACCGGCATGCTGGCTCGGATATCTGGCGATGTGCTTTATGCATTCGAGCGGCATACTTATGATGATGATTCGCATAGCTCTGCTGCTTTCCGGCAAGAAAAACAGCAAGTTTATGTCCGTACTCGTCTTTTTTGCGATGATACTCGGCGGAGCCGTCGTGCCCCGTCTCGGAGAGATCACCAATATAGAATATCTCCAGCTGATTTCCGAAAAGGCGGAGAGAGCCACGGCGACGAGCGGCTTTGCAAGCGGTACACAGTATCTTGTAAATGTATCTGTGTTCGTGGTTGCCGTATGCGTCTTCTGTTATGCGGTTTATGTTATCAAAAAACAGACGGAAAAGTACGAAAGCTTTTCGGATTATATAAATTTTGTTCAGCTGATAGTCTTTTTCATGCTGGGTTCAATTACTTTCACTCTGACCTTTATCCGCTTTGCCCGTTGGGTGATTCCCGCGGTCATTTCGGTAGTCTTTATGGTCGGTATGCAGGCAAACTCAAACGCAAAAATTGAGATGCTCACCGGCAGAAAGAACAAGTCGGTAATAAAATCCGGCATGACGCTGTCCTCGAACGAGCTTGTCATCAATTTCTGCATGGTGGGTTATCTGCTTGTTCATATGTGGTACGCCTGCAACGGAACGAGCCTGATATGGCTCCATTTCAGCTAAATTTTAGGATTAGGAGACGGGCATATGATAAGCGTTATAGTGCCGGTTTATAAAGTTGAAAAATATCTTCGCCGGTGCCTCGACAGCCTCGCGGCGCAGACGCTCGACGATATTGAAATAATCATAGTCGATGACGGCTCACCGGACGGATGTCCGGCTATATGCGACGAATATGCGGCGAAAGATGCGCGCATGAAGGTCGTGCATAAGGAAAACGGCGGTCTGCTCAGCGCAAGAAAAGCGGGTCTCGCGGCTTCGTGCGGCGATTATATCGGTTTTGTTGACGGCGACGACTGGGTCGAACCGGATACATTCCTGAATATGTACAAAGCAGTATGCGAGCATTCGCCCGATATGGTGCTCAGCGACTTCCTCTGCGATTACGGAGATCGCGCCGAACCGAGCAGC
>SFDB01000043.1 GCA_004558825.1 Clostridiales bacterium
ATATTTGACGCTGGGAACGCTTCGGACGAGGAATGTATCGCCGGAGCGTTTTCCATTGAAAAATCGCCGTTTTCCCCAAGTCAAGAGCCGGAGAAAACACCCGAAAAACACCCCTATTGCGTAACAGAGGCGCAGAAAGGAGCTTGCATGAGAACAGGGCTTACGAAGCAGGAAAAGACCACCGAAATCTACTTTGACGAGAAAGAACCCACCATCTATATCCGCACCCACAACACCGACCTCAGGAACAGGCTGACCGCCTATGCCTCAGCTCACCCCGGCGAGTGCCGCCAGACCGACGCAGATCCGGACACGGGCTGCATGGAGTTTGTGATCCGCAAGGGGCGGTTCTCCTTTCGGCTGACCGCCCCATACAGCGAGGAACGCCGCAAGGCGGCAAGCGAAGCGGCGAAAAAGAGCGGTGTTCATAGGCAGAGGCAGCAGGAATGATACGACGCCAAACACATACCGATGGTATAATAATTAAAATCAAATTCGTATGGGCGGTATGTTCATTTCGTCATATTTTTCTGCTATAATCAATTTATAAAGGCAGAAAGGGTGAGACGAATGGAAATAAAGCTCGCTGAAAATATTCGCGCTTTCCGAAAGCAGAGATCTCTTACACAGGAGCAGCTTGCGGAGGTGTTGGGCGTAACGGTCGGCGCGGTTTATAAATGGGAAGCAAAGCTCTCCCAGCCCGAATTAACCATGATCATGGCCATGGCGGACTTTTTTGACACGTCGGTGGACGTGCTGCTGGGCTATGAGATGAAGGACAATCGCTTGCAGGCAAGCGTGGAAAGGCTAAAACAATATCTTCATGAAAAAAATCAAAAGGGGCTTGCGGAAGCGGAAAAAGCGCTAAAAAAATACCCACACGACTTCAATGTCGTTCACGAAAGTGCCGAGCTGTATTGTGTGTTCGGCGTGGAGCTTCAAAATCAAAGTTTGCTGCTGAGAGCCTTGGAACTCTTGGAGCAATCGCGCCTGTTGCTGCCGCAGAACACAGACCCGCAGATCAGCGTTCTTACGATTTATGGGGAAATGGCAGATGTATATCTGATGCTGGACGAGGGCGAAAAAGCCGTAAATCTTTTGAAGGCGCACAATGCAGGCGGCCTGTACAGCGATGTGATTGGCCTGATATTGGCGACCAACCGGAAGCGGCCGGATGAAGCTGTGCCGTTTCTGTCTGAATCACTGCTGAAAAACACCACAGCCATCATACGCACCATTATGGGCTACATAAACGTGTTCTTTCAGCAAGAGGATTACAACTCGGCACAGGCAATCCTGCTTTGGGGAGATCATGTTCTTTCCGGGTTGAGAAATGAGGACAAGAACAGCTTCCTCGACAAGATAAACAGTGTGTTTCATGTATGCCTTGCCTATACGCAGGTGAAAGCCGATGACCGCTGCGCCGCCCGTCATTCCCTGTGCCATGCGAAAGAGCTTGCAAAACGCTTTGATGCAGCGCCGGACTACAAAGCGGAGGCCATTCTCTTTGTTGACCACATAAAACCTTTCAGCGCACACGATAATATCGGCGCAACGGCAATGATGGGCATTCAAAACACGCTTGCTGCCATCGGGGACGATATACTATCCACTATGTGGAGGGAGGTAAATGACCATGAAGAATAAACCGCTGAAAAAGCAACTCTCAGCGCAGTTTTATCATCGGAACATCCCTGTTCTCTGCGTCGCTGTTTTCGGCGCATTGGTTTCAGGCTCGCTCAATTTGATTCTTTCGTGGATCATGCAGCAGCTTATCGATGCGGCATCCGGTGTTCCTGGTGCGCTTGCCATCGGAACGCTCGCAAAAATCAGCGGAGGGTTTGTGCTGCTTTGCGTAGCGGCGTTTCTGCTGGACTATATTTCACAGCCCCGCTTTATTGAGAGAGCCATGCGGCAGTATAAAGATTTCGCCTTTCAGAAGCTCACGGAAAAGAGCATTTCATCCTTTCGGGACGAGAGTACGGCTGCCTATCTTTCGGCTCTGACCAACGACGCAGGCAGCATAGAGGCGGACTATCTTGCGCAACAGCTTTCCCTGATCACAAAAACCGTGACATTCATCGGCGCGCTCGCCATGATGCTGTGGTACTCCCCGGTTATGACCGCCATCGCCATCAGCATTACGATTTTGCCGCTGGTCGCTTCCCTTCTGACGGGAAACAAGCTGCAAGAAGCTGAAAAGCGTGTGTCGGAGCGAAACAAGGACTTTACCGCCGCGCTGCACGACTGCCTCAGCGGATTCTCGGTCGTTAAGAGCTTCAAGGCGGAGAAGGAGGTCTATAAGCTCTTTGCCGAAAGCAACCGGGCTTTGGAGGGAGATAAGTTCAGCAAACGGAGGATCAAGATCCTCGTGGGTATGATCGGCGCTGTGACGGGCATTTTTGCGCAGCTCGGCGTGTTTCTCATTGGAGCGTACCTCGCTCTGTCCGGCTATGGGTTGACCCCCGGCGTTGTGATCATTTTCGTAAACCTGATGAACTTTATGATTCAGCCCATCGCGGAGCTGCCGGGGCTGCTGGCAAGCCGCAAGGCGGCGCTGGGGCTGATCGGCAAGCTGGCGACAGCACTGGAAAAGAATCCCGCCTCTGGCGGCAGCGCGGCGCTTTCCCGGCTGGAGAAGGGCATTCGTCTCGAACAGGTGTCGTTCAGCTATGACGGAGAAAAGGATGTGCTGCACGAGATCTCCGCCGAGTTTAAGGCCGGCAAAGCCTATGCTATTGTGGGTGGCAGCGGCAGCGGAAAATCAACGCTGCTTCATCTGTTGATGGCGGGGAGCAGGGAATATGCTGGAAGCATCTTGCTTGACGGAACGGAGCTTCGCAGCATCGCCCCGGAATCGCTGTATGAAACGATTTCAGCCGTACAGCAGAATGTGTTCGTGTTCAATGCCTCCATAAAGGATAATGTTTCCATGTTCCGCAGTTTCCCACAGCAGGAGCTTGACGAGGCGATTCGCCACGCCCATCTAACGGGGCTGATTGCGGAACGGGGAGAAGGCTATCTCTGCGGCGAGGGCGGCAGCGGGCTGTCCGGCGGCGAAAAGCAGCGCATATCCATTGCCCGAAGCCTACTGAAAAAATCCTCCGTCCTTCTGGCTGACGAGGTAACGGCTTCGCTGGACGCACAGACGGCCCATCAGGTCACAAACGATATTCTTGACCTGCATGGTATGACCCGCATCATCGTGACGCATACGCTGGAGGAATCCCTGCTCCGCCGCTATGACGGCATCCTCGTCCTGAAGGACGGACGCATCGACGAGACGGGCAGCTTCGACGAGCTTATGGAGAAGAAAGGGTATTTCTTTGCGCTGTTCACTGTGGCGCAGTAAAAAGGAAGTAAATTCGATTGTTAAAGAAATCAAAATAAACTTGCTCATACTCTCTCAAAGCGCAATCGACAAAAATCGGTTGTGCTTTTCTTTTACCCAAAATCAAGAAAGGAGCGACCACCCATGACGAAGAAGAAAACGCCGCAGACCATCGAGGAATGCAACGCCGAGCTGGAACTCACGCAGAAGAAAATCCGGCAGTAT
>SFDB01000044.1 GCA_004558825.1 Clostridiales bacterium
GCTCAGGAAGAGCTTTCGCATCTCCTCGACTGCGTCCTTGTCGAGCGCGTTCATCGGCTCGTCAAGAATCAATAATTGCTGATTTTCCATTATCGCCTGTGCTATGCCGAGGCGCTGTTTCATGCCGAGCGAATATTTGCCGACCCGCAGCTTTGACGACGGGTCGAGCCCGACTGTTTTCATGGCGGACTCTATCTGCTCTTTGCCGATTTTGCCGCGTATCGAGGCGAGATATTCGAGGTTTTTCATGCCACTGTAATTGGGCAGAAAGCCGGGCGCTTCGATTATAATTCCCGTGTTCTCCGGGAAATCCGCGTCTTTGCCTATCACCTTGCCGTTGACGGTGACCGTACCGCTGTCGGGCTTCATGAATCCGCAAATGAGCTTCAAAAGTACGGTCTTGCCGCTACCGTTGTCGCCGACGATGCCATATATCCTGCTCTCTTGCAGCCGCATATTAACATCTTCGAGAACCGTTTTTCCTTTGAAGCTTTTTGTCAGCTTATCTATAACTATAACATCAGTCAAAATAATGTCCTCCTTTCAAAGCCCTTCTCTTCACTGCGCCGGAGCAGAAAAAGACAAGGATTATCACCGCCGCGTCTGCAAAGAGTACCGCCGCAGTCGTTTTGGCATCGGTGAGCTGTTTTGCCATGCCGTATGCGCCGAGCATAGCGAAGCTGAAGCTTTTCAGCTTCCCGCATATTAGCCCCGTTGTGCCGACAACCGCGATGACAATCGCCGCCGCAGGCTTCTGCCCGAGAAGAAAACGCAGAAGGCACAGCACGCACATTGCCGCACCGAGCGCGAGCGGATATGCCGCCATGCGCATAAGCTCAAAGGCGGAAAGCGTTCCGACTTTTTCCGCAGCTGCCGCGCAGACGGCTATGCCAACAAGGCAATAGAGCACACACCAGAGAAGAGCGGACGAAACGGTTTTTATCCACCATTTGAAAAAGCTCTTCGAGCGCGGCAGGACGAAATACGGCATTGCCTCGGAATCGGAAACCGAGCCCGCCATACCGAGAAAGAGTCCCGCAAAAAATGTTCCGAAATAGCGGAAGAAGCCGAAGAGATCAAACTGTCCGCTGTGTTCAACGCCGCCGACGGCTTCTGTGAAAACAGAGAAAAATGTTTCCCGATCGCCGCCGAAAGACGAGAGCACGCATACCGTCCATATGAGCAGAGACACGTCGAGATACGGCAGCATATTGAAAAGCCGATGCCGCAATCCCGCGAAAAAAGTTATCTTCATATTCGAGTCCCCACTGTTATTTTGAGATCGACATGCCGAACGGCGCGAAGAATACACGCGACAATAATCGCCGCGAGCAGGCAGAAATACGCGCACGAAAAGCCGACCGACGGCAGACCGGCATCTTTCGAGAAACCGTGATTCGAAAATACGGAGATAAAAAACGGGAGGTACTTAAACCTAATCAGATATGAAATGATATGCTGAGCCGAGAGCACGGCGAAGCCCAGCACGCGGCTGCCGCTTAGATTTATCAAAAACAGAAGCGAGCCGCAGAAAAAGGGCGCGCTCCACACATTGCCCGCAAAGGCATTGGGCGAGAAGAATATCATGGTCACCGCGAGCGAAAATATGTAATACACGGCGCAGGAGAGCATGATATACATGAGCTTTCCGACTACCCACTGCACCCGCGAACAGCGCACGAGCGAATACATCGCGCTCTGCTCGGTAAAAGGCGCGTCGGCAAACAGGAGCATAAGCCCGAGGAACATCAATGTCGCGATATGGAGCGTTGAGTTGTTATATATAAACGGCTCGAATATGTTAAGCGGATCTCCGCTCGCCCGGGCGAACTGCATAAGATTCACGGAATCGAGCAGCGAAGCGGCGGCGCAGACGAGAAAAGCCGTAATGGTTCGCGCACTGCCGAGCCATGTGCCGAATTGCCAGCGCATCACAGAGAGACACTGTTTCATTGCAGCAGCCTCCTTCGCGCGAAGAAAATGAACGCCGCGCAGCCGAGCACCAGAAGCACCGCCTGATACAAAAACAGAAAGCCGAACGACGGCAGGATATCGGGCAGGATGGTGTTGGTCGGGCTGAACTTTTCTTTTTGCAGCGCACTCGCGACGAGATGCATCAGGAAGAACAGCACGAACGGACCGCAGAGAGCCACATATCTGTTGGGCACCGCGGCGGACAGAGCCGTGCCGATAACTCCCCACACGACGCCGAAGAGGAACGCGAGCAGGATTATTACTCCGACCAAGCCGAGACCGCCCGCGACGTTTTCGAACGGCTGCAATATACTTCCGTCAAGCGGAGTCTTCGAATGTCCGTTCGGGACATACGGGTCGCAGAAAATGAGCATTATTAGCGCAAACACCGCAAGCGGCAGAGCGTTTGCCGCGCCGCCGCAGACAGCGTTTGAAAAAAGTCTTGAGAAAATATATTTTCTGCGGCTCTTCGATCGCACAAGCATAAAGCGCAGGTATCCGCTGTTATACTCATCGCAGAAACGGAACACGCCGGGCATAACGGTTATTATCGGCGTAAAGATAAGATATCCGCCGAGCGCGAGGGACGAGAAGAAGAAATTGATATAATCTGCCTTGTTATCCCACCGCGCAAAATACAGAAAATACTGATACTGCGGCTCGACAAGCAGAACAAGTCCGAGCAGCAGGGATATCAACATCCCGGTTGAAAAAAGCTGACTTTTTACATCCTTTCTGAGCATAGGATCACCCCGCTCAGGGCTTTATGATCGTTGCGGGATCAATACTTGCGCCGTCCTTCGTGGCTGAAATGTTCAGGTGGGGGCCTGTTCCGTATCTGCCGACGAAGCCGATACTGTCGCCGCGGGCGACAACATCGCCCTCCTTAACGGAGAAATTTGCCGCGCTGTATTCAATGACATAGCCGTTGGCGCAGGTCAGCACGGCACACGGAGTTTTGCTTTCATCATCTTTGTTATATATCTTCGTAATTTTTCCGGTGGCGCAGGCAACAACCTTTGCGCCGAAATCGGCCTTGATGCTTATGCGTTTATACTGAGTGCTGTACGGAGAGGAAAGCTGTGTATAGCCGGGCACGGGCCAGATAAATCCGGCGGCGCTGACATTTGCATTTGAAGCATCTGTTTTCTTTGTTGTCTTTTCCGTCTGCGCGGCGGTGCCCGCTTCTTTGGCAGTGTTTGCTTCCTCTGCGGCGGTTTCCGGTGCGCCGCTTTCGGGAGCAATATCCTTCGCCGTGGTGTTCTCCCCGGCCTCTGCCTGCGCCCCTATTCCGGTCGGGTCGGCAGTTGTGCTCGGGTCTGTTTCGGGTTTGCCGCTGCAGGAACAGAGTCCCAGCATGAGTGCGATTGCGGCAGCGAGCGATACGAATCCTTTAGTGCGTTTCAACATTTTGTTTTCCTCCTTTTAGTTATTCGTATCTATTCGTAACGGCGTAAAATTCACCGGTTACGGCATTGATTATAATATCATTTTCATATTCGCCGTATTGCTCCAGCGTCGCGGTAGTAGCGATACAGAAACGCCAGCACGGGAACACGGTAGAATGATATGTTTCGGGGTCTTCGACCGACATATATTCAAAGCTTATCTCTTTTACTATAGAATCTTTGACAAGTCCCGCGGCGGCAAGCTTCTTCTGCAAGACTGTAAGAACGCCGTCGAGCGTCATGACTCTACTGTTTACGATTTTCGACTCGCCAAGCTCAAGTCTCGTGAGCCTTGCGTCAACAACGCCCCTGTCGTCTATTGCGACGGTGCATCCGGTGCTGTCCGGCTCGCCGCTCGAAAGCGGTATTCCGTCTGCGACCTGGACATATTTATATTCATATCTGCCGCGCTTGGCACGGTTGCCTCGCTCGGTCAGAGGTTCAACGACCTGCGAAGAGACGAGCTCAAAATCGGTCATTCCGAGGCGGCCGAGAAGCTTATCCGACAGGCGGCGCGCATCGTCGGGAGAGATATTGCAGCCCTTTGCCCAGCCGGGTTTCAATGCGGTCGGATGGTTTGACGCACTCAAAACTTCGGATACGCCGAAATAAAATCCGCCCGGGAGCAGCCCGGCAGACGGATCATCCTCCGCCGTTTTCTCCGAGCCGGGATTGAACATCGGATCGTCACCGGAGAAGAACAGGTCTTCGAGCTCGAACAGGTCGAAGAAGCGGTACTGCGCGGAATATGTCCGTATATTTCCGGTTATCTTCGGCACTTTTATATCGGCGTCGATATGCACGGTTATGTCGCCGGATGAAATGTCGCGCTTGAGATGCTCGGATTCAGCGAGAGTCGGCACGCCCTCTCCGCTCCTGCCGTTATCGGCGGGAGCACTCACGAGGGACTCGACGAGCAAATCGTTCGAGCTTTTTGCGCGCAGGACATTTCCGTCCATGACAGACTCGGGCGTTTTTTGGCATGCCGCAAGCAGCAATATAGAAAAAGCAAGAAAAATCAAAGCAGATTTTTTCACAAAAAATATCCCCTTTCCCGCCGCCGAAAGCGGCTTTTAACAGGATAAAATTCGGGCGAAAATAGCTTTTGGGAAGTCTTGACATTTTATATTATACACTGAGAAAATACATTTGTCAAATTTAGCATAATAGTGCATAGACCGAAAAGCTGCTGTCGCTGTCGATTTTGAAATCCACGCTGAACGCGCTCTTTCTAACGACCAAAAACTCATGCATATCCGGGTGAGCGTGGCGTATCTCGAGATTGCGCAGAGTTATATTCCGGCAATCTTCAACGGCTATGTTAGTCACCTTGCCGTCGATAACAAAAATCGAATCTCCGCCG
>SFDB01000021.1 GCA_004558825.1 Clostridiales bacterium
TTTCGCCTTCCCCAAGCTCCGCGCGGCTCGCGCTTCCTGCGGAAGCTTGCGCCCCTGCGGGCGCGGCGGCTGCGCCGCCCCGCTCGCCGCGCTCGGGGGCCGCAAACCGCGTTGCCGAAAGCTACTGTATCATTTTTGAAGCATTTTGAGGCGTCTTTGTATTTTTACTTGACCATACCGAACAAATGTTCTATAATATCCGCGTAGCACAGCAAAAGGAGGATTCAAAAATGGAATATCAGATTGATAAGACTGAGCTTGAAAAGCCGGAAAAGCACGCTGAACTTGATTCAATTATTGCGGCAGCTCTAAAAAGCAGAAATGTAACGGGGGATATAGCCTACAGACAGACCGAGAAGCGTCTTAAAGCGCTGCCTATGCTTATCGACAGGATTGAGGACGAAAAGGAGGAGCTTGCGGAGCTCGAGAATTACGGGGTTGATGGCCTGAGACATGTTGCGCGCTCCTATGTGAGCATGATAAAGCCGGGAATGCGAATCACGCCCGAGGAGGCGCACGCCGTTCAGATGGCGCGTTTGCGCGCTCAGCTCAATTCGGACGAGCTTGAGGTGCGGCGCATGAAGCGTGCGCTTGCGCTTATAGAGGACGACCCGTATTATGAAATAATCAAGCAGTATTACTATCGCTGCAAGCCCGATTCGGCGATTTCGTACCGAATGAACTGCGATACGGCCACCGTCGGCCGCAACAGGCGTCGGCTTGTAAAAAAGCTTGCGCTGCGTCTTTACGGCGCAGATGTGCTCGAATGAATGAAATGGCCTCGGAGAGCGTTCCCCGAGGCCTCTTTTATGCTATGCTGCCTTTGCAAACTTTTCGATACGCTTCATGAAGGGTATGAAAGCGACGACGGTGCAAAGCAGCGTATCGACGCCTATCGTTAGGCCGTTGTATGCGAAGGAGTACACAATTGCGCTCGAAAAACCGGCTTCGGCAGCGGAATCGGCAAAGAATATCACGCCGGACAGCACGGAGCAAAGCATGCGCGCTATACCTGCGACAGCCACGCCGAGCGGGAGCTTCTTCGGGAAGAAGGAAGCAAGGCCGAGGCATGTGAAGGCGAGGAAATAGTCGATTATGAACTGCGCCCAGTGAACGATATAGGCGCCCTGAATTATTTGCAGCACGCTGTAGGCAAAAGCGGCAGTGAAGCCGTATGCGGGGCCGAACCAACATGCGTAGGCGCAAATCGGGAGCATACTGAAAAGCGTAATCGAACCGCCGAGCGGCATCGAAAAGAGCTTAATATAGCTGAGCACGAACGAGAGCGTTACGCAAAGTGCGCCGTAAACGAGAGCCCGCGTTTTGTTGTTTGGGGCAATTCTGTCTTTTTTGCTCGATGCGCCGCTTATGGCGACAACAATAACGAGAGCGACGAAAAGCACTATGCCGCCGATGAGCATGTACAACTCAAGGCCGTCAAGCTTGGCGAGCTTTTCAAAAAGCACAAATCTAATCTTATCCATTTCAAGCCTCCGTGTTTGCAGATATGAAAAAATCCTCATACCGCGTAAAATCGGGCACGAGGCATGCGAACAAACATGAATATGAGCCGCTTGCATCAGCTGCCGCCTCCCTACGCAGGTACTACCCCAACAGGTTCCAAGGGTTTGCCGAAAAATCGGTATTCTCAGCGCGACTGCGCTCCCCCGGCGGATGTTTTCAAGAGCATTATAGCGCCGCCTCTCCGCGATTGCAACACTTTTTGCTTAAAAAGTGCATAATTGAAGCCGCATATGTGCCGGCCGTCGGTTTTGCGGCTTGAAAATGCGGTTAGAGTGTGCTAACCTATGGACAGCACAAAAAGAAAGGTGAAAGACCATGGAAATTCTACGGGCGGCGGAGGACTATCTCGAGGCCATGCTGATGATGAAGGAAAAGCACGGCTATATCAGGTCGATAGATGTGGCCGAGCAGCTCGGCGTCACGAAGCCGAGCGTCACCTACGCCACGAAGCGGCTGAAGCAGAGCGGCCACATTACCATGGATAAGGACGGCTTTATAACGCTCACCGAAAGCGGCATGAGCATTGCGTCGAAGATGCTCGACCGTCACAAGACGCTGACGGGGTTTCTCATGGCGCTCGGCGTGGATAAGGAGACCGCCCAGGCGGACGCCTGCAAAATCGAGCATGACGTAAGCCAAAAGACGTATGAGGCAATATGCGCGCACGCAATGGGCAAGCATTAAGCGCGGCCGGCTGACGTGCAGAGCGGACATGCTATGCTGAACGGAAAAGGGCTGACATCTGCCTGACGCTTTACCTGCTTCATATTTATGGTATAATCAAACAAGCCTGCGCAATGTTTTTGAGGAATTATGAAACCTTTTCGGAAACAAAGCGTTTAATCAAGTGAAAAGGAGCTTTGAACAGTGGATTTCGATTCGCTGTATGCGCAATATTCGCGTCTTGTGTTCTGGGCCGCATATAATGTGACGAAGAACCGCGATGCCGCCTTTGATGTATCGCAGGAGGTTTTTCTTCGCGCGCTGAAGCATCAAAAAAAGCTCGATGCGATGAACGATATGCAGCTCAAGGGCTGGCTTTACCGCGTTGCCGTAAACGGCAGCGTCGATATGCTCAGGCGCGGAAAAAAGGAGCTCCTCTACGACGTGCCGCCTAATGACGGACCGACGGACAGCGAATGCGATATGCCCGAAAGCTCCGCTATCCGCTCCGAGCGCAACTCCGTGCTGCGCGACTCCGTGAACGCGCTCGACGATATCTATCGCGAGCCCGTGCTGCTCCACTACTATTCGGGCCTGAATTATCATGACATTGCGGCGCTGTTGAATGTGGCAGAGGGGACTGTGAAGTCACGCATGTCACGCGCAAAAGCGATGCTTCGGACGATGCTCGGGGAAAGGGGGATGAACGATGAATGATACTTTTGACGATATGATGCGTGAGCACGCTTGTAAAGCCGATTCGCTCGTCGATTACGGTGCGCTTTACGAGAGCGTGAAACGGAAGGAGCGCCAAAAGCGCCGCTCCTCACGCGTTCTTGTGACGTCGCTCGCCTCCGCCGCCGCATGCGCCGTCCTGCTTTTCGCAGGAATCAGGATGTTTAAAGGGTCTCTCCCACCCCAATCGTTAGAAAAAAATAATGCACCCCTTGAGAACATCAGCGAACCTAACGCTGCGCCCGACCATGTGGTCAAGGGCGGCTGCGATGCTAACGATGCAGACCCTGCGGGAGAGCCGACAAAGTCGTTTTCCGGCACTGCACAGGGAGGGTGCGCCGATATGGCAAACGAGCTCAGGCCTTTGTCGGAATACGAGTCTGACGGCTTCAAGGTCGAGCGCTTCGACGCAGGCGTGCAAAGCGTAGCCGACATAAGCGCAGCGCTGAGCCTTAATGCGTTTGACGGTATGACGGCCAATGCATCGAGCCGCGATTATATTCTCGCGTATTCGGACGATAAGGAGATAGAGGCCTGCATAATTCATGCCGCATATGAGGACTTGCGCGCAGGGGAGGCCGCAGTATACATGAATCCCGACGGAACGGGCGGCGTGATATGGCGCATCGGCGACGACGCGGTCATATATATACGCACGCGCGGCTTAGACGCGGACGGCGTAAAGGCGCTGATTGACTTTCAAAGATAAGCCCCTTTTCAAGGCGTAAAAAAGCTCCGCGTTCGGCAGATGCACCGAGCGCGGTTTAGTTTTTTGTCTGCGTAAAAATGCGCCTTGCGGCTAAAGCCTCCAATACCGCCAGCGGCGCTGCGCCTCGCGCTTGTCGAGCACGCTCTTCACGTCGATAAGCACGCATTCGCCGCCGCCGAAAAGCGCGTCTATTTCGTCGAATGTGAGAGCCTTGAACTCGTCGTGCGCCACAGCGAGTATTACGCAGTCGGCGTCGCGTATCTCGGAAACGGGCGTGAGCGAAACGCCGTATTCGCGCATTGCGTCGTCCGCGTCGGCGCGCGGATCGGCTACAATCGGAGAAATTCCGTATTCCTTGAGCCGCGCTATGATGCCGACAATTTTGCTGTTGCGTATGTCGGGACAGTTTTCCTTAAAAGTGAGGCCGAGTATCGCAACCCTGCACGCCTTGACCGCCTTGCCCGCAAGAATCATCTGCTTTATTGCCGCGTCGGCGACGAATGCGCCCATGCCGTCGTTGACCTTGCGCCCCGATAGTATTATCTGGCTGTGGTAGCCGAGCTTTTCAGCCTGGTAGATGAAATAGTACGGGTCTACGCCTATGCAGTGGCCGCCGACGAGGCCCGGGCGGAAGCCGAGCGCGTTCCATTTCGTGTTCATGCCGTCAACCACTTCGGCGGTATCAATGCCCATTTTATCAAAAACCATCGCAAGCTCGTTCATGAACGCGATGTTTATGTCGCGCTGACTGTTCTCGACGACCTTTATAGCCTCTGCCGTTTTTATCGTCGAAACGGGATATGTGCCTGCGTCGATTATAAGGTCGTATACCTTTTTTATCGTGTCGAGCGATTCCGCGTCCATGCCGCTGACGATTTTCTTTATGTTTTCAAGGCGATGAAGCTTATCGCCGGGGTTAATGCGCTCCGGCGAGTAGCCAACCTTGAAATCGGCGCCGCACCTTAGACCCGACGCGCGCTCGAGTATCGGGACGCATATGTCCTCCGTTACGCCCGGATAAACCGTCGATTCGTATACAACGACGCTGCCCTTTGCGAGATTGCGGCCGAGTATTTCCGACGCGCCTGCGACGGGCGAAAGGTCGGGCGTTTTGTCGAGATTGACCGGCGTTGGCACGGCCACGATGTGAAACTTCGCGGCGCGAAGCCTTTGCTCATCGCTGGTAAACTCTACGGAGCACTCCGCAACGGCGCTGTCGCCAACCTCGTCCGTTGGGTCAATTCCCGAACGATAGAGGTCAATTTTGCGCGGATTGAGGTCGAAGCCGATTACGTTGACCTTCTTTGAAAAGGCTACGGCTATCGGCATTCCCACATAGCCAAGCCCGATTACGGACAAGGCCTCCCTTTTTTGAAGCAAATCGTTATAGAGATTCATTGCCGCCGCTGATTACTTATCGAGATACGTTCCGTCGGCGTCGGCGGTGAGCGCGCTTTCGAAGAACGCCCTGATGCCGTCCGTCATGTAGCCGATGTCCTTGACGCCTGCCGTTTCATAGCACGAGTGCATGGCAAGCTGGGCGAGGCCAATGTCTATCGTGTTGAGCGAAACGTGCGCGTTTGATATGTTGCCGAGCGTTGAGCCGCCCGCCATGTCCGAGCGGTTTGAGAAATGCTGGCAAGGTATGCCCGCGCTGCGGCATATGCGTTGGAACATGGCCGCTGAAACGGCGTCGGTCGTGTATTTTTGGTTCGCGTTATGCTTTATGACAATGCCCTCGTTCATGAATACGCAGTTTGTGGCGTCCGTCTTCTCGGGGTGGTTCGGGTGTACGGCGTGCGCGTTGTCGGCCGAAAGCATGAGGCTTGACGCGACTGCGGTAAAGTATTGCTCGCGCGTGCGGCCGAGCGAGATGTTTATGCGCTCGAGCACGTCGCTGAGGAATGTCGAATCTGCGCCCTGCTTCGTGCCGCTGCCGACCTCTTCGTTGTCGGAGACGTAGTAGACGCAGGCGCTCCGCGGGTTTTCCGCGGCAACGAACGCCTTGAGAGAAGTGAAGGCGCATTCGAGGTCGTCGAGCTGCGGGCAGCAGATAAACTCGTTTTCGGGGCCGAACGTCGTGCCGCGCATACGGTTATAGAGGAAAAGATCATAGCCGATTATGCGCTCTGCGTCAACGCCCGCGCCGTCCGCAAGCTCCTTCATCAGCCTGCCCTTGGCGGCGCCGTCGCCGAACAGGGGGAGCGTATCGACCTGCGCGTTGTATTTGAAGCCGTCGTTTATGTCGCGGTTCATGTGTATGGCCACGTTTGGGATAACGAGCGCGTCGCGCCCAAGGTCTACAAGGTGCGTGCGTATGCCCGTTTCGTCGCTCGTAATGATGCGTCCCGCGACCGAGAGAGGGCGGTCGAACCACGTCGAGATTATCATGCCGCCGTAGCGCTCGGTGTTGAGCTGGGTATATTTGCCGCGCACGTCAAGCTCGAAATTCGTTTTCAGCTTGAAAGTCGGAGAATCGCTGTGCGAGGCGACTATTCTGTATGAGCCGAAGCCCGCCGCGGGCAGCCTGAATGCGATTATCGAAGAAAGGTTGCGCGTGACGTAGTAGCCCTTGCCGTATTCGAGCGACCAGACCGCGCCCTCCTCAAGGCGCGTGAAGCCGCTTGCGTCAAGCTCGTTCGCAATGTTATGCACGGCATGGAAGGCCGTCGGAGAAGCGGCAATAAAATCAATAAGCGCTGTAGCTTTTTCGTTTTTCATTCTGAACTCCTTCAATTTTTATATACAGATATTTTCCGTCGGCTGAATGCTTTTGTCAAGCGAAATCGGATATTGCACAGCTGTTGGACAAATAAAGCGATTGCTATTGTGTAAAGCAAAAATGATTGATACAATATATGCATAAATGGGCTTGGAGGAAAGCTAAGTATGGTAACTGTAAAAGAGGTTACGACGAAGCGCGAGCTTCGTAAATTTGTCGATTATCCAAACAAGCTTTATAAGGATAATCCGTACTTTATTCCCGCCACATACGCAGACGACCTTGAGGACTGGGACAGGAAAAAGAATCCCGCGTTCGAGTATTGCGACGCAAAATGCTTTTTGGCGTATCGCGACGGCGAGATAGTCGGGCGCATAGGCGCAATAATCAGCAACAAGGCGAACGAGAAATTCAACAATAAACGCATTCGCTTTTCGCAGGTTGATTTTATCGACGACGACGAGGTTGTGGACGCGCTGTTCAAGGCCGTCGAGGATTTCGGGCGCGAGCGCGGCTGCACGGAGATACACGGGCCTCTCGGCTTTTGCGACCTTGACCGCGAGGGGATGCTCATCAAGGGCTTTGACAGGAAGAGCATGTTCATCACCTATTATAACCATCCCTATTACAACGAGCAGCTTGCGCGCCTCGGCTTTCAAAAGGATGTTGACTGGATTGAATACCTGATACGCGTGCCCGAGGAACCCAACGAACGCCTGCAAAAGCTTGCCGACATGGTGCTCAGGAGGAACAAGCTGCATATCGTGGAGGTTCATAACCGCAGGCAGATAAAGCCTCTCATCGGCAAGGTGTTTAACCTGCTCAACGAGGCCTACTCGCATCTTTACGGCGTGGTGCCGCTAAACGACAGGCAGGTGGAAAAATACACGAACAAGTTCCTGCCGCTTATCAATCTCGACTATACGTCGTTTGTGGAGAACGAGCAGGGCGAGCTTGTTGCGTTCGGCGTGACAGCTCCTTCGCTTGCAAACGCTTTCAAAAAAACGAATGGCCGCCTTTTCCCGACGGGCGCGTTCAGGGTGCTCCATGCGCTCAGGCATAACGATACGCTCGACCTTTTCCTCGTAGCCGTCAGGCCCGACATGCAAGGCGCGGGCGTTAACGCGATATTGCTCAACGAGGTTCAGAAGAACGCAATAAAGAACGGCATAAAATACGCCGAAACGGGGCCTGAGCTTGAAACTAATTCAAAGGTCATCGCCCAGTGGAAGTTTTTTGATACGGAGCAGCATAAGACGCGCCGCTGCTATGTGAAGCCTATCGCGGAATAATACGGCTTTTTACGCAAAAAAAACGTCCGAAATGCGCGTTGCCGCAAGCGCGAAGGGTGCGGCGGCCGGTGTGTTTCGGGCGTAATTTTATGTTTTGTGCGCGCCGCTTTTGCCGCGATGCGCGTTACAGGTAAAGCCGCCTGTTTTTCCGCGCGATGTGGAAAACCCCTGCCACGTCTGCATATTTGTGTGGATTAAACGGGAAAAAAGCGCAAAACAGGGCTTGACCCTGTGGATAACTCTGTTGATAATGTGGATTATGTATCAAAAAAGCACGCGGACAGTTCGCGCCGCATACGGAAATAATGGCTGAATCGGAGCATTTCCGTATCGCGGAGCGAGTTATGGTGAATGTTGATAAAAATCACTCGAATGAGGATATCTATGAATAACGATACAATATGTGCGATTGCGACGCCCGTGGGAGGGGCGCTGTGCGTGATAAGAGTAAGCGGGGGCCGGGTGCGTGAGATATACGCGGCGCTCGCAGGGGGTGCGCCGACGGCAGGCCGCATACGCTTCGCAAGACTCAAAGGAAAAGATGGCGAGACGCTCGACGAGGCCATGTGCGCATTCTTTGCGGCGCCCAAGTCATATACGGGCGAGGATATGCTCGAGCTTTACACACATGGCGGCGCATACGTTGTTTCCGCTGTGTCGGAGAGGCTTTACGGACTTGGCGCGCGACAGGCCGAGGCGGGAGAGTTTACGCGCCGCGCGTTCGTAAACGGGAAGCTCGACCTTGCGCAGGCGGAATCCGTTATTGATGTGATAAGCGCGACCTCGCGCGGCGCGGCGCGCGCCGCGCTCGACCAGCTCGAGGGTAAGCTTTCTGATGTCGTGTCGCGGCTCGAGGGCGAGCTGATAGACGCGCTTTCGGGCGTCGACGCCGCGCTTGATTATCCCGATGAGCTTGACGAGGATGTGTATTCGCATCTGCCCGCGACTCTCAATGGCGTCGCCCAAAGGCTCGAGCAGCTCAGGCAGGATGGGCTCGGAGGCAGGGTGCTGCGCGAGGGCGCGCTCGTCACGATTGTCGGTGCGCCGAATGCGGGCAAGTCGTCGCTGATGAATGCCCTGATAGGCCGACCGAGGGCGATAGTGACCGAATTTGCGGGAACGACGCGCGACGTGCTTGAGGAGCAGCTCTCGATTTCTGGCATTCCCGTGCGCCTTGCGGACACGGCGGGGCTTCATGACGCGCATGACCCTGTGGAGCGCATAGGTATCGAGCGTGCGCGCGCATATATAGATAAGGCGGATCTGCTGCTCGTATCGTTTGACTCGTCAAAGCCGTGGGACGGCGGCTGCGAGGAGCTTAAATCGCTTTGCAGCGCAAGGTCCGCGATAGCCGTCATAACGAAAAGCGACATAGGCGGCGCTTCGGATTATGAGCATAGGCTGCGCGCCTTTTTTGAGAACGTATGCGTTATCAGCACCCTCACGGGCGAAGGGCTTGACGGCCTTAAAGCTGCCATCGCCCGATGCATTGCGCCGCCCGAATCGACGCTTGTGACGAACATGCGGCATGTTGAGGCAATATCGGACGCGCTTGCAGCGGTGAACGACGCTCGGCTTGCCGATGAGCCCGACTGTATTGCGACGGATATACGCGCTGCGCTGTCGGCGCTTGCGCGGATAACGGGACGAGAGGTGGATGAGGACGTCATAGACGCCGTGTTTTCGCGCTTCTGCGTCGGGAAATAAGGGAAAGGCCGCCGTGTCTCCATAAACAAAGCCGCGTTCAGCGTGAATGCCGAGCGCGGCCGTATTATTTTACAGTATATCTGCCCTAAGAACAGGTCATTCCGGAAATATCGAGGCCGTCGAAGCGCATCAGGAACGGCAGAAGCTCGCCGGCAATGCCTTCCACGCCGCGCGGAACGTTGCTCTCGATATTGAGCGGCATAAGCGGGTCGTGGAGCGACATGCGAAGCAAAAACCAGCCCTCAAATCGGGGCACGTTTACGCGCACGCCTTCAAAATTCTCAGGCTCCTTTGAAAATCCGTCATGTTCGCCGCAGTAGGCGTCGAGCGCCTTGAGCACGGACGCGCCGTATTCGGCATAGTCTGTCCGCGATATGGGGATCCTGAATTCGCGCGCCTCGAGAGGTTCGCAAAGACCCGCCGTAAGCTCCTCAAGGCGGCGTCCTTCGCGCTTCGCCGTCGCAAGCTCTATCAAAAGCTTTGCTATGAGGTACGCGCCGTCGTCAAGGAAGTAATTTTCTTTCAGTGCGCAATGGCCTGACGTTTCTATTGCCATGAGACATTCGACGCCCTCATTATTGAGGCGGACAGCCTCGTTAATAACGTTTCGATAGCCGCGCTTGAAGCGCCTGTGTACGCCGCCGTGCGACCGAATAAACTCTGTGAGTCCCGTCGAGGTGATAGAATCCGTCACTATGGCAGAGCCCTCGTGGCCGCGAAGGAGTATTGCGCTCATAAGCGCTATAAGCCTGTTTCTGTTGATTTCGCGCCCGTCCGACGTTACGGCGGCCGCCCTGTCAACATCCGTATCGAATATTATGCCGAAATCCGCGCCGCTTTTCACAACGGCGTCCGATATCGCTGCCATCGCGCGCGCATCCTCGGGGTTTGGCGCATGGTTCGGAAACAGCCCGTCGGGTTCGAGAAATATGCTGCCTTCGGTGTCCGCGCCGAGCGGCTTCAGCACCTTCTCCACGAAAAATCCGCCCGCGCCGTTGCCCGCATCGACTATCGTTTTAAGGCCCTTGAGAGGATGCATATAATCCTCCGCATTGACGCCGCGGCGTATCATGTCGGCAGTCGACTCGGCATAAACGGAAAGAAAATCAACCCTTTCGGAAATAATTTTCACATTGTCGAATATGAAATCCGCGTTTTGCGCCGTATCGAGTATACTTGCGATATCGCTTTTTTCAAGCCCGCCGCCGCGCGTGAAGAACTTCAGCCCGTTGCGCTCGTACGGGAGATGGCTTGCCGTGACCATTACGGCGCCGTCGAACATGTAGCCGGGCGTGACGGTGCTCATGAACATGGCCGGGGTGCTTGCAAGGCCGAAATCGGTGACTGACACATTCATCGCGCACAGACCCTCTGTAAGCCAGCCGGCGATATCCTCGCCCGAAAGCCTCGGGTCGCGCCCTATGCTGACGCGTATCGGTCCGCATGTCCCGATGCGCAGATAAAGCCATTCCGCAAACGCCGCGCCTATGCGCCTGACGCTCTCGCGCGTAAGGTTTACTTCTTTGCCGCCGTCAATTTTTATCGCTGTTCCGCGTATGTCGCTGCCGTTCTGAAGCTTTGAGTAATCCATAATTCTCCTGTGCATGTCACGGATTGACGTCGCCTTCATCATTGAAGAACGATCCGCCGTACTCGTTGTTATATACCTTGTCGCCAATAGAGTTCAGGTCGCCGACTGTAAGCGTAGTAGTGTAGTATTCACCGTTACGCCAGTATTTCAACGATAACCGGCCGCCGACGCCGGCCGCTTTTATTGCGCTTGTGAGGTCCTCGTGTTCTTTAATCGCATTGCCGTTGCATTCGACGATTATGTCGTCGGCACGAAGTCCCGCGTTGAAAGCAGGTCCGTCCTCAAGAACCAGGTATACGAGCATACCCATCGGCCTGTCGTACGCCTGAGAATACGTTTCGGTCATTACGATGAGCGAAGCGCCGATGCCGGGACGAAGAACATAGCCGTTTGTAATCAGCAGGTTCACAGTTTCGCGCACGCCGTTTATTGGCAGAGCAAAGCCCAATCCCTCGGCCGAAATCGGATTTCCGTACTCATCGTAGCTGGCGGTGACCGTTTTGGCGCTCGTTACGCCGATAACCTCGCCCTTCATGTTTATGAGCGGACCACCCGAATTGCCGGGGTTTATTGCCGCATCGGTCTGTATGTAAGTGTTGCTCTTGCCTTCGATATTGACGCTGCGCTCCATTGCGCTGATTATGCCGAACGTGGGCGTTCCCGCAAGCGACAGCCCTGTCGGGTCGCCTATCGCAACGACAAAATCTCCTACGCGCGCCTTGCTTGAATCACCGAGCTTAAGCGCCATATAGCCATTTCCCGGTACTTTAAGCACTGCAACGTCGAGCGTTGCGTCGCTTCCGAGAAGCTCCGCCTGAAGCTCGGTGCCGTCTGAGAGGGTTATCATTATTTTATCCGCGCCGTCAATGACGTGCTCGTTTGTGATGATATATCCCTTGCTTGATATGAAGAAGCCCGTGCCCGTGCCTTGAATGGTGTCGGTGGAAATTATGCCCATTGCGACGCCTGACTTGTAATTTACGACGCTGACGACGCCGGGGGAGACCGCATCGACGATATCGGGGATGGGATTATACATATCTGTTATCGTGGGCGCCACGCCGTCGAACGCTACCGCAGGGCGCGTCGTGGGCAGCGGAGTCGGTACTGTTTGCTTCGGAGTTGTGTCCGCGACGTGTTCGTTCGGGGTGTTCTGCGGAAAAAACGGCAGATTCGGGAGGTTGGGCGTATTCGAATCGCCCTTGGGCAATATTGCCGAAACGGCGAGTATGCCAACAATTACCGCGATGAAAACTATCGCGATTATGCCTCCGGTGGTCATGCCCCTTCTGGGACGGCGCGGCCCGCCGTAGCCGCCGTCATAGCCATTGTCGTAATAGTTGCTGTTAAATTCCATGTATTCGCCTCCTGACAGGCCGCGTATGCGGATATTATCCTGCTTAGTATTATTATAGCGCGTTTTGTGCATATAGCAAAGGAATTTTGACGCCGTATCCGCTCGTAAAAGCAATGGGCGCTCCGCTCGGAACCGCCCACTTCGCTATGTATGAGAGTTATAGGATTATTCGACAGGCTTCATTGTCGGGATTTTCGTGACCAGCCTTAGATAAGCTCCGCTTAGCGTCTATAAGTCCAGACCGGCATCTGCTCGTTTGAAGCTGGGGCAAGCTCAGTTACGCCTAATTCAGATAGCGGAAAATCTAATGGCGTAAGCCGTGGAGTAAGCTGGCGTAAGGTGGCTTCATTTTTTTGAAAACGAGCCGTGTGCTATACTGAAACTAACCACTTAAACAGTATAACACACGGCTTAACGAAACTCAATATTTTCCGTTCAGTTTACAAGCATTTCGATTTTTCCATTCTAAAAATCTCGCTCGAAGCACTTGAACATCTTTCTCGGAATCCGTATGGAGATAGATATGATTGCGGATAAACAGCGTTTTGATTTCCGCTGCCATTTGCGAAGTATACACATTACGATGTCCTCCCGCATCGTGTATTCGTAGGTGTGGTTGAGGATTTCGGACGGCTCCTGATGCAGTAGCCAGTCCCGGTATTTGTCCTGCTCGGCTTTCATTTTCTCATAAAGGCGAGCGTTGTAATCTGTTTCGTTCATAGCGAACACCTCCTTCAAAATAGAAATAGCCGCCTGATTCCTTTTGAAAACCAAGCGGCTATGTATGTGGTTTATTCTGTTGTTAAAACAAGGTGCAGGATGCAGAGCGGCGGGATCAATTCATATCGTTATTATCCTTAATGCCTTCGTTCATTTTCTTAATCTTCCTTTTCCACACAAAATACTGAGCTACCCAAGCAGCGAGGAAGATCGCTACGAATATGCCTACATAAGACAGAATTCCAGCGGTCGAATGGGGCATCCAGTTGGCAAAATAAGAGATGGGGAACATAATCACGCAAGCAATTGCGAAGTAAATCCCGCTTTGCTTTGCAAGGCTCCACGAATCAATCTCCCAAATAACCGAAGCCATTGCAAAGCCTGTGCCCATTATTCCGCTCAGACCGGTTTGAATGAGAATCGCATTTAATTCGCTCCCCATTTTATTCACAAGCTCTGGATTGACCGGATGGAAGAAGCCATCCCCAATACAGATTGAGATAATCACCGTAATGACATATCCGATTGCAATGCCAACAGGGAAACCAATTACTCCTCGTCCAATCAGTTTTTTCTTCATTTCTGCCACCTCACATTCCTAACAGTTGTTTGATTTTGGCGACGGATCGCCGTGAAACATAAGTAACCGTACCGTTTGAAAGCGTAATGCAAATTGTCCCGACAAAGCTCAAATCAAAGCTCTTGACCTTTCTCAGATTGATAATATCCGAGTTTGATATTCGGACAAAAGTCTTGCTGTCAAGCCGTTGTTCCGCCTCGTATAGCCTCAGGCGGAGCGCATACTCGCCGTGATTTGTCTCGGCAAACACCTTACCTGATTCGGCAAAAACACGGTAGATTTCAGACGGTTCCAGAACCTCGACAACATCGTCCCTGAATCCGGCAATGACCTGCGGTTGCTCATCTGACAATCTTTTTATGATTGCATTGACTTCATCAGTCATTTTGTCCGTCATCACGATGATTTTTGGCTCTTTGCATTTTTCGTCTATCTTGATTTCAATTTGCATCGGTTCACCTCCTCGCTGCGGTTACAGTATAGGAAAATCAAGAACCGATTTCTACCGATTCTCGATAGGTGGTTGTTTTAGGAACATAGGTGGTAATTTTTACAGGAATCTCATACCGGTCTGTATGGGCGGCTGATAAGTATCTGCGGTATGGGGGTCCTCCCATACCGCAGACGGATCATCTTTGCGGCTCGTTTTTGCGCTTTGCACTTCTCTGAACCGGAATGGAGAGCAGCTCTCTTGTACGCTCTCCAAGCTGTTTTTCAATGGCTGTCAGCCGTTCTTCCGGCAAATTGAGGGACGGATGACGGGTGAACTTGAAGTCCACCATTCGCCGCAGCTGCGCTTTCTGCTTTGCACCCATTACCTCTTTGCACACATCC
>SFDB01000022.1 GCA_004558825.1 Clostridiales bacterium
ACGCCTTGCGCCGAGCTGCAAAGGCGCAAAGCTGATGGACGGCAAGGTTTTCAAGGGCAGCGTCGGGCATCAGGAGCTTGCGGCGTGGGTTGAAGGACTTGGACTTTAAGGGGCAGACAAATCGGCGTTTGGAGGGGATCTCATGCTTAAAATACTTGCCATTATAATAGAACTGTTCGCCTCTATATTCGTTTTGTGGGTGCTGACATTGCTCTCAACCCTTTTGCATGAATTCGGCCATGCCATCGGTTATATGCTTGCGACAGGAGACAGACATTGGCATATACGAGTCGGATGGGGAAAACGGCTTCTGAACACGAAAGCGTTGACCGTGAATCTGCTTGTTTTTGATGGATTCTTTACCCCGTCGGAAAAGAAGATCGATACAAAAGCAAAGCTAATCATGACTCTCTTGGGAGGTCCTGTCTTTTCTCTCCTGCTGCTCGCAGGACTTTCGGCTCTGAAATTCGGTGGGTTCTCCTTTCAATCAGATTTTTTTGCTGACGGCGTGATTGCATTCTTTTTGAATGCTGCGTTTTCTATCAATCTGTTTATTCTGGTTTTATCCATTGCTCCGTTTCACTATTTTTATGGGGAGATAAAGGGGCTGGAAACAGACGGTCTTCAAATAATCCATGCCATCAAAAGGCGCGGCGAATGAATCCCGGTGCCGGTGCTTTAAGAATTCAATAAATTCCAGTTTAACGAACAGGAGATGATCGCATGAAAATTCTACATGAACTTTCTTGGCTATGGGAAACGCTGGGCATTGCACTTTTGGCTGCGGCTGTCTGCATGGCTTGCGCCGCGCTGATCTGCAAGGCAGCGAAGAAGAAGCTCGACGAAAAGGTGTTGGCGGTCGTAGGTGGCTGCGGCATTTGTAGGGGCAATTCTGGCGATCATTCTGATCGCCCGGACACCGATGCCGCTTTGACAGGACGGAGGATTGCATAATGCCGCTTCAAATCGGCGGAAATGACATCACAAAAATGAAGGTGGACGCAATCGTCAACGCTGCCAACGAGTCGCTGCTGGGTGGCGGCGGCGTGGATGGCTGCATCCATCGTGCTGCAGGGCCGGAGCTGCTGGCTGAATGTAAAACGCTGGGCGGATGTGAAACCGGCAGCGCAAAGATCACCGGAGCAGGAAAGCTGCCTTGCAAGTATGTTATGTCTTTGAAATAAACGAGGCTCTGTTCGCATTTGACCAGAGCATGCTTGGTGCATAAGAGAACGACGAATCGGAAGTTTTAGAGATGATAAATTCTGATTTTATATTGCAGCATACTGCTTTCTCGATATTTCCGCCCTTGCCTTGACCGAGTAGCGTCCGTCGAGCTGCCCGTGTTTCGCCTAAAATTGCTCTATGCATTCTCGTATAAGTACCAATATTTGACTGTTTGCCGAACGCCCTTCATAATCGGCGGTACAATGAAGCTTGTTCAGCATTCTTTCGTCAATTCTTACGGATACACTTTTAATAGTCATGTAATCCACACCAATGTGTTCAGAATGATTCCATTTTATATTCAGCATATGATATAATGCCCATACTGAACGCATTGTATGTTCAAAATACATTCTGTCGATATTCGGCAGAATAGCGGGGAACATCGGAACGGTTTTAACAGCTCTTCCGTTTGTGTTTAAGCGGATAGCTGTGGGACTTTCCGTGAACCCAAGCTTTATCGACATGAAAGGTAAAAGTTATGGACGAACAAAAACTTGCACGCGCCATGGAGGCCTTTATTCGCCGTCAAATAAGCGACTGCGAGAATAAAGAACCGGACGAGCTGCGTCGGGCGCTTCGGGATTGCGGCGACTGCCGCAAAATGATAAATGATCTGCTCGGAGAGGATAAGCAGCATATTTGTAAGGAGCTTGATAATTCGATGGAGCATGCCGGAGAGCAGATGCGTAATTTTTATTATCGCTCGGGTTTTTCCGATGCGTTGGTGTTTATACGCGACTGGATGCGCAACGGCGAAGAAAACCAATAATGCAACGGAGCCGCCGAAAACATGACGACGGCTCCGTTTTTTGTTCTTTGCTTATGCCTTCTTATTCTTATTATGCCTGCGTTTTATCCATGCGCTGAGCTTATCATATCCGCCCTTATAAATGAACAGATATGTCGGTATGCATACGACTATCGACGCAAAAATGTCGAGCGCCGAATGCTGCTTGATAAATACGGTTGAAATCGATATGAGTGCTGCCAGCACAACCGCTCCGATTTTGTAAAACACGCTCTTTAACGCTTTGCAGTCAAACACGCACACGGCGGCGGCTATAGAACCTACGACATGCATACTCGGCAGAACATTAGTGTTCGTGTCGCTCGCATACAGTATCTTGACAATATCCACGAGCACATTGTCCCGCGCAAATTCCGTCGGCCGTAGGTCCTGTCCGTTTGGGAATACCATGCAAATTATAAGGCTTATCGCAAAAGTGCTGAACCAATACCACATATATCTTTTGAAGGCCGGCACATCCTTGAACAGCGCGACCATGCCGACAACCGCCATGAACGGATACCACAGCACATACGGTATTACAAACCATTCGCAAAAAGGAATGTAATCGTCCAACGGTATATACGACACCCAATAGTCGCAGTCAGGGCCTATTGCTTTTTCAAGCAAAAAGAACCACACAAGGTATGCCGGCAGCAGAAGCACAAGCAAAAGATGCTTGTTTTGTTTAAGACGCTCTTTGAGTTTCAATAAATATCTCCTGATTTATTTTCTATTCACAATAAGCTTTATAGCATTGTGAATGTTTTTAATTATAACAATTGGCGCACCGGCATCATACTCGCCGTCAAGAGTCCAAGGCACGTCGTCGTCCGTATACATTACAACATGTGGCGCAGACACGAACGTTATCAGTTCTTCGTCAAACTCGTTCGTCTGTATCGACATAATTATTCTGCTAAGCTCCAGAGCGGTTTTGGGAAACTTCACGAGTGTAACCTCGCAAAGCCCGTCGTTCATGTCGACAAATGCGTCGTCGAGCGTAACGATGCCCGCTATAGACGTCGAATTGCTTACTGCACCGAAAATATAGTCGTCCTCGAATACCTTGTTGTCAATTTCCGCCCGTACATGCACGGGATGCATCGACGGCAGATCCTTTATTCCTTCGAGTATATACGCAAGATGGCCAAGCGCGTTTTTCGCCGATTGAGCCGTGGAGTACGAAGCGCCCGTAAACGCTCCGAATGAAGCGATGTATGAAAAGCATCGTCCGTTAAAGCTGCCTGCATCGAGACTGCGCGGCTCGCCGCAAACGATGTCCCGAGCTGCCTGCAATATGTCCTTAGACAATTTCAAGCTGTTCGCAAAATCATTTGTGCTTCCGGCAGGTATGTATCCGATCGGCACGTTTGCCTCCGAGGATATGACGCCCATCATCACCTCGTTAAACGTTCCGTCGCCGCCTATGCAGACGACCGCATCAAACATGGATGCACGCCGTTTCACGAATTCTGTTGCGTCGCCTCTTTTTTGAGTGACAAACACGGTGCATTCATATCCGCCCGACGAAAAAATACCGAGTATATCGGTAAGGTAACGGTTCGCGCGCTTTTGTCCGGCACACGGGTTAATCACAACGAGCATCTTTTTGTCGAGCATATACACGCCTCACATAATTAGCAAAGCTAATTAATTCATGTTTTTCTAAGGATAGCACATAAATAAAAAAACGTAAAGGCATGAATCGACGTAATGGCTGCGAATAAGCCGCTACAATACTGTGTGTTCGCGTGATATGAAGAAGAACGGTCGAAGGCGAGGGGCGAGAGCATCTAACTATATAATATCAGCGCAGGGAAAGGGAGTCAACCCATTGAGCGGGCAGAGGCTTACGGCGTTTGTTGGCGGCAGCAATTCGGCAGATGCATGGTATGACAAACGGCGATGCGGCGGGGGAGAGCCCCAATGATTGCATATGCCGTTTATTATGTGAAAGCAGTGCGCAAGAGCGCCCGAGGGCGATGCGGGCTTGCAGAAATCAGTTTGTAGATTTTACAAAATATTTACAAAAAAGCGCGGTAATCGGTTATAATATTAGAAATATGCTAATGCTAAGTTAAAAGGAGAATTATATGTCGAAGGTATTATTCGCACCGATGAGCTTTAACCGCTTTGATGCGAACCAAACGCTGCCGGCGCGGTTCAAGCGGCTGCTTGAGGCGTCAACGTTGGCGGAGACCGTGAAAAAAAAGAGCGTCGCCATAAAGATGCATGTAGGAGACAATTTGACGTACAGCACCATACCGCCGGTTTTCGTGCGTATTCTTGTTGATTTTCTGCATGAGCATGAAGCGAATTGCTTCGTTTGCGATCATGCGATTGCGCAGCGCAAGCCGTGGCAGCGCGGATACACGGAATCGATACTGGGTTGTCCCGTGTTAGACGTATGCGGGCATTTGGATAAATACTATTATACAAAAGAGGCGGGATACAAGACGCTGCGTGAGATAGACGTTGCGGGCTATATAAACGATGCCGACTTCCTTATCGATTTTTCGCATGTAAAGGGGCATGGCGCATGCGGATACGGCGGAGCGTGCAAAAATATAGCCATGGGCTGCGTGACGCAGCGCACGCGCGCTCAGATACACGGGTTGCAAGGCGGTATAGCGTGGGATGAGAAAAAATGCATACATTGCAGCGCCTGCATCAATTCATGCAACCATAACGCGAACAGGTTTAAGGACGGAAATTACCGCGTTAATTACCATAACTGCACGCTTTGCCAGCATTGTGTCAAGGTATGCCCGACATCGGCGATAAAGCTTACACGCAACGATTTCCATGAGTTCCAGAAGGGCATGGCGGTATGCACGAAAACGGTGCTCGATACGTTTGAGCCGAAAAACGCATACTTTATTAACGTGCTGACGGCGATAACGGTGCTTTGCGATTGTTGGGGGCTGACGACGCCATCGGTTGTCCCCGACATCGGCATACTCGCTTCAGACGACATTGTTGCCGTAGAAAGGGCGTCGCTCGATGCCATAAAAACAGAAAATCTCATAACTGCGGGCATTCCCGAAGGAATGATCCTCGGTGAGAACGGTCACCTTTTTGAACGGATTCACGGCAAAGATCCTTTTGTTCAGGTGCGTGAGCTTGAGCATCTTGGCCTGGGAACGCAGGACTATGAGATTGAGACAATAGACTGAACTTGATGGGTTAACTGAATGAAGAAGTCAAATAACAGCGTGCCGATGCATCCTGCGTTTACGATAACAATAGACATATTGCTTACATGCATCTGCATAGGAACTTTTTTCCTGCTCAACAATGTGGTTGTGTGGGACAAAGACAACGTGGGGGTAAATCTTTTTACGCCTGTGCCGACATTTATGCCGACGCTTCAGCCTGCTGCCGACCCGACGATTGACCTTGGCAGCGAGCCCGTGGAAGCGACGCCTACGCCTATACCGGGGCTGCTTGGAAATAAATTCGCCGAGCTGTTTACAGACGGCGAAGTAATATCTACCGACACGGAGTATACGAGCGACAAGATACATATCAGTTTATCCGAGCATAAAAAGGATAAAGCAGTATACCACGTCGCAGATATATACATAAGAGATATACACGCGTTCAGGGCGGGCTTCTCATCGGGCGAATACGCAAACCGTGGGACTAAGTATATTGCCGATGCGTCTGAGATGTATGGCGCAATAACAGCCATAGCGGGAGATTACTGCCAAAACGCGGCCGACGGACTCGTTATACGCGACGGCGTGATGTACAGAAATACGCTTAGCGAACTTGACATATGCGTCTTGTACATCGACGGCACGATGGAGACGTACAAGCCTGAGGAGGTCGACACAGAAGCGATAATCGCGCGCGGCGCATATCAGGCGTGGTGCTTCGGACCGGAGCTGCTCGACAAAAACGGTATGCCGATACAGGAATTCACATCGCGCATAAAGGGACTTAATCCGCGCTCGGCGCTCGGCTACTATGAACCGGGTCACTATGTGTTTGTCGTCGTAGACGGCAGAAACAGAGAGCATTCCGTCGGAATGACGCTTGCGCAGCTTTCGCAGCTTTTTTATGAGCTTGGCTGTACGCGCGCTTACAATCTCGACGGCGGCAGAAGTGCGGGCATGACTTGGAACAGCAGCCTTATCAGCGTTCCGCCGCTTGAAGATGGGGAACGCAGAATAGGCGACATACTTTATATTAAAGAGCCGTAAGCGAGGGCCGTAAAATGAAAAAGCTTTACATACATGTGTCGTTCATTCTTGCGGGATTTATAGGCACGCTCGTCATTCTCGACGGCTTTAATCCCGCAATGGGCTTCTATAGGTCGGAGGTCACACAAATTGCCATTATAGCGCTTTGCGTGATAACGATTGCAAACTCGGTTGTGTACACCATACATAGGTATATCAAGAGAAAAAATAGGCGAAGCAAGACAAAAAAAGGCGAGTAAGAGCTCGATTTAATGCGGCGGCGCGAGAAAAAACGCTTAAATTTCGGCTTTTTGCAAATAAGAAAAATTCTGAAATTTGTTGTTGACAAACGCTGCCGCTTTCTGTATAATTGTCACCGTGCGATGAAGAAGCGCGAACGGGGTGTGGCGCAGTTCGGTAGCGTACGTGCTTTGGGAGCATGGGGTCGCGGGTTCAAATCCCTCCACCCCGACCACGGAACGGCCCCTTGGTCAAGCGGTCTAAGACACCGCCCTTTCACGGCGGTAACAGGAGTTCGAGTCTCCTAGGGGTCACCACTTTCTTCATTCGTGGGCCTTTAGCTCAGTTGGTCAGAGCGGTCGGCTCATAACCGATTGGTCCGGGGTTCGAGTCCCTGAAGGCCCACCACCATCATTATTGCGATGGCCCGGTAGTTCAGTTGGTTAGAATGCCAGCCTGTCACGCTGGAGGTCAGGGGTTCGAGCCCCCTCCGGGTCGCCAATGTGTATGCTGGTGTAGCTCAATGGCAGAGCAATTGATTTGTAATCAATAGGTTGTAGGTTCGACTCCTATCACCAGCTCCACAGCTTAATATCGTTGCCGTGGATGGGTTCCCGAGCGGCCAAAGGGAGCAGACTGTAAATCTGCCGTCACAGACTTCGATGGTTCGAATCCATCCCCATCCACCACTTTTTTTATATTCGGTCGAAACAGTCCGTTTCTGCGGGAATGGCGGAATTGGCAGACGCGCACGGTTCAGGTCCGTGTGCTGGCAACAGCATGCAGGTTCAAGTCCTGTTTCCCGCACCATGGCGAGTGTTCTTACAGCATTTGAAAAGCTGTGAGGACACTCGCTTTTTTTCTGCTCAAACGGCGGGTCTGTCGTCGGTCGTGTAGCTCACGAACACGCCTTTTCTGGTGTTGACGGTGACGGCCGGGATGGACAGTGCCGGTTCGTTGGGAATGTTCATTTCCCCCACGCAGTTGTAGTGAATGCGAAGCCGCTGTACCCACTCGCCGTCGATCTTCTCGGCATTGTAGACCTCGATTTTCTCCACCAGTTCGTTGAGCATCCGCGGCGTGAGCTTTCTGGCGCGGGTGTATTTGCGGACGATGGACACGAACATATCCGTTGAGGCTGCGCGGCTGCTCTGCTTCTCTATCTCGGAACGGAGCTTTTTTATTTTCTCCGAAAGCTCCTTCTGTTCCTCCTCATAGCGGCGTGACATCTTCGCAAAGCGGTCGTCGCTGAGCTTGCCGGAAACATTGTCCTCATAGATGCGCTCGAACAGGCCGTCCAGTTCATCGTCGCGGGCAAGGAGTGATTTCAGTTCCTTCTCCTTCAGTCTGCGCTCCGTTTCCTCCGCCTGCCGGGAGTGACCGATCACTTCCTTGAGAAAATCGTCCTCGTAAAGGCCGGCATACTTCGTCAGACGACGGATTTCGCCGAGAACGACCTGCTCCAGAAAGTCCACTCTGACATAGTGCGTGGAGCCGCAGGTGCCGCGATTGCCCTTGTAGTTGGAGCAGTTGAAATACTTGATCTCCGGGTTTCCCTGATTGAAATGAAAATGAAGGTTGCTCCCGCAGTCGGCGCAGACCAGAAGCCCGGAAAACATGCTCCTTTCCCCGTCCTTCGCTTGACGCTTTCTCATCTTGCCGCGCTTTTGCTGCACCTGTTCAAAGACGGCACGCTCAATGATCGGCTCATGCACATCCTTGAAAATCGCCCAGTTCTCACGGTCATTCTCCAGTCGTTTCTTGTTCTTGTATGACTTGGAATAGGTCTTGAAGTTGAGAATGTCCCCGCAATACTCCTGCACGGAAAGCATCTTTATGACGCTGGAGCTGTTCCAATGGGTGGGCGGCAGATCCTTGACTTTGCCGGGGCGATTGATTCCCTTGGAGTGCCAGTAGGCGCGCGGGGTCAGGATACCGTCCTCTTCAAGCTTCGCGGCAATCTGCTCCGTTCCGACCCCTTCCAGCGTCATGCGGTAAATCCGCCGCACGACCTGCGCCGCTTCCTCGTCCACGATCCAGCGTTTGGGGTTCTCAGGGTCTTTGATGTACCCGTAAGGAGGCTGCCCCATGGGTTCTCCGGCATTGCCCTTGATCTTGTTGCTGATGCGCCGCTTCTTGCTGATGTCGCGCGCATACCATTCGTTGAAAAGATTGCGGATGGGAGCCAGCTCGTTCTCACCTTCGTCGGTGTCGATGTTGTCCGAAACAGCGACCAGCCGAATGTCGTGATTGGGGAAGAACTCCTCGGTCAGTCTGCCGACCTCGATGTAATTACGACCCAGGCGGCTGAGATCTTTTACAAACACCGCCGCTGCTTTTCCCTGCTCCAGCTGCTGAATCATATCGGCAAAGCCGGGACGATCCATCGTAACACCGGAGATGCCGTCGTCAAAAAAATGAACCAGGTTCGTGTAGCCTTTTTCCTTTGCTACCTTGATGAGCAGTTTTTTCTGATTCCCTATGCTGTAGCTCTCGCCGTCCATGTTATCGTCACGGGAAAGCCTCTCATACAGAAAGGCGGTCACGTCACGGGATTTTTTGTTGTTATTCGACTGTTTCATGCAGTCCTCCTTTCCGGGCAGCCGAACAGCAACACTTGTATTCCACAACAAGTATATCACTGTCTCGCCCTGTTGTCATGTATGCGGCGGAGATATGCCCCGCCGCCTGGGACTACGCCCCCGCAGATTCCGATTTCATCAGGCGCAGAAGGACGCAGCCCAATGTGTTCTGCGTCTCCTCCTTGAATACCGGTTCAACAATAAACGACCTGTTGCCGAAGCGATAGGTCGTTTTCTCATTCAGATCATGTTTTGCTTTTTCGCCGGGTTTTGTCCGCTTTTCCTGCATGGATTGCCTCCTTATGGTTGAATTGAAGCTGTGCCGGCGGTCAAAACTTCATGGGAAGAATCTCGTGCCTGCGCCTGCCGTTGTAGATACGATAGAACAGGTTGACGTAGCGCTTTACGCCCCGCAGCTCCTTTTCCGCCTTGCCCGCCGCGCACAACGAACACGCGTTCGTCACAAATATGTTCTCCTTCGGCTGCATCCACCCGGATTACGAAGACTGGAAGCAGGGGCTCGACCGCCTCGTCTCGGCCTACATGCGCGGCGTCAAGATCCACCCGGCCTATCAGAAGACCGATTTGGACGACCCCAAATACCTGCGCATTCTCGAGCGCGCCGGTGCGCTCGGTCTCATCGTGGTCACGCACGCGGGCTATGACATCGGCTTCCCCGGCTGTGCCTGCTGCACGCCGGAAAAGGCGCGCAGCGCACTGCGGCAGGTCGGTCCGGTGAAGCTCGTGCTGGCGCTGCTGGGAGCAGGTGCAGGAACTGCTGGCAGATACGTCCGCCCTGCTCGATACGTCCTTCTCCCTCGGCTCGCTCACCCCGCGGGACGAAGCGCTGCCGCTGGACCGGCAGATGCTTTCCGACGAGGCCTTTGTTTCCCTTGTCCGGGCCTTCGGCGCGGAGCGGATCCTGTTCGGCAGCGACTGCCCCTGGGGAAGCCCGCAGAACGATCTGCAGCACATCCGCCGTCTGCCCCTCTCCGGCGAAGAAAAAGCCGCCATCCTCGGCGGCAACGCCAAACGCCTCCTCGGCATCTGACTTGACGATCCTCAATTGTTCGCTTGAGAGCAGATCTTTTCCATATACAGCAGGAGCCGCCCAGGATGGGCGGCTCTTGTTTTGTTTTAGCGGATGGTCTCGCTGCTGTTGAGGACGGGGGCGCTGTAGAGGAAGAGGACGTCCTGGGTATCGAAGGTCAGCCAGGTGCCGAGGCGCTCGGGCTGGAGGTATCGGATATCCACGAGCGTGATCTTCGCATAGGCCCCGGCGAGCAGCGGTGTGAGGCTGCTGGCAAACGAGTCGCGGAAGACGACGAGTTCCCGGTCCGTCTTTGCTGCCGGGTTCGTGATGGTCAGAAGCGCTTTGGAGCCGGAAAGGAAGACCGCGTACGCGTCCTCCCCTGCCAGCTGCTGCAGATCGTAGACGGGCAGCTCGCTGCCGGTCTCATAGTCATAGACCGTGCAACCGCGCAGCGTGTCGTTCGTCAGATACCGCAGCGGCTCCGGCTTCAGCGGCAGCGCAGACTGGCCGCAGTAGACGCCGTAGAAGGGCTGATCGGCCGTTATGGTCTCATAGTCCTCCGTCAGCGTCACGCCGAGGGCCTCGGCCATCGTCCGGGCGACCGGCAGCAGCGCCTCCTGCCGCCAGTGCAGGTCGGTATGGTAATAGCTGTCCTGCGACAGCGCGGGCGTCAGGTCGATCATGGACGCATACGGCATGCTCTGTGCCAGCAGCGCGGATAGGTCTGCCGGATCATAGGCCGGATAGCCGTTCTGCCGGGCCAGGAAGGCGTTTTTATCCGGGATGACGGCCGCAAAGACCTTCGCATCGGTCCCGGCCAGATAGCGGTCATAAACGAGCTGGAACCGGTCCGCCGCGTGCTGCACGGAGGCTTCGTCGATGGACGGATCGAGCTTCGCCGCATAACCGTCGGCCAGGTAGATGCCGTTATTGTCCTTTTCCTGCAGCACGTCCAGGAGCGTCACGGCTTTGAGCCGCCGGAAGCTGTCCCGCAGCGGGAACTGGTCGAGCGTGTAGGTCTCAAATTTTGTCATGAACTCACCGCGCAGGACCGACGAGAGCGTCAGCTCCGGCTTCTGCGCGAGCTTCCGCCGTTCGCTGACGGAGACGGCGTCATCCGGCTTGCAAAGCCCCCAGAGCAGAAAGCCGAGCAGGAAGGCCGCCGTCAGGCAGACGACGGCGAGGTTTTTTTGTTTTTCCATTGCGGGCCCTCCTAAAACCGGAAATACAGGAACGGATTGAACGAGCCGTCGACCAGAAACGCCGTACACACGGCCAGCAGCAGGCAGAGACCCACCGGCTCCAGCACGGCGAGCACTGCCCGTCCGGCCGTTTTCTGCTGCGCGGCCGTGATCAGCCGCCGCAGCAGCGGCGTCGCGCCGACCGCGGCGCTCAGGAGCAGCACCGCACCGCTTCTGAGCGCGTACAGGCTCTCCTGCCCGACAAGTGGCAATCCTCCGCCGCCGAACATCGCGCAGACAGACGTGGCCGCATCGCGGATGCTGTCCGCATCAAAGAGCACGAAGCCGAGCGTGACGAACAGCAGCACATAGATATGGTTGAGCACGCGGAGCTTTTTCAGCCCGCGCAGCAAAAACAGCTTTTCTACCGTCAGCAGCGCCGCATACAGAAGTCCCCACAGAACGAATGTCCAGTCCGCCCCGTGCCACAGGCCTGTCGCCAGCCAGACGAGAAGAATGTTCAGCAGCTGCCGTCCTTTCCCCTTCCGGTTGCCGCCCAGCGGGATATAGAGATAATCCCGGAACCAGCTGCCAAGGGAAATATGCCATCGCCGCCAGAATTCCGTGATGCTGCCGGCGCAGTAGGGATAGCGGAAGTTTTCCGGAAAGTGAAAGCCGAGGATGAGGCCGAGACCGATTGCCATATCGCTGTAGCCGGAAAAATCGTAATAGATCTGCAGCGTGAACGCGGCCGCGCCCAGCCAGGCATACAGCACCGTCTGCTCCTGCGAGGCGCGGAAGCCGGACACCAGCTCGCCAAGCAGATTGGCAAACAAGATCTTCTTTGCCAGCCCCAGCACAAAGCGCCGCGTCCCGGCCGCCGCGTCCGAAAGCGTGTGGGTACGGCTGCGCAGCTCCGGCGCGATATCGGAATAGCGGACGATCGGTCCGGCGATGAGCTGCGGGAACATGGCGATATACGCTGCCAGATCGATCAGGTTCCGCTGTGCCGGGACCGTCCCGCGGTACACGTCGACGGTATAGCTCAGGATCTGGAAGGTATAGAAGCTGATGCCGACCGGCAGCGCGAGCGAAAGCAGCGGGACAGACAGGCCCGTCAGCGCGTTGAGATTCCGGATCATAAAATCGGCGTACTTGAAATACACCAGCGTCCCCAGACTCAGCAGCACCGACAGCGCCAGATAAAGCCCGGCCCGCCGCTTTCCGCGGCTTTTTTCGATCAGCAGGCCGAAGACATAGCCCTGCGCGATCGCCGCCAGCATCACGAGCAGATACCGCGGCTCGCCCCAGCCGTAAAACAACAGGCTGGCGAGCAGCAGCACACCGTTTTTCAGCGTTCCCGGCACCAGAAAATAGACGAGCAGAACGCACGGCAGAAAATAAAACAGAAACGGAACGCTTGAAAACAGCATGGCAGCCCCTTACTTCAAAGCTGTTATGCGATCGGGTCGTCAGAGACGATCTGCGTGCCGAGATAGGCAGTCTGCAGCTTGTCGCGGAAGGTATCGACCAGATCCTCTGCGCCGAAGACGGAGATCAGATAGCCGTCCAGGCTGGCGACGACCAGCTTGTCCGGGAAGCCGCACATCCATTGCGTGTTCATCACATAGGTCTTGACCTCTCCGGCTGCCGCGTCCAGCTGGCCGGCATCCTTCAGATGCAGAACGCCGCAGGTGAACGTGTTGCCGTTCATCATGTGGAACAGCGAGGCTGCGTCATCCGCTTCCTCAATCACGGAGGCCGGGAGCGTCAGCAGATATTCGATCTCCGACGGCTTCTCGAGCGAGACCTTGCCGGGCTTGCCGTCAGTCATGTTTTCTTCGGAATAATCGCCGCCCGCAGCCGGGAATTTTTCGTCTTCGGAATAGCTTGCCCAGACAGTATCCAGAATCGTCAGCGCGTCCGGGATATCGGACGCCGTCTCCTGTCCGCCGTTTTTCGCGGCGCAGGCCGTCAGAGAAACTGTCGTCAGCACGGCAAGCAGCATTGCGATCCATTTTTTCATATGTAAGATCCTCCTGGAAAATGTTCTGCGCGGTCATCCGCGCTGTCTTTACAGACGCAGCGCCGCCGCGGCGGTTGCAGCCGATTTGTAAACAGTCTGTAAACGAGCGGCGCACACGCGTTGCAAGGAGGCTTTCCATGCGCGACAATCAGCGTGGGGCAGTAGTAGTTGCCGGTGTTGTTTTGCAGGACGACAACAGGGCGGGTGCCGCCCTGCTCGGAGCCTATGTAGGGGTCGAGGTTGGCCAAATACACGTCGCCCCTGCGGTAAATCCAGTTTTCCTTCATGCGGTTT
>SFDB01000045.1 GCA_004558825.1 Clostridiales bacterium
AGCGAAGAAAATACTACCCGACCTTGACTGCGGGTCCCTGTCGGTATAATTTTGCTTTGTCCTGCGGACAGTCCTGTCCGCAGGGGCTCGCCGCATTTGTCCGGCAACTACATCACTGCAAGATAGTCCTGTAAGACTTGATTAGGACTGCGCAGCCCTAAGCAGGTCTTTATATGGTCGTTGGACTTCCTTTGGTACACCGCCAACTGTTTTCGCCCATCCTCAAGATTGTACATCCGCAGCGTCCGATAGAACCGTTCGCTGTCGGTGCGGTGCTGTCGCTCGACCTTGCCGTTATGCCGCGGCGTGGCTATCTGTATGCGGTGATATTCTATTCCCATTTCCAACAGCGCCTGCTCGAACATCGTCCTGTGCTTTGACTTCGTAACCAGCAGAGCATTGGTGAACAGTACATTCGTCTACTGCGGTGAATTGATAAGGTTTGACCTGGGAGACATCGTGACAGCGAGCGGTTCACCCCCCACATGCGTGGGGCATATGCGGAGCTGGCGAAGGTTTAGAGCGTTACTACCGCGGTTCACCCCCACATGCGTGGGACAGGTTCTCCTCGTCAAATCTGCCTTGATGCTCCACCGACCATCATGCCGAACCGTATACGTCTATCTCCGCATGGTGGTACAGGACTCTTCAAGGCCGTAAACCTGACCGAAGCAAAGACGAAGCACCTTTCCCAAAGGCTTTTGTCGTATCCGTTCCTTCTCACCCGTTTATGCGCCTTTTCAAAAACTGCGTTTGAAGCGGTCCCGTCAATCAGGGTTTCAATTGCTTGTCATACGACATCATTCCAAACAGTCCAATAATTCATATTTCTTTCGGTCTGTGGTTACTCTACAATGTCATATTCCGAATAGTCCGGCAATTTGCGCTCAGTGGATTTGTAGCACTGTAACCGATAGCTCAATCTTTCATCTCCGCTGCCGGTGAGTGCGTTAACGCAACCGCCGTCCCCAGAGCAGCTCAAAAGTACACCGTCCTTTTTCAGGACATAGTATTGCGAGTTGATACCGTATTCGCCGCCAGACACTTGTTCTGTAAGTGGCCTCAATACCTCAGTCGGATTAAACGCCTCCAGTTTCTCGATATGCTCATCGAAAAACTCCGAGCCTTCCATATAGACCTTGCCCCGGTCGTTATCAATGATCGCCCGTTTACCGTTTATATCTGTGAGATAAAACTCACCGTCAAGCCCTGTACCAAAATCGTAACCGTTAAAATGGTAGTAGTAAGCTGTCTTGCCGTCCACTGTAAAATTAGCAGCCATAGCATAGTCTTTTGACGATCCGAAAATGTTTGAGATAAAGCCTTCTTTCTTTTGAGAAACGTTAAGGTTATAGACTGGATATGTACTGCTTCCCGAAAGCGCGGCGCTTATGACATTCGAGCCATCTCCCGATTCGGTCTGGGTAATTTCAAACATTGCAAGGAGATTGCTTTCATTTTTAGAATAGGAATAATAGCGAATTCCGGTAAATGTAACGGCGACGATAAGCGCCAAAATGATAATTGTCCGCCAAAATTCAAAAGTAACACGCTTTGAGCTTTTCTTTTCGATGCGGCCGTCACGGTATTCCGTATAGACATTTCCGTCCTTATCCGCCCAGCCGCCTTTAGCACCGTGTTGTGCGTCCCACTCCTCTTGACGGACTATCGGCGCGCAGAACACGCAGTAATAGACTTTGCCATTGGTATTATAATCGTCAGTTCTCAACGATTTACCGCAACGATGACAGTGTACTATTTTCACAGTAAGTCCCCCTATTTCATATCGCTGTAAATTTTGATTTTCACCGTTTCCGCTTCCGGATGCTTATCGGGAGCGTAAGCGGTGTATTGTTTTGCTGTTTCAAACGGCACATATGTAATGCTGAGATAAATCTCGCCGCCGGTGGTTTGCAAACAGGATGAGCCGCAATAAGGGCAGGTCAACATCCACTACCGCGTAAGCTATTTCTTCTCACATCGGAGGTTCGCTGATTCGAGAAAACGCCGGAGCGAATCGTTTGAAAGCAGCTGTGTGAAAACGGAGGGTGATGATATCGTGCTCGTGAGCGACCTCTATATCGTCGTCGGCAAGATGGATGTCGCTGAGCAAAAAATCGAGCCCGTTTCCCTTTGCGAAGATTTCGGAAAAGA
Source organism: Clostridiales bacterium (assembly GCA_004558825.1). GTDB lineage: Bacteria > Bacillota > Clostridia > Christensenellales > CAG-138 > SFDB01. The sequence goes on from SFDB01000045.1 coordinate 2,155, forward strand.
ATCGTATTCGCCGCGTATCAGCACTTTTCTTCTGCGCATCCGCTTGATAAGTGCAGGAGTGACTCCGACCGAAACGATCGACCGGTTCAGGATAAGACAGCCGATCATCGGGAAGGCCTCGAGATATTTCTCGCGGAGACCGGTGATGCCCTCGGTAACGCTGAGAACGTAGTATTCATTTGCCCAATTCTTTACGGATGCCGGCCAGACCTCGGCGTCCTCGCGGAGAAGAACGCCTTCGCCATCCTCCTCCAAGAGGCCTCTGTAATGGTTGATGTACGTGATGTTAAAAGTACATAATTTCTCCCTGCGTCCTCATAAAGAAAGCGTTATTGCTGTTATTCGTCGGAATGCCGATCATTTTTTCTTTTCTGTTCCTGCTTCCGAACGGTTTCTTTCATTGCTTCGTTGGCTTCCTCGTTCCAGACGGTTCTCTCAGGGCCGAGCGTGCCGTACATAGTATTTTCAAAAGAATACGTCAGCTTCGCGGTCCTGATCAGCCTTTCGTTTTCTGTGTCGTCGCCAAACGTGCCGAGTCGGCTGTAAATATCCTGCGTGATCTCATAATCGTACTGCTCGCGCCCCTCGCGGCTCGTGTACATGATCTCGGCAAAGTACCTCCCCGTTTCGTGGTCATAGTACGCTGTCCAGTTGTTGCCCTGTTTCTTTGTTTTCATTATGCATTGCCCTTTTGCCTTATCATAGGTTCCCGACAAATCCCATTTTGTCACGCTGATTATACCACATACTATCCTTTATTACAAACGAAAAAGAGGGCGAAAGGCAGGCAAGTCTTTTCCGCCGTCGCAGCCCGCTGTTATTCACGTGTTCCTTCGCAAACCAGCCGCTAAAATCGCTCCACCGTAGCCATATTTTTAACGCGGCTTCAAGCGCTCTCCACTATATCAAAAACTCAGAACTATATCAAAAAATCAGACACCCATGAATGGTGCCTGAGTTTTTGGTGCGGGAAACAGGACTTGAACCTGCATGAAGTCGCCCTCACACGGACCTGAACCGTGCGCGTCTGCCAATTCCGCCATTCCCGCAAATAAAAAATGGTGGACGGGGATGGATTCGAACCATCGTAGTCTGTGACAACGGATTTACAGTCCGCTCCC
>SFDB01000046.1 GCA_004558825.1 Clostridiales bacterium
GGCGCATATGGATGAAGCCCGAGCGCGCCTTATGTAGTTGATGCTGTGTCCGCGCGGCGCAACTGAACTGTCCGCCGCACGAGTATAAAATATATCTATCTAATTTTATTATAAATGACGATTATGCAAATGTAAACGATTTTTGGGAATTTTGGCAAAAAATTTATGTATTCTGCGTCTTTCACTTTTACGCACTTTTTGACAGATAAAAGCAAGATTCTGGCTCTGTGCGTCTTAGGGGCATCATTACCTTATCACATCTTGTCCTTTCTTTGCGAGACATTGCCGCGCCGTGTGCTAAATTGACTGTTATTATGAAGGCTTGACAGTGTTTGCTGCGGTTAAGTCAAGGTGGCATTTCATCACTGTCGCCGCCGTTCGTTACATATCGGCCTATGCGCGCTTCTACGGTATTTTTCTTTGAAATTAACCTTCTCTCCGCGACGTTCTGCCCGTTATCACTGCACCAAAACTCGAAAAAGTGGCATTCAGCCACTTTTTCGATAGTCTGAGGTCATCGTCCTCACGGAAAGGCCTCACATATTGCAGTTGTTCAGGCGATTATTGGAGTGTCGTTCCGGCATTGCCCGCGAGCGCTTCGACAGCCTTGTCGAGTGAAGTGATGATGGCTTTTCTGCCCTTTCTGCTCTCGACGAACTTAACCGCAGCCTCTATCTTGGGCAGCATGGAGCCGGGCGCAAAATGACCTTCCGCCATGTACTTGCGCGCATCGTCAATGCCAAGCGCGGAAAGCGCCTTCTGGTCATGCTTGCCATAGTTTATGCATACCTGCTCGACGGCGGTGAGTATTACAAGAACGTCACAGTCGAGATCCTCCGCCAGCTTTTCGGAGGCAAGGTCTTTATCTATAACTGCTGCCGTGCCAACGAGGTCACCGGCCTCGTCTCTGATTACGGGTATGCCGCCGCCGCCAACGGTTATCGCAATAAAGCCGTTATCGACGAGGCACTTGACGGCGTCAAGCTCGATTATCTCAACGGGCATCGGTGAAGCGACGACTCGTCTCCAGCCGCGGCCGGCGTCCTCTTTCATTGAATAGCCCTTTTCGGCGGCGAGTTTTTTTGCCTCTTCTTCGCTGTAGAACGGGCCTATGGGTTTCGACGGTGCAAGGAATTTAGGGTCGTTTTTATCAACAACAACCTGTGTTACGACCGTTGCCACGCAGGTATTGTTGCCGCGCTTGCGGAGCACCTTGCTCAGACCTTGCTGCATATGGTATCCGATCATTCCCTGGCTCATAGCCCCGCATACATCGAAGGGCATGGCAGGCGTCTGAGATGATGCATATTCGTTCTGGATTACTATGCGGCCGACCTGCGGTCCGTTGCCGTGCGCCAGAACGACGTTATAGCCTGCCTCAATTATGTCGGCAATGTATTCTGAAGTCTTTTCGACAACTTCAAGCTGTGCTTGAGCGGTTGCAGGCTTTCCTGCTTCCTGAAGGGCGTTTCCGCCCAAGGCGATAACTATTTTTTTCACAAAATTACTCCTTGTTATTTTAGGTGATAATGATTATATTCCATACGTCGATACTTATCAACCTATGCGCAGCAGCTTTTCGAGCGCCGCGAGCCTCAGACAGACGCATAGCACGCCCATAGCGCTGCGGAGCTCTTCGATGGGCGGAAGGCTTGGAGCGATGCGCATATTGCTGTCGTGCGGATCGTTGCCATAGGGGTATGTTGCGCCCGCGGCGGTCAGAACGACGCCTGCCTCTTTGCAAAGGGCGTGCGTGCGCTTGGCGCAGCCGTCCATGGTGTATAAGGAAATGAAGTATCCGCCCGTCGGTTTGTGCCATCTTGCAAAGCCACAGGGAGCGATTTCACGATCGAGATACTCTATCACCGTGTCAAACTTGGGCTTCATTATAGCGGCGTGTTTTTTCATGTGCTCTATGGTATGCGCCCTGTCCTTGAGGAACCTTGTATGGCGAAGCTGGTTCATTTTGTCAAAGCTTATCGACTGAACTCCTATGAGCTTTTTCATATACGCCATGTTATCTTCACTGCACGCGAAGCACGCTACGCCTGCCCCGGGGAATGTAATTTTTGATGTCGAGCAATATTCGAATACCATGTCCTTGTTACCGTACTTTTCGCATTCGGAAAGGATATCCTCAAACTCAACGAACTCGCCATCAAATTCGTGTACGCAGTAGGCATTATCCCACATGAGCAGGAAATCCGAGGCGGCGGGCTTCATGGAAGCTATGCGCCTTATCGTATCATGGGAATAGATGATTCCGTCAGGGTTAGAGTATTTTGGCACGCACCACATGCCGCGCACATCTTCGTCGAGTATCAGCTTTTCAACTGTATCCATGTCGGGTCCGTCGGGCGTCATGTCTACCGTTATCATTTCAATGCCGAATGTCTTGCATATGGCGAAATGTCTGTCATAGCCGGGGGCGGGGCAGATAAACTTCACCTTCTCGCGCTTTGACCATGGCATTTCGCTGTGGAGGAGGCCGTGAGTGAAAGCTTTTGATATGGTGTCGTACATAAGCGTAAGGCTTGCATTTCCGCCGGCAAAAACCTGCTCGGGCTTTACGCCGAGTATATCGGCAAACATGCGCCTGCATTCGGGCAGTCCTTCGAGAGTGCCGTAATTTCTTGAATCTATATTATCGCTCATATAGTCCGTCAATATGTCAAGCGGCATATCGAGAAGACCCATCGACAGTTCGAGCTGGGCTTTGCTTGGCTTGCCCCTCGACATATCAAGATGCAGTTCCATCTGCTTGCAGCGCTCAAAATCGGCTGACGCAAGCTTGTATTGCTCCATGAGCTCGTCATGATTCATTTCGCAAAAGTGCTTCATAAGATTCCTCCGCGTGTGTTTTACATAAGGTATTGTGCGCTAATATCGCGAAATAGTCAATATTGCGCGATTTTATATTTATGGCTATGTCACAACAAACAGTTGATAAATAGCCATTTTTATAGGGGAGTATCAGAACTCCCCTACAAACTGTTATTTGCAGTTATCTATACTCA
>SFDB01000004.1 GCA_004558825.1 Clostridiales bacterium
TGCACTTGTCAACAAAAACTGGACACAGAAATGAGAGTTTTAGACTTGTAAAATCGTAAAGTTGTACTCTCATCACCGCCACCCTTGACATCGCTGTGAGAATCGCAGGACAAGCGGTGCCGATGGCGAAGGACTCATGAGCAGACAGCCTGGGACAGCGCCGTCGGAGAATCCATTTTAGCGATTCTCCCAGCGATGTCAAGGGCAAGCCGCCTGAGGGCGGTGGCTGCTTTGTGCCTCCGGCTCGGGATCTTTGAGCAGATCAGCAGCCGCGGCTTTCCCTGTACTGCTTCGGCGTCAGATAGCCCAGTGAATAAGCCGGTCTCTGCTCGTTGAAAAAGCTGATGTAATCGTCGATCTCCTCTTTGACGGACTTTTCTCCCGTAACGTGAAGATCGGTAAAAAGCTCGGCCTTGATCCAGCCGTTTATCGACTCCATGGCGGCGTTGTCCGTCGGCGTTCCGGCGCGTGACATCGATCGAGTAATACCATACATCGGAAGCAGCTCATTGTATGCCTTGGACGTATAAACAGAACCCTGATCCGAATGCAGGATCATTTCAAAGCCGGGGTACTGCTTTTTCAGCTCGACAAGATCCTCAAGACCGCTGATGTAGGTCATGCGGTCGCCGCGTTTTGCCGAAAGAGAGTGGCTGACGATCTCGTTGTTCCACAGATCCATGTACTGGGAAAGCCGCTTCTTCCAACCGTAAAAGCTGCTGCGGACGATCCCCATCTCTTCACAAAGCGCCTTTACGGGGAACTCGCCGGAAAGCTCCATTATGACTTGGTATTCTCTATGTTGTACAGGATTACCGTACCATCTCCCTTCACCTCGTATCCTTTTTTTAGCCGCGCTTCCCGTATCCTTGCCCGCATGACCTCGCGTATGAGCTCTTCCTTGGTCATGGACTCAAGCTTATTAAGCTCAGCGGGCTCGGCCTTAAACAGCACTGCTTCGCCTGCCTTCTTCTGCCCTCTTTTTGGCGGAAGTCCCTCGGAACTGCGATACAGCCTCATGTAATCTCTTGCAGTCTGATCGCTGATCCCGTACTCCTCGGCGGCCTGATATCGGCTGATCTCTCCGTTGTAGATCCTGCGGCCAATGTCCAGCCGCTCCTCTAATGTGTATTTCATGGTAAACCTCCTGTTCACTGCGGAAATCGGTCTGTACTCGGATGCTGTTTTCTCTGTTTCCCATTATACACCATCCTGTACAGTTTTTACCCCCTCCGTGTCCAGTTTTAGTTTGCCAGTGCAATTTGTCAATGGGTCTTTCTGCAAAAGTCACACAATGTCAAAGAAGCGGTAAAAGTAAGGACTATTCGCCTTGCTCTTGCTGCTTCTTTGTTCCGGTTTTGGCGGCCAATAGAGGCTTCGGTGAGTTTTATTTGTGCTTCACTGCCCGCAGCTCAATATAACCACGGCTGCCGCGAGGCTCCAGCTGTATACGGGGATTGTTGTCATCCCAGACATAGCCGATTACCGCAGGAGCGTAGCCATTCATGGCCTGCTGAACGGCGGCGATGGCGTCACAGTAGTCCTCCTCGGCGAAGGGTTCGCCTTGGAACATAAGGTAATCCGCCTCCGGCAGTTCGATCGCATCGAAACCCTCCGGAATCACACCATGATAGTCAGCACTGACCTCAACACCCTGAACATAGGTGGAAGTTCCCGGCTTTTTGTACTGCTCCGGCAGCCACAGGCTTACCGGCTCTCCGCAGAGGGAATCCATACTGAGAAGCAGTCCCCATACATCGCAGCCCACCTCAGCACAGTAGTCAAAATAGTGTTCCGCTCTCACACCACGTTTACATAGAACTTTGCGGGCAGGTTTATGAATGACCTGAATAAAAATGTTGTTGGTTTTCATCGCAAATGTTTCCTTTCTGAGCACTCTGAATTTTACGCCATAAGGAACAAACAGCGGGATGGGAACAGGATCAGCGGCATATTCGCCGGGACACATTCCAAATTCCCGATAAAAAGCACGGGTAAAGCTATCTACACTGCCAAACCCCAAATCAAATGCCACATCAATGATGTGAACATCCTCATTTTTCAGCCGCAGGGCAGCTTTGGCAAGCCTTAGACGGCGGATATAACGTGCAGGGGTCAACCCTGTTTGCTCTTGGAACAGCCTATGAGAATACCAGGGCGAAAACAGGGAAACTCCCGCCAAATCGGAAAGGCCGATGCTTTCCTCCAAATGGGATTCGATGTAGTCCTGCATCCGCTGCACCGCTAAAATCTGTTCCTTCATGCTGCTCACCTCCTTACGAACGCAAACATATTGTACTGCTTTTTCAGAAAGGTTTTCTCGACTTTTTTTGCTGCTTTTCTTGGTTCTGCCAGCGCAGGGCAGCAATCAACCCATCTCACGAAATAAACCGATCCGTGTTTTTCAGCAACCTTGTGGCAAGCCGTGTCTGTTTCAGATAAATCTCCCGATTATCTGCGTCGGAAGCGTAATACTGCCCATAATGGCCGCAAACGGCGATTTTGTAAAAGTACAGCTTATACAGGTTTTCCAAATCGCAGTCGTTCAGCACTCCGCAGCGGCAGTAGGCGGAAGGTAACGATCCGGAAGCTCCGGATCAATCTCACTATCTGCACAGCAGGGCGCACCATATACATGTGAAAAATCAGACACCGATCCCATCCGACAGGGAGGGATAGTCTTGCAGCACAAAGTGAATCTTGCCCAGCAGCTCTGCTGATTCCATCAGAATCGTATCCGAAGCCGTATTCCACGCCAATGTCCGTCCGGGCAAATATCGTTGGAGCGTGAATATTCGTCCGGCATTGTCCTTGGAAACATAGCTGCACGCCTGATTTTTCACAAAGTCACAGGCAGGAATGTCGTTCTTACGCAAAAACCCGCACAGCTCCGGCTCTGCCTCCGGGTCGGAGAGGTATTCATATAAATCCTTTAAGCCGGATTCACGGTATCTTTTTTTACAATCAGCCGTTAGGTTTGCATTAAATTTTTCATTGACTTTTTTCAATTCTGCCCCATAGCGGCACAGAAGCGACATGATAATGAAAATGGCTTCACTTCGCTTCCAAATATTATGAATGAGATGTATGCGGGAGGCCTCCGATACGAGCTGCGCCACATGGCAGAGCAAAGGAAGATCCGCGAACATCTGACTACTATTCCCCCATATGGGTACAAAAAGCCCCGGAGGACAATGTGCTTATCGTGCGCGGCGTGCCGCAAGCGGCACCAGCCGCTGCTTTGCAAGCGCCGTAACAACAATAAACTCTACAGGCAGCATAACCGCGAGTTTTATTGCGCGTGACGGCAAAAGTGCGGCAAGCGTCTGTTCACTTGAGCTGTTAATAAGATACAGCCATAGCGTGTCAAGCACAAACGAACAAATTAACAGCGACAGCGCCGTCGCAGCTGCCGTGCGCCAAACCGACGCTTTTTTATTATATAAGAACAAACCGAATATCACACCCGAAATCAGTGCCGAAAGCGTAAACCCCGGGAAATACGGCCCTATCGGGAATATTATTGCTCCAAGAAAGTCACCCATTCCCGCAAGTAATCCTGCCCATATCGGCCCATACATAAGCGCCGCAACCGCTATCGGCACAAAGCTGAATCCTATCTTAACTATAGGCGTGCTTATCGAAAGAAAGCGCGACAAGATTATTTCTGCTGCAAGCAGTACGCCAAGAGTTACAATGCTTCTGACATCCGCAACGTTGTAAAAACCGAGCGCGGACAGGCACTTGCTTTGATGCTTAGTCTTTTTTTCCATTTATTTTCCCCTTTCTTCCCGACAAAAAAGCCGCCAACCAAAGGATGGCAGCATGTCTGCGAAAGTTACGGCCGCATTATCACTACGGCTCAAACTGTACAGCGGACGCGGATCGATACCGCAAGGGCTTTCACCCCTTTCGTCGCGAGGCAACTTCCCATCCTCACGCACTTGACGCATCGAGCCTACTCTGCAAGTCGGGTCTTATTCAAGATAATACATTGCCTGCGCCGATTATGCAAGCATAATTCACGCCATGTCAAGAATATATGTTACACGCATATTCGATACGGTTATTTCGGCGCCATAGTAATAAAGGTATATACGCCTCGCATCGGCAGACGGCATTATAGACGTATTTACGGTATCTGCCACGGCCTTGAGCTGCTTCGTTTTAACATCGTATGACCATAGAGTGTACGGAAATGGATCGTTTGGCGTATCCGACGCATCTTCATCCGTTTCACTGTCGCCGCTGTCCAAAGAAAGCCTGCTTTCGAAGAAATAAACCGTACTTGAATCGCCTGCCCACACGAACTTATATACAGGGAAATCAAGTTCAACGCGCTCGCGCGCTCCTGTCCGCATGTTCAGAATTATGAAGCCCTTGTCATCGGTGCTAACGCCGCCGTCCGAATCAAGCGAATTGTCCGCGCCTACCGCCATATAGTTTTCGTCAGGCGATACTGCGAACGAACTCCCGCGTATGAGCTTCATCGGCGTGCCTCCATCGGGCATTACACCGTATACCCACGCGCCGCTTTCAAGTTCCGAATATGTATAATATACGCGGCCGCCACAGAATCCGAGACTTCCCTCATCTACGTTTTCACGTTGAACAACACTGTGACGCTTTGCGCTCTCGTATATCGAAAAATCGTATTGATGCAGCATTATCGTTCCCGAGCCGCCTATCGCAAAAAGCCTTGTGCCGAGCGTATCCCACACAAATCCGCTTATCGTGTTTCCAAAGCCCGCTCCGGAAAGGTCTGATATCAGTTCCCATGTATCTGCTGAAAATACATAGAGGCTTGAGCTGCTCTGGGTTCTTTCAAGCACTGCCAATCTTCTGCCGTTGGGCGAAAATGCCGCGCTTTCTATCGCGTAAAACTCGAAATCAAGCACGCGCTCGCGCAGTCCGTTTTTATCGCAGCGCCAAAGCTCTTCATACTCGTTTTCGCCGTCCGAATCGCCTCTTTTGGCATACAGATACCCTCCGTCTGCGCAGGCGCAAAGATAAAGCCCGTTGTCGATAAGCACAGGCAGGCTCCTTGTCTCACCGTTCTGCCTTATCACCTCTTCCGTATATGCCGATGCGTGTATCATATCCGATTCATACAACGGAAGCTCCGTTTTTTCAAGCTTTATTATATTCCATGTCGATTCATGCACATTTGGATATCGTATCGCCATATCGTTTTTGAACTGTACCGCTTCAGTCTCATATACGAAACCTTTAGATATCATAAGCACGTTTTTACCGTCAGCGCACAGGACAGGTGTCAGTTCATCCGAAAAATTCATCTCGCCCGACGAATATTCCTTATATAGGTCTGCCGCGCAATAATATTGCTCGTCTCCGCCTACGGCTATCGTAATGCCGTCGCTTGCCGAAGCGTCATTATATTCGTCTTTAAGCTCGTTCATCGTTACAATAAGCTTGCCGTCCTTTTCCTCCGCACGGAATTCAACGTTTTCGACGAGCTGGATGTACACAGTCAACGAATCATCCCGTTGTTCCGTGAAGCTCCCGGCACATACGCCGCAATCCGAGTCAAATGCGCCCGCATAAGCGAAATCAGCGTATTTCGTGCCCTCAAATCTTATTCTAAGTCTCGAAGGCTCAGGCAGAAGCTCCGCATTGTACGACGGAACATCGTCGAGCTCTCTCTCCTCCGCATCGCCGCTTAAACGGCTTCCGACTTTAAATTCAAAAGTAAGCTGCGTTGCGCCATCGCTAAGCTTGTCCGCTTTCACGGCTGAAACATTTGCGTTTTCGCCTTCAGCAAGCATTCTGCCGCCGACCGCCTGCTCTCCGACGCGGACAAAACCGTCGCTTCGTCCATCGTTGTTTCGGCTGTCATCCTGCTTTGCGCAAGCGGTAAAAAGCAACGCAGCCATAAGTATTATAATTATCGCTTTCAAGCGCTTCTTCATATCAAAGCTCCGTTCAGACTTTTTTATGATTATACCATATATGTACCGCCGTTAAAAGCGTGCGGATCGTTTTCGCGTTGTTGAGTTCAAAGCGGATTCCGCAATCATGATATATTAGGTCTACGGCAGTTGACATATTGCAAACATTATAATAAAATGCTTAAAGAGTTTTGCATGCGTGTCCGTTGAGATTTCGGTGCTCGCTTATTTGCATAGTAAGCGAATTATCTAAGCGCGCCGCTCCAAAATGCACCTATAGCTCAGCAGGATAGAGCGACCGCCTCCTAAGCGTGAGGAGGAACACTCGCCTTGAGCACCACAATTTTATACAAGCACCCGTAGCTCAGCAGGATAGAGCGTCCGCCTCCTAAGCGGAAGGTCGCGCGTTCGAATCGCGCCGGGTGTGCCAAAAGGCCACACTCTTGGATAGGCCTTGAGTGTGGCCTTGATTCATTTTAACCCTTAGGTGGGCACGAGTCGTTTCCGTAGGAATTCTTTTCTCGAATACATCCGTCAGTCCCATGCACAACAAGCTCAGACCTGTTGTTTATTGCGATTTCTCGTGCAATGGCTCTGGCCTCAGCTTGCGTTTCTGTTCTAACTGCTGCTCGCTGGTTTCCAGCTCCCTTGACCTGCCAACCACCCTGAGGGTGTGGTGTAACATGTTGATTTTTCTTGGCATAGCGGTTCACACCGCTCGGCAATATTGTTGTGCCATTCTCATCGGTTTCTTTGAAGCCAAAGGCTCTAAGTTGACCTTCAAATCGTCCTTCATCTTCAACCCTCAAACGCACAGGCATGCCGGGTACTGCTGCCGCAAAACAATTGCAGCTGTTAATTCGTGTTTGCTTGATTAAAATAATAATCACCTCGTTAGTTATATTAACAAGGCAAAAAGAACAGACTCCTGCTTTTCTCACTCCTTGGAGTTCAAATTTGCCAGAAGCAATTGACAAATAGAGTCTTTTTGATATCATATTAAACGCAATTTGGAAAGAATATGGTCTTGTCCATTCGGCAATTATGCTTTTTCAGATGATCAGATACCGTCTTTGCAACCAGCTTAGTGCGCTGATCGAGTACAATATTTCTGTCAAAATCCAGCGCATTGTAAATCCGGTCATCAATAACTTCGCCGTTGTCATCTGTCTGTCCGGTGTAGGGAACGAATCCTTCAACATCCTTATCGAAGAACACACGGATAACACGATATGGAGCAAGGTAACCGTCGTTGATGCCTTGTTTCAGGGTATAGGTGTAGACGGGATCTCCAAAGTAGTCAATATTGGAAACTTCCTTGGTTTCTTTTGGCGTAGCAGTAAGGCCGATTTGCGTTGCCGAAGTGAAATACTCCAACACCTCGCGCCATTGGCTGTCCGCTTTGGCACTGCCACGATGACACTCATCTACAACTATCAGGTCAAAGAAGTTTGGACTGAACTGCTTAAACAAACTGTTTGCATCCTTGTCTTCTCCAGTTAGTCCCTGATATAATCCAAGATAAATTTCATAGGCAGTATCAAAATTCTGTTTGGTTGCCCATGTCATCTTATCTTTGAACGGTACGAAATCGTTTGTAAACGTCTGTGAAATCAGTGCTGTGCGATCAGCGAGGAAGAGTATTCTTTTCTTGATTCCAGCTTTCCACAAACGCCAAATAATCTGGAATGCTGTGTACGTTTTACCTGTACCGGTTGCCATGACCAGCAACACACGATCCTGCCCGTTGGCGATTGCCTCTACGGTTTTGTTTATTGCGTTAATCTGATAATAGCGCGGTTGTTTGTTGGGGTTATCTACATAGTAAGGTTCGTCGATAATTCTGCTTTATACGGGCCCAACATTATTCTGCTCAACGTACATCTGCCAAAGTGTTTCGGGGGATGGGAATTCATCAAGAGAAAGAACAGTCTCCTTTTCTCCTTCAGTTATGTAGCGATTATGGAACACAAAACCATCACCATTAGAAGAAAATACAAATGGCACATTCATCATACGAGCGTAATTCAGCGCCTGCTGCATGCCGTCTGACATGGTGTGATTATTGTCCTTTGCTTCAACAATTGCAATCGGCTTGTTGGGTTTATAAAAAAGGACATAATCCGCCTTTAACGGCTTCTCACGTTTACACACCTGACCACGCGCAACAATGCGCCCCGCCGTGATGGGATATTTCTCACGCATTTGCGTCATCTTATTCCAACCTGCAGCCTCGATAGCAGGAGTAATATATTTAGTTCGGATGTCGGTTTCTGACAACTGTTTCTTATCAATCGCCATATCATCGTTCTCCTTCCGTTTTGCAAAGTCCCAGTAGTGTTTTCAGCACGGTCATGATCTGATCGTATTCGATGTCTGCTGCGTATGCGAATTGTTTGCGGTATTTATCCCACATGGTTTTGAGTTTGGGGCTTTCTTCGATGTTTTGCAGGATTGCGGGAACATCTGCGATCTGCTGTGCGGTACCGCGGTGTGCGGCTGTTGCCTGCAGTGCATCAGTGAACACGGCCTTGTCAAATTTCTGGGTTGTGCTCAGTATGTAGGCATCGTAAAAGTCTCTGGGTCGGGTATTGAACACGCCGCGACGTAAGATGGTTTCAACCTTTTCTGCCATGACGGTTTCGATGTTGTATGCCCATAATTCATAAGATTTCTCATCATCGAATATTTCAGAGAAATTGTACTGCACCGCGTGGGGCGTGATGGCGTCGCCGGTGGATACGTCGATACTGAGCGGGGTGATTATCGTATCAAATCTGGCGTTCAGCATAACGCGGTAGCCACCATAAATGTCATCTTCACGGATGGGCGAAATGGTTCCGATCTCAAAGGACACACCGTCATCGAAGGCGATGCCGCAGATAGTCTCCAGCGCACTGCGGATGGCTTCCGGTGTGAGGGGCAGGTTTTTCAGCGTAGTATCCATATCCATGGTTGCTCGGTTATCCAGACCAACAATGGCCGCCACCAGCATACCGCCCTTTAACACGAACTTCTCTTTATATTCGGAAGCAGGAGGCGGACCATGAGACGCTCGAACATGTAATTTTGCAGAATGACCTGTGCCGGAATGTTTTTCTGTTTTGCGATGTTCCGAACCTTCGCTTTCAGACTCATTGCTTTGCTCACAGTAGCACCTCCAGATACTGACGCAGGATGTTGGACACCCGCATCTTCTTTGCATACGAGTTCAGTTTGTTCAGATCCTTTTTCGGGTTGGCTGCGTACAGCTTCAACGCCGCAAGGAATGTTTCGGTTCCCAGTTTGTTGCGGCTGCGGATGACGTCACAGATCGTGCGCTCCAGATCGTAGGCAGGGACATCATTTCCGGCAGGGGTTTTCAGCGTGGTCTTTCCCAGCTCGAACAGCTCCGGCTTGATGTAATACACTTTGCACTCGGTCTTGATCGCTGTTGAGGGGATGCAACCGGAAGGGGCTGTGATGGTATGCTCGAACGGGGTGCGATCAGAAATTCCGTGTAAGTACAGCGCCGTCTCATGGGAGAAGATCACTTTGTCGGAACGCTTGCTGATCGACAATAGCTCATCTTGCATATCATCGGGAAGAATGTACTGCCCCTTTACAATTCGATGGATTTTATCTTCTTTGCACAGCTTATAGAGCATCGCCTTTGATATGCCATGCTGCGCTGCTACTTTTGTTTCAATGATTCCGCCATGTGCTTTTGCGATGGCGGCGAGTTCAGTCATGTAATCCATACACTTTACCTCGGTTATAACAACTCAATAATATTATACTCGCTATTACGATGAAAGTCAATGTCAATAGCAAAACATTCTAAAAATATTCGCGATAAAACTACGACCGTAGTCAACAGCAAATTTGAAATAACCCCTTTGCTTTTTACCAAGAGTAAGCTACACTATAATCGGCCGATCAAAAAAGACGCATCGTCTGCGTCTTCAAATAGTCTCTGAATTTGAAATGGCACCCGTTTTGGCGCCTTTGTGGAAGATTGGCGTTCTGATCGTGCTGTGACCACTCTGGATTTTGCTGAAATCAGCCAATCATTGCTTAAACCCACCCGAATTTCACTAATATCCTCAAAAAGCGGCTATACCACTCCCTCTCAAGAGGAAAGGTATATCCGGTGTTCAATTTGGCACCATTTGTGGCACCACGAGCGACGCCATGCATTTTTGAAGGCTTGATAAAGTTCGAAAACAAGAAAAGAAGTTCTGAATAATCCCGCAATTCCCTAAAAATTCGCAAAATGCGCTAACAATATAAACCTCGGATAGAGCACACCCCGTGAAAGGGTTAGCTCTGTCCTCCTAAGCGATAGGTCACAGGTTCGAATCCTGTTAGGTGCGCCAGAAAAACCCCGAAAATAGGCACTTTCGTGGTTTTTGCTTTCAAATGCTTTACTACACAAAAGCATTATTCGGGGCGCTTTTAGCTCTCATTTTGCACCCGAATCTGCCGCTGGAAAGCTCACACATTCATCCCGTTTTACTACAATTTACTACAATCTTAAAAATCCAACCCGCACATTGATTGAATGTATGGACATAGTGGAATGCGATTGTGCCGTTGAATATTCCCACTTACATAGCGCACTATCAAGGTATCGGCCGTTTTTTGCCAGTGCTTTTTTGCTGCGCAAAGCTTGCCCGCTCTGACGGATATGTCTGTTTAAAAACGCTCCGATATATTTTGATTATACCATGCGTAAACAAACCCTTTCAATTTGCTTTCACTCAAAAAGCCACAACGTTTCTATGAATGCCGTTCCTTTATGATTTCGGGTAAAAAGGCTCAACCGGTTTTTCATAGATTGCGCTTCATACGGCTATTCAGTTGTGTAGCAGGGCAGTTTATCTTGACTTCATTTTTAGATTTACCCCAACAACGATTGTTATGAAAGTCAGAATGTATATACCCAAAAATATCATGCTGCTTATATGTGGACTATCTTCGGGTGAGACATACATAGCAAAAAACAAAATATTAAACAAGAACACGACGGCAAGATTAAGCAAGTCGATTGTGGCAAGTTGTTTTCTTACAATCTCTATGTTGTCCTTTTTCTTGTCAAACCCTGCAATGATGGAAAAGTCATTCTGTGCGGTAGTATGGCGGAAAGCAAAGTGGATTAGTGCGGACAATCCCACAAGTAAACCGGGGACAATTACAACAGGGAACATATAAATCTTACCGGAAAAAGCAAGAATAAAATGCACGATCATCAGCGCAGCAGAAGCAAGCAACAGCGCCGTTCGGTGTCGCAGCGTATCCTTCTGCTTCTCCGTTCCGCTGTTTTCTCCGTTTACTATAGCCGATAAATCTGTATCGAACAGCTTTGCAATTAGGTTGAGCGTTTCAACATCCGGAACCGCTATTCCACGCTCCCAATTTGAAACGGTCTGTCGGGAAACGCTGATTTTTTCGGCAAACTGTTCTTGTGACAGCCCATGCTTTTTTCGCAGGGTGACGATGTTATCAGCGAGGTTTTTGCTCATGTAAAGCACCTCCTTTTTCTTGCAGCTTTATTGTACTTGATTTTGTCCTTGCTTTCTGTCAAGCAAGCTTGTCAAAGCCGCAATTTTTCTTTGCGGATGGGGACTAAGTACATTTTTGCGGCTCCACCATATAAGAATTACGACAACTTCAGCCGCATGAAAACATACCTGTCCTCTACTGTGTCGTGGGGTACAAAGCCCAACTCCCGCCGTAAGTTTTGTGTAGTGGTGTAGTTCAGCTATACCGACACATAAACTCTGCTTGAGCTGTATTCTCCTGCAAAACGCAAATACGGGCTTTAGCCGCTTCCGTTTCTTTCGTGAAAACTATTATTTATTATACCATGCAACTCAAGACGCTTCAATCCGCGTCCTCTCAAAAAGCCGTAACATTTCTATGAATGCCGCTCCTTTTCGCCGCTTTACCTGCCGCTCTGCGGCGTTTCTCGCTGTGCGGGGCGGTCAGCCGGAAAGGGAAGCGCCCCCTCATGGATCTCAAACTTTGCCCATGACTTTCTTGTAGCCCTTTTCGGATTTGTACCAACCATCTTTGCAACACCTTGAGTTACGTTGGGGACTGCCATCAGTTCTGCACCATCAAAGTGGCAGGTATAGGACAGAAACGCTCTCCGTGCATGAAAGGCTTGACAGCAGATAATTGCACATTTTTCTTTAATCCCTGCATCCTTTGCGGCTTTGGCAGAGTACACTGCATTTTCCATGGAGTTGGTTGCCCTATCCTCATACAGAATTGCGCTCTTCGGTACTCCGTTTTTCATCAGACGGTACAGCACTTTCGGATTGTTGGGATTGTGGCACTGACCGGACACCGCAGCAAAATCCGCTGTGCCTTTCATTCGCCACAGCAGTTCAGAAACGATGCATCGGCCCAATCCGCACCCACGATAATTCCGGGACACTTGAATCCATTCTAATATACCCTCACCAATCTCACGATCCGGCTCGGCAATGCCGATTGCCACGACGTTGCCGGTCTGTTCGCTCTTGACCGCCCGCCACAGAGCTGCATCGTACACAGGACGGGCGGTGCAGCTCTGCTATTCCGCTTCCGTGTTATTAAACCGCAATCGATTTGCCGGTTTACCGACCTCGCATTCATTAACATCAGGCAAAATCCCGTCCGACTTTCTTTTGAAAATCAGACGGATTTTTCACGCCGCCCGAATCCTTCAGCCAATAGCGGTAAGCCTAAATGAGTTCATTTTTCATGCTTCGCGCTCTTCGTCGTCTTTACCGTTCGCGGCACATTCATATACTTTGCGCAGGGAATCACGCCGCGCCCATACCGTGCACCAGCAGACAAGCATCGTAAATCCTGCGCAGACAGTTATGCACGTTGCGTATGGGAGCAGCTCGCCAAGTGCGCCGACTATCAGACTAAAAGCCGCCGCAAACGCGGTGTACATCATCGCTTGAAACGCATTTATTCTCGCCCGCATCTCATCGGGTATGTATTTCTGCACTGCGGCCTCACGCATTGTGGCGCTCTGTATTCCCAAAAAGCCGGCAATTCCCCTGTTTATAAGCATCAGCGGATACGGCAGCCAAAGCAGGCACATATCCATAGCCTCATAGAGCTGATACACGGCAAAAGCAAATCCGAATTTCTTTTTGGACGGTATCTTCACATTATAATGAAGCGTACCTCCGAGCGTCCTTCCCGCAAACTCGGCCACAGTAAAGAAAGAATACATCTTCATAGTAAATCCGGCGGTCGTACTAAAAAATGCAACGAGCAACGGATTATAGCCGCAGGCCACGCCGTTCGTAGTTGCCATGTACAGAAACAGCGCCATAAGTCCTTTTTCCCTCTTCAGGTAGGAAACGGCAGCCTTTACATCATTAAACCACATCTTCACCGACGGACGTTGGCCTTCGAACCTGCTCGTTTCGCTTATTCTTATGCGGCTTTCCGTAAATGCGGCAAGCAACGACAGCGCGCTTTGAACAAACAATATATTGGCTACGCCGAGCGTTTTATACAATATTGCGGCCACCGGCGTCATTATAACCTTCAGCACCGGGTACAGCATTCCCGAAACGGTGTACCCTTTCTCCTCCATGCCTTCGGGTATAAGCTTGGGATATATGCTGCTGTAGGCAAGCTCATCGAAAGCGCCCATCGTAGAAAGCACGAGCGAAAACAGCAAGTATCCTATATAGCTGAATTCGTTAATATGCAGATACACACCTGCGGCAGCATAAAGCGCGGCATTCACCACGTCTCCCATAACAAGCACGGGCTTGCGCGGCAGTCTGTCCATCAAAGGCGCTGCCAAAAGCGGTATCAGCAGTCCCGGTATCACAGACATGGCTATTGTAAGAGCCGAAGCAAATGTGCTGCCCGTCTCGTTAAACACAAGAAAGGAAAGCGCAAAATTGGCCGCAATTCCGCCTATCGCTCCAAAAGCGCTGGCAGCGGTCACCAATGTAAAATTTCTTGTCCAAAGCCGTTTTTTCATGCTGCTATTATAACAGGCTTATAAGCGCGGCAAAATCCCCTTATTTTGGGAAATATGATTCCATTTTATCACGTTAAAGCCTTTGTTTAAGATAAATTGCGGAAAATATGATTGCACTTATTCCTGTCATCATGCATTAGCGCGGGAAGCTTTCCAGAAGCTCTGCGGCCTGCTTATAGCGGCGGTTCTCTTTAAGCCATTCGAGCATCCATGGCAGGTGGAACGCGGCATAGCCCGCATGAAGCTTCGCGCTGCATCGCTCAAAGCACTCGGTAAGCAATGTTCCATAATTCTCATCGTGAATGTAGTCCGCATGTGTAATTCTGTATTTTACCACGTCAAGCATGAGCCCCACTGTGTCGCTGTCAATTTTACATGAATCCCTGACAGACTCAGCGCGTTCTATCGCCGCCGCAGCCTCGGCGTATTTGCCCATCTTCTCGCAGGCAATCGCAAGCTTATGAAGACAAAGAGCATCAGGCGAATCAAGTTTTGAAAAATAATTATATGCCTCTAACGCTTCTCCGCACTCAAGGCGCGTCGAAGCAATGTTGTAATCTATCACGGAGAGCGCGTTCTCGTGGCGCAGCGCCTTGGCAAGCCGCTTTCCCACCCCATAATGTTTAAGCATCGCCGGTATATTCTTGCTGTTGCTGTAACAGTTTCCTATTAACAGGCAGCATTCCATCATCAAAAACACTCTTCCCTCAGCCGAGGCTTCAGAATAAGCGCGTTCAAGCAACGTCACCGCCTCCATTGCCCCGCCTCGCTCATATGCGTTCGCACCTTGTGCGTAAAGAAACAGCGCGCACGGATACAGCTTATACGCCGTAGAATAGTCGCCCGCAAGGTATGCCTGCACCGCCGCCTGACGTGCGTCAAAACACGGCGAAAGCCTGTCATCAAGCGGCTTGGGGTCAGACTCAGCCGCAGCCATTTGCAGCAGGAAGTCAAGCGCATACGGACCGTTTAAGAACAACGGATCGCTCTTAGCTTTCTCTACAGCTTTGCAAAGCGCATCGGTGTCAAGCGACATCATCGCCTCATATCCACATTCAACAGCCTCCGCCGCGCGCGCCCTGTCGTTTTCGTCGTTGAACCAGCCGCAGCCGAGCCTTCTCATGAGTTCGCCGACTATCTCATCAGAACCATCCGCCTTACCCTGCTCAATTTTTGACAGGTAAGACACGGCGCATACGCCTCTGCAAAGTCCCTCTTGACTCCACCCCTTCTCAAGCCGCTTTTGCCTTATCAGGAATCCGGCATAGTTCATATTCGCACCTCGCCGTTTTTTCATATTATAGCACGCGCCTTAAGGTTTTGCATTTCGCGCGGCAGCCTGCGCGTGCAGCGCAATCACATACTCGCCCGTGAACTGCAGCGCTTTCATGTGGCTGCGCCTCGTGGACTGATTCTCATAGCGGCTGTCATTACGAAGCATGATATATTAGCTGATGTCAGTAATATTTCACCCACGAAATCTATAGTATTTAGTATCGTTGATGTCTGCCGAACGCAGTTATTGACAGAAAGTATCGGAGGGCAAAGAAATGAAGTTCAGTAAAATCACCGGTTACATCGACCTTGAAAAGCTCAGCGCCGAATCGACAGAGCTTACGCACGCCGTCGCGGGCAAGCAGGTAATATATACCGTGCCAAAAACATGCATAATGATTTGCAGGCCCGATTAAAGTGCGTACTTTCGTCAAATGCAAAACAGGCGAACATAAAATATAGCATTGAAGCGGCGGCACGCCTATGTGCAGGCTGTCCACATCATGCCATGAGTCCCACTTTCCAAGAAAGACTCATGGCTTATACTCACTTCAACCCGGTTGTATCAAAATGTTTAATGCGCTCAATCCTCCGTTTTTACCCGTTTGTGCGCTGAGACGAACGATACAGCTCATAGTATGTGCCATGCACGGCAATAAGCTCTTCATGCTTACCCTGTTCCACAACCTTTCCCTCCTTTAATACATAAATGTAGTCCGAATCAGCAACGGTCGAAAGCCTGTGAGCGATTATTATCTGCGTGCAGTTTAACCTGCGCAGCTCATCGAATACCGCCTGCTCCGTAACAGCGTCGAGAGAGCTTGTTGCCTCATCAAGCACAAGAAACTGCGATTTTGACATGAGCGCGCGCGCAAGTATAAGACGTTGTTTCTGACCACCCGATACATTTGAGCCAATATCCGAAAGAAGCGTCTCAAACTTCATCGGCATATCCATTATGTCGTCATATATCTGCATTGCCCTGCAAACGTCGCAGACCTCATCCATCGTATAATTTTTCCTGAAAAGCGTTATATTCTCAAGCACACTTTTATTGAATAGCGTCCCATCCTGCGGAACCATACCTACGAGCTTTTTA
Source organism: Clostridiales bacterium (assembly GCA_004558825.1). Classification (GTDB taxonomy): domain Bacteria; phylum Bacillota; class Clostridia; order Christensenellales; family CAG-138; genus SFDB01. Next base: position 16,271 of record SFDB01000004.1, read on the forward strand.
AGTGCATTCTTCTCGACCTCTGCGCCCGATATTCCGTCGTAAAGTATTTCTCCATCCGTCGGTGCGTACAGCTTGATAATAAGCTTCGCAATTGTGGATTTTCCCGAGCCTGAGCCGCCCACTATCGCTATTTTTTTACCTTTTTCAAAGCGCATGTCGATGTTTTCAAGTACAAGCGGTGCATGAAGGTTGTACTTGAAGCTCACGTTTTTGAACGCAATTTCGTTAATTTCGCTAAGCTCTCTGTCCCCGTTTTTTTCTTCGGGCTGAATTATTATGTCTTTTATCCTGTCAAGATAGTTTTTCGTTACATCAAGTCGGTTCGCTGAATTAAATATATCAACAGCATATGTCACAACGATGGCGGAAATCGAGTAAAGCGATATTGCGCTGCCCATAGCAAGCGTACCTCTCGAGGCAGAGTAAAGTCCAATAAACAGCACAATTATAGGCAGCACCACCAGTAGCGCCGATGAAATCGTAGAATATACCGCTTGCGCTATCCCCCGTTTTTTCGTTTTTACAATCATCTGCGTAAAATCCCTATCCCAGTTGTTGTAAAACTCATCTTCAAGACCGCCTATCTTTATGCTGCCTATCGCCGAAATAAACTCCGTCTCCATTACGCTCATCTTGGCCTTGCTGTTTATTTCCGTCTGACTAAGCCTTACAACTCTTTTGTTTGCAAGATACAGCGTCGCAGACAGCAGGATAAGCAGCGCGGCAAGCGCTATGAATATTGTCAACGATTTGAGTGCAATATATACGGAAAGCACTATGAAAGCGCCTATCGACACGACAACCGTTATCAGTTTTTCGGCATAAAAATCGTTTATCGTGCTTATACATTCAAGGCTGAACGTTATTCCTCCCGTCGCCCGATTTTCAAAATAGCTGTACTCGGCATTTGTAAGGCGCTTAAATACGCTTTTATAAAAATCTTTGTACACACCGGTTTTCAGTATTACGCCGAGCAGCGCGTTCATCAAGAACGCAAATGTATATCCAAATACGGCAAGAAATCCAATGCATATCAGCCGCACCGTATCCGAACCCGTCGCCGCCATTATTTTTTCCACAAGTATCGGTATCACAAGGGACGCGATATACGACAGTATGCTGAACAAAATCACGCCTGCAACCGCGCCCTTATTTGAGAGCACCATCGGCACATATTTAAGCCATATTGATTTCTCGCGTTTTTTTCGCTTTATATCGGGCTTTGGATGCGGGCATATCACTATTCCGCCAAACTCGTCCAAAAACTCGTCCTTCGAATATATCACTCTGCCCAGCGAGGGATCGACCACATGGACATTTTTAGGCGTGATTTTTTCCACCACAACAAAATGCGCCTTTTTCCAGTGCGCTATCAGCGGCAGCTTCAGTGTCACAAGCCCCGACCATCCACACTTGTACAAATCGTAATCGAACTGTATCCAGTCGAGTATTTTGCACAAATGCCTTGCCGAAACGCCATCCCTGCCCGGCTGCTGGAAATCTCTCAGCTCGCTGAGCGTAACATGGTGGTTGTAATATTCAGCTATCATCGCTATGCAGCAGAGTCCGCACTCCGTCTGCATGAGCTGTGGGATATACTTTATCTTCCGTATCATATCGCTCCTCACATGGTTTCAAAAGCAAGCACCGACGGTATGGAGTCGTCTATATAACGTTCGAGATAATAGCCTATCCCTGTCAATCCTGTCATAAATGAAATGTCGAGCACCTTTGCGCTGCGCTCGTATTCGATGCCGCGCTCAAGCATTTTGTTGGCAAGCTCTTCCGTATTTTTCTCAACCGTATCCATGAGGACGCTATCCTTCGTTCTGCGCGCGTGCCACAGCGCAACATCCAGATTTCCCGCGAGGCCGTGACATAATATCTGCATGCTTGACGCCCCGGAAATATCCGTATTAAAATGCCTCACACATATGTCTATGTCGTGCTGCAAAAGCTCCCTGTCATTTTCATCGGCATAGTCCATCGCCACACCCCGCGACACAAGTATCCCTCCGGAGCCGTAGCACCAGTGATGCATGAAATACTCGTCGCAGCGGCTGTCCTTCCAGCCGTCTTTTTCGGGATTAAACAGCGCCTGCTCCTTCTTTACAAACTCTATGCCGATATCGTAATACTTTCTTTCTCCAAGCAGCTTCCCGAGCATTATGAACGCCGCGCTTGCTCCCGCATAGCCGTGCGCAAGGCCCGTTTGCACGGGTATCTTGTTTTCCGCGTAAAGCTTATAAAGTCTCTCGCCGCATACCTTCGCAAGCTCGTAAAGCTTCGTGAGCGTCTTATCCCTGCTCCATGCGCCAAGTGCAAATATTGCCGTACCCGAATAACCGCCTATGACGTCGAATTCCTCCCCATACTCATCCATGCGTTCCATCGCCTCGTCGCAAAGCCTGTTCATGCGCTCCAAATAACGCTCTTCGCCGAAGGCTCTGTATGCATAATGGTTTATGTATATCCTCGATGCTATTCCGTTGTAAAGACCTATGCCCATCGCAGGCGGCGCATATTCCTTTATAAACTCACCCTCTGTATCGCCGTAGCCGTCAGCAAAGCGCATCGCAAGTTCCTTGTATCCATCACCGAACAGCCGTGCAAGTTGTATATGGAAAAGCGCCGAACCGCCTCCGTTGTAAAGCGCAGGCGTTTCAAGTCCGAGCCGCTTTCTCGTATCCATTGGCGACACGCAGTAATAAAGCGGCGTATTCTCCGTTTTAGAAGCAACCCGGTGATACTTTTCCCTAAAATCATATATCCATTTTATGATGTCGCGCGCCTTGCCCTTTACATCGTGCGCCGCAGTCACGTCCTCAGGCATCTTGAATCTCACATTAACGTCAGTATCGTAGTTTTCGCCCGATATCGCGCTGCGCACAAAATACGTCTGTCTGTACATATCCGTTTCATTAAGCGAAGCAATTCTTTCCTTTACCTGCTCCTCTATGGTTTTGCCGTAAAAGCCTTCTATTTCTTCGCCGTACACAGAATAAATTGCATATGACTTGAAACGCGCCTCAAAGCATGGAATATCGTCGTTCATAAGCTGCTCTATCTCAAGCCTTACAAGCTTCTCGTGTTCGTCCGATATAAAGTCGCTCTTTCCTTTCAGGTGCGCAAATACAAAACGCCTCTCTTCGCGTTCGTTTATATAATAAGGATGGTACGACGCCAAGAGGTAGCGCGCGTAAAGATCCGTGTTTCGCAAAACCTGACGGTATACGCCCCTGTCGAACGGCGTTCTGTCTATAAAATCCGTAAATCCTTTCTTATCGTTCATAACGGTTCTGTAGGCGTCGTCAAAACCTTTTGCGACAAACTCGATAAAATCACCCGCATGGAGCGGCGTTCCGTCCAGCACAGCAAGGTTGTGCTTTTCAGCAGAAAAATCAACGTTTACAGTTTTTTCGTCAAACGATATCTCGTCCGTTCCCTTGTTAATTATCGTCTGCACGGCCATTGACTGCCCGCCTTTGCGCGCCCCGCCGAGTATGCCGCTCACGTCGATGTTGTCGAGCTTCATGTTTGTTATCATATCAAATGGCAGCAGCAGCGACGAAAACACCGAACGCGCTATCGCAAGGCTCCATCCGTCAAGCTTTTCAGCCGTTGCTCCCTTAAAAGCATAAGTGTTTGAGAAAACTGTTTCAGTATCTACGACTATCGGATATTCGCCCTGCGCGATTATATTCTCGACATGAAGATCGGTGCAGCCTGTAAGATACGATATAAACAGCAGGCAGCCGAGCCTATACATATAGCGATTCGCAGCGTCCCTGTCCCCGCACTCGGCAAATCCGACAAATGTCTGCCAGCCGTAATCGCCTCTGTCGAGGGCCTTCGCGTGCTTTAGCTTAACGCTCAGCGCACCTTTATCGTTAAACCAGTTTTGTATCTTTTCATAAAGAATATCGTTGTACACGGAATGGGGCTTGTATACGATATGTTCGCCATCGTTTATATCAAGAACGTATACGCTGCGTCCGTTGTTATGCGTATCGCCTGAGCCTATCGAGAATTTATTAAGCTTGCGTATTTCAATGCCAAGTTCATCCTTTATGGCATCGCGGTCTCTGCTCAGTCTATCCAAAAACTCCGCTACGGCCGCGGCGGTTTTGTCCGCTCTGTTGTCCGTAAGCCGCTTTGCTTCCGAACCCTCGGCAAATACTTCATTGTACTTTTCAATCAAATATTTATTTACAAAGAAGCGATACCTTTCCTCCGGTGTGCCCCCCTCAAGACATTCCTTGTTCTCATACAGCATTCCTATAAAGCGCCTTACGTTTATCTGCGCTATTGACTCGACTGCCGATTCGCCGACTTCGCGCAATATCGCTTCGCCGTCACATTCTACGTCCGCGTTTTTTTCCGAAAAAACGTTGAGCGCACAAACTACGCCATTCAAAAGCTTCTTAATTACGGGCTCGTAAGTTTCCTCGAATACCCCCATATTCCTATGCGTGACTTTGTGCGCCATTCCGTCTGCCGCCGATAAGCTCAACAAATTAATACACCCCCATATAATAAACTGAGCCATTCTGATTACGGAAAGGCTCAAATAATTGTCTCACTGTGCCGCCGGCAGGGTGTTTCGCAGCCATAAAGCGAAACACCGCTGCCGCAGTCATCGGTTATTTGGTTATTCTGGTTTTGATATAGCAGGAAATAGAATTCCTGCAGTTTCCGCCGTTGACGTTTGTCATTGTCTCAGACTCGCTTGCAAGCTTTTCGAGATCAATGATGCCTGTCTTTTCTTCAAACTTCATCTCTTTTCCCTCCATTTTTCGTCCAAAGCGTCTCTCGACTCTTCAGCAAAGATATTATACCATATCTTAACCTCATGCCAAGCATTTTCCAAAAATCGCTCCGATCGAAAATTGTCATACTGCTCTATCAAATTCGCAAATTGTCATTAACCCGTTTTCCGCTTCTGACCGATGCTTAAAACCTTCACGTTTTGTTTTTCCGGGTCTGTTTATGTTATACTGTTGAAAGCTTCAAAAAGAGGTGCCGCAATGATATATGTAATGTCCGATATTCACGGAAATCTCAAACGATTTCACTCCGTCATGCGTCAAATCCGTTTGACTTCGAGTGATACGCTTTATGTGCTCGGCGACGTCATAGATCGCTACCCCGATGGCATACGGATACTTAAAAGGATCCGAAGCATGGAAAACGTGAAGCTGCTGCTCGGCAATCACGAATATATGATGCTTTGTCTGCTTGACGAAACATATGACACATCGGGCGAAACATATGAACAGCGCCGCTTTCGCTGGTACAAAAACGGCGGAAAGGTAACGCACGATCACTTAAAGCATATGCGCAAATCGATGCGTCAAGAGCTATTTGATTACCTGAAACTGCTTCCGCTTCAATATGACATCGATATTGACGGCAGGCGCTATGTGCTCGTTCACGCCGCGCCGGCAGAACTTTTTTCCCACGCCGGCACAAGCTGCGCCGATGTTAGGCGGTTTGCCGTCTGGGATAGGAAATCAATATTCGATACGCTTCCCGACAGCTATACGCTCGTGTTCGGCCATACCCCGACGAACCGTTTCCAACCCGGCAATCCGCTAAAAATATGGCACGGTGATCGTCGCATAGGCATAGACTGCGGCTGCGGCTTTCCTGACCCGGGTTCCGACGCGTCGGAACAGGGGCGGCTTGCCTGTCTGCGGCTCGATGATATGCGTGAGTTTTATTCGGAATAAGCACGCATAGCGTTATCACTACGGCATTTGCATGCCGAGGTATATTTAAGGTTTAAGCCCTCAGTTTTATTGTACAATAGGCCTTTTTATAAACATAACGTGCGATGTGCAGCGCTGCAAAACTAAAAAGTCCACTTAAAACAATATACTTGCAATCCGCGCAAGGCAATGTATAATATATATTTATTATAGAGCTACTAAGAGAGGATTCGTAACATGACAAAATACATATTCGTAACGGGCGGCGTAGTTTCGGGCCTCGGCAAGGGCATAACGGCAGCATCCCTCGGACGTCTGCTCAAGGCGCGCGGCTTTAAGGTGGCGGCTCAAAAACTCGATCCTTACATCAATGTCGATCCCGGCACAATGAGTCCATATCAACACGGCGAGGTCTACGTTACTGAGGACGGCGCGGAAACCGATCTTGACCTGGGGCATTACGAGCGTTTTATCGACGAAGATCTGAACAAGTTTTCAAACCTCACCACGGGTAAGGTTTACTGGAACGTGCTCAACAAGGAGCGCAGGGGCGAATACCTCGGCTCCACCGTCCAAGTAATACCTCACATTACAAACGAGATAAAAGACTTCATTTACAGCGTCGGCAGGCAGACGGACGCTGACGTTGTAATAACAGAAATCGGCGGCACTATCGGCGATATCGAATCGCAGCCGTTTATAGAGGCCGTGCGGCAGGTGTCGCTTGAAGTTGGCCGCGAAAACAGTCTTTTCATACATGTAACGCTCGTACCCTTCCTGCACGGATCCGATGAACACAAATCGAAGCCGACGCAGCATTCGGTAAAAGAGCTCTTGGGCATGGGCATAAACCCCAACATAATCGTCCTGCGCTGCGATAGGCCGCTCGAGGAATCTATATTCAAGAAAATCGCTCTCTTTTGCAACGTAAAGCCCGACTGCGTTATTGAAAACATAACGCTCCCCTGCCTTTACGAAGCACCGCTCATGCTTGAAAAATCAAGTTTTTCCGCGATCGTGTGCCGCGAGCTCGGGCTTGAATCGCCCGCGCCCGACCTGCGCGAATGGCACGAGATGGTCGAGCGAATAAAGGCGCGCGAACACAGCGTCGAAATAGGTCTTGTCGGAAAATATGTGCAGCTGCATGATGCATATCTCTCCGTCGCTGAAGCCTTGCGCCATGCAGGTTATGCGCTCAATACGCATATACGCATTCATTGGATCGATTCGGAAACGCTCACGGAAGCCAACCTTCCCAAAATTCTCGGCGGTCTCGACGGCATAATCGTACCCGGAGGGTTCGGCGGAAGAGGTATTGACGGCATGATACTCGCGGCAAAGTTTGCTCGAGAAAGCCTCATACCGTATTTTGGAATTTGTCTTGGTATGCAGATTGCCGTTATCGAATACGCTCGCAACGTAGCCGGCATTGCCGACGCGGACTCAGGCGAATTTAATGAAATATGCGAGCACAAGGTTATAGACTTCATGCCGGGGCAAAGCGCATACATCGACAAGGGCGGCACGCTAAGGCTCGGCGCGTACCCCTGCGTTATAGAGCCTGCAACAACCATGGAGCGCTGTTATGAAACGCGCATGATATCCGAACGCCACCGCCACCGCTACGAATTTAACAACGACTATCGTGATGCGCTTACGGGCGCGGGACTTACGCTTTCCGGCCTTTCGCCCGACGGCCGGCTCGTTGAAACGGTCGAGCTTTCCGATCGTCCTTTCTATGTGGGCGTTCAGTATCATCCCGAGTTCAAATCGCGTCCCAATAGAGCACATCCTCTTTTCAAAGGATTCATCGCTGCTGCGTTAGAGCATCATTATCCGGAAAAACGCGATTGACAAAACATACCGCAAACAGGCTTCTGTGCGCGCAATACTTACGAACGTAACGCGTCTGCCGCCGTTATAAATGCCAATGCGTCGCACACTCATCTGCAGCGCGTTGGCATTTTAGCGGTCAAAAGCTTCTGAAAGCTCATTTTTTATTTTACGTTTATGCCCATTTTGCGTCAGGCAATAAGCGCCTTTACCTCGTCGTAATTCATGTCGTGTATCGCAAGGTTTATGCCGTCGGCAATTATGCGCGACATGTCTCCCACCATACTGTCGATATCCTTCGGCGTCATTATCATCGGACCCATATGCTCTGATATCACCTTTTCAGCGAGCGCTTTAAGGCGCTCCTCATCGTTATGCAGGCCGGTCTCGTCGGCCATAAGCTCTATCGTATCCTGCGCTACGGTGCTCGCGTATACAACGAGCGGGACGCCTATAGCCATTACGGGCACGCCCAGAGATTCGAGCGTCAGTCCCGCACGGGTGTTTCCTACGCCGGAGCCCGGGCTTATCCCCGTATCCGTAAGCTGTATCATTGTGCTTATCCTGCTTGCGCGCCTGGCCGCAAGCGAATCTATCGCAATTATTAAATCTGGCTTTACATGCTCGACTATCCCGCGAACGATCTCGCTCGTTTCAACCCCAGTCACGCCAAGAACCCCCGGCGCAACGGAACATACCGAGCGAAGCGGGTGATCCATTGCATCGGGCATATACTCCGTTATGTGACGCGTTACATAGACCTGCTCGGCAACACGCGGACCAAGCGAATCCGGCGTAATCATTCGATTTCCAAGCCCCGTTATCATTATTGAGGCATTCTCTCCAAGCTTGGGAATCATCAGCTTTATCTCCTTGCAAAGGCACTTGCTCATCGCCTCAAATAGGTCAAGCGGTCTGTTCACAAGCTCGGGCGCATCGAGCGTTATGTAGCTTCCCTTTTGCTTATCAAGCTTTTTAGCTGCTTCATCAGCCGTTATTTTTATGCGTGTTATTGAAATCTCCCCATCCCTTTCGTTTATTTCTTCAACGCCGTCAATACGCGGGTTCATCTCGCGCGACTCAAGCGCAAGATCCGTATAAATGCTTCTACCCATGCCGATGCTTCCTCCGTTTTTTGCTGATAGTTTATCCTTCACAGGCCGTTTTTATCATGCACTCGGGCGTTTCGCGGCAATATATCATCTAATTTACTAAAATTGCAAGAAATTTGCTTGCATCAAGCGTAAGTGCGTGTTATAATGTCGCATGTTCGGGTATGTGCCTTTTCAGCGCATACATAAGAAAATTTTTACGGGGGGTGAACTACTTGGCTAACCATAAATCCGCTATCAAGCGCATTGGCGTTACCGAAAAGAAAAACCTTCGCAACCGCATGATTATGTCCGGCGTTAAGACCGCTATAAAGAGGTTTGACAGCGCTTTGGCTTCAGGCGATGCAGAGGCTATCAACGCGACGTATGTCAACGCTGTCAGCACAGTTGATAAGGCTGTCACAAAGGGCGTGCTCCATAGAAACGCCGGAAACCACAAGAAGGCTCAGTTGGCTGTCAAGCTCGCGGCAAAATAATTCACCCTGCTTGTGATATACGAAAATGCAAGACCGCTTAAACGGTCTTTTTTCGTTTACGGGATTTTCGTAGTCTCGCAGCTACCTGTAATAAGCATCAAAAAAGCGGCTTCAAGCCACTTTTGAGACGTCCAAACGCATATGCATCTCCCGTGCGCCTCATGCTACCGTTTCCATAAGTTTTATCATTGTCTCCACAATGTTCAGAGTGTCGGAGCGCTTCTCAAACGGTATCGCTTCAAACGCATCGTCCCATCGCTTTTTAAGAGGGTCGGGCGGAGCTTTTGCGCTATCCGTATCTATGCCGAACGCTTTATCAAACGACAGCCCATATAGCTTAAAGAGAGTTACGAGCGTGTCGATATCAGGCTCTGCCAGGCTATTCTCATACCCTGACAAAGTCTTGTTGTTTATACCCGTGAGCCTCATAACCTGTATCTGCGTCAGATCATTATCCTCACGGGCAGATTTGAGTATGTAGCCCAGTCTATTCATAGCATCCCTATTATGGATAGATTCTTTTGAAGTATACCACCTTTCTCTGCTTTGCGCTTATGTTTCTTAATTAACGGAACATAAGCTCAATGTCTTCATTTTTAAGAATTAAACAGAACCACCTCCTTCAGGAAGCATCAAAAAACGATTAGATGCTATCAGGCATCAGAAATTCTGTTAATAGTCGGAATGGCACATGCAAACCCACTTTACAGACGGAACATAAAGCCTCAGAAATCTCAAGCCTCGATATGAGAATTAACAGCATGGCACAGTTTTCGGTTTATAATATTGCAGGTTTTCTTATAATTAAATCTCGTCATGAGCAGCAAAGTGGATCTCGCACAATACGGCATGGCTATACACTCAGGCGGCGCTTACGCGCCGCCTGAGTGTAGCAATAATTAAATTCTCCTACTCCTTCACCAGCGACGCCACGCACCGCGCCGTAATGCAGAGCAATCGGCCCTCATCGTTCATATGTTCAGGAGTCGTCGCCTTGATACTGACGGCGTCGACGGGCACACAAAGCGTCTGCGCAACGACGGAACGCATCTCGTCTATGTATGGCGCAAGGCGCGGTCTCTGTGCAACGACCACGGCGTCGATGTTGTTAAGCCTGCAGCCCGCTTTTGAAAGCAATCCGCGTACGCTTGAGAGCAAAGCAATCGAACTTATGTCCTTGTATTGTTCATCGCTGTCCGGGAAGTGCCTCCCTATGTCGCCCAATGCGGCCGCTCCAAGAAGCGCGTCTATAATCGCGTGTATAAGCACGTCGGCGTCCGAATGCCCGAGCAAACCGAGTTCGAACGGAATTTCCACGCCTCCGAGCACAAGCCGTCTGCCCTCAACAAGCTTATGCGTATCCTCGCCAAGGCCTGTTCGCGGCGTTTCGCGTTTTGCCGTGCGCGAAGCTATAACTGCGTCAAACACTTCTTTATCGCTCCCGAACGTAAGCTTTTGATTGATTATTCCACAGTCAACAAAATTCGGTTCGATCCCCGCCCGCTTTATAAGCGTGCAATCATCCGTGGCACTTATTCCGTCACGCATTGCGGCTTCATATGCACTGACTATAAGCTCGCGCTCGAAACATTGAGGCGTCTGTGTCAAAATAAGCTTTGATCTGTCAATAGGTTCAAGCGTATCCGCGTCAAACACCGTGTCGCGGCACCCGCATGCGGCTATGCCGCTCCCGGTTTCAATGGCGCTCATAACGGTGCGCATTATTATTTCCTGAGTCACAAGGCATCGTGCGCAGTCATGAACAGCCACGATTTCCGTGCGTTCAGGCAAGGCTGTCAATGCGCTGTATACGGACTCCTGACGCGTTTCGCCGCCGTCAGCGATTATGACGTGCGTTTGAACACACGGCGCAAGCGCCTCCGCCTGCTCCCGCGAATTTGGTGAGACAGTTATTATGATATCGTCTGCCCCGGCTTCGGCAAACGCTTTTACGCACAGCGAAAGCGGCGTTTCGCCCGAAAAGCACATGGATGTTTTATCCGTCCCCATGCGCATCGAAGCGCCCGCCGCCAGCACTATCGCGGATATATATTTTCCGTGAATCATTTGTTTATCAATTCGTACATGAGGTTAGCATCGCTTTTAAGTGCGTGCTCCTGTATACTCAGCACCTTAACGCATATTGTTCCCGAGCCCAGTCGTATGTCGAGCACATCGCCGATCTTGACTTCGCTCGACGGCTTTGCGGTTTTGCCGTTAATCATAACGCGGCCCAAATCACATGCGTCGTTTGCAACAGTGCGGCGCTTGATTATGCGCGAAACTTTGAGATACTTATCGAGACGCATTTTCCCTCCGCTTACGCCGCAGCGGCGTCGCTCTTATTTATCGCCTTTATGGCCTCATAATCTATCATGACCTCTTCGGCGCTGCACCATTCCTTCTTAATCTTTTCCCACTCCTCGTCAGCGTTGCTCTCTTTGATGTTTTCGGCTATAACATCCTTATATTTATCAAAGTCCGCTTCGCCGGGTTCTTCAACGGACACAAAGTAAACGATATGGTATCCGTCCGTATCGAAGAACACTTCGGAGTACTCGCCCTGTTTAAGCTTAAAGAACTCTTCTTTTACCTTGTCGGACCAATCAACATAGCTTTCGTTCCTGCTTATGAGCATTCCCTTCTCCATGTAGTCGGCGAAGCTGATGAAATCCTCATCCTCAGTGTATTCTTTCATTACCTCCGAGAACGCTTTGCCCTCTTGGAGCTCTTTATACGCAAGCTCTATCTTCTTCTTGGCTTCCTTGTTGAACTCCTCGCTCAGCTCGTTCGCCTTGACTTCCTTCTCGTTGTATTCCGCAATTATCTCGGCAAGGCGCTCAGTGTTCTTCGGCTCGTCCGAACGCGCATCCTCAAAAGCAAGCTTACCATACTCAGTGATAAGCGCGTCGAGTTGACCCTTAAGCGCCGTATATTCTTCGCTTATCGTGCCTTCGGGCGCTATGAGTATATGCATCATCCTGAAGTATCCTTCGGGGGTGTATACAACCGGATCGCCGCCGTACATCTCGTAATACTCCTTGTCATCTTTATACGAACCGGGATCATCATTATATTTTTCCTTGAGCTCCTTAACGCCGTCGTCAAACCACGCCCTGACTTCATCGTCGCTCGCCGCGATATCTTTTGTTGCTTCGGCCTTTACGATGTCGTTGTAGTACGACTCGCGTATGCTCGTCTTAAGATACTCCTCATACTCTTCTACCGTCTTTATGTCTGTAAGCCCGTAATAGGCAGCCTCCTCGAGTATAAGCTCCTCGATTCTTTTGTCCGTATCCTCGACGTTCTCCTCGCTCGAAACTATGTCCTGATAATACTCATGCAGTCCGTCGATTTCTTCCTTTATCATTGCGTCGAGTTCGGCCTGCTGTTCATCGTTAAGCTCGAAAAGGCCGTCCTTTTCGCCATGATAAAGAACAACCATGTTTGACACAAGCAGATCCATTATCATATTTCTGAATTCGTTCATACTCTCCTCGTCGCTCGTAGGGTCGTAGCCGTATGACGCCCACATTTTGATATACATATCGAACATCGTCTTGTATTCGCCGAGCGTTATTTTTCTGTCGCCTACCGATGCTATTACTTTTGTGAGATCGATATCGTCCTTCGGCTCAGTGCTGCACGAAACAAGCATGAGCGCACAGGAAAGCGCAAAAACAGCGCTAAGAAGAATGCTTACAAGTTTTTTCATTGTATTCCCTTTCGTATTTAGCATTGTCATCGCATAATTATACCATGTTTATTTCAGTATGCAATCTTCGAGTGCATGAACAATTTGTAAAAGAGAGCGCTTGATTGCCTCGGCGGAGACCTTTTTCTGCCGAATCGTGAGCGTAGTTCCCCCGGCGCTCTCTATTCTGGCGCCTTTAATGCGCTTTGAAAGCTCAATTAGCTTCAGCGAATCAACGGGTGCGCCGTCTGCGAACACGAATTTAACCTCGCCCGGAGCTACTGTCAGCTTTTCTATAAACGCCTTCGAAGCGCGCGCCTTTATAAGCGATATGTCAAGCAGGTTCTGCACCTCCTGCGGGATGTCGCCATAGCGGTCAATGAGTTCATCCTGCACGTCGTTCATATCGTCCCTGTCGGCTATCAGGGCAATATGCCTGTACATTTCAAGCCGCTCGCGCTCGCTGCTTATATATGTCTCCGGTATATTCGCATCGACAGGAATAGTCACCGACGCTTCGAACGTTGCGGGTATCTGCTCGCCCTTTGCTTCCCGCATTGCCCTGTCGACAAGCTTACAGTAAAGGTCATACCCTACCGCCGCCATAAATCCATGCTGTTCCGGCCCAAGTATGTTTCCCGCGCCGCGTATCTCAAGGTCTCGCATGGCTATCTTGAAGCCTGAGCCAAACTGCGTAAACTCTCTTATCGCGCTCAGCCGTTTTTCGGCCACTTCGCTCAGCACCTTCGACTTGCCGAACATAAGATAAGCGTACGCAAGCCGCGAGCCGCGTCCGACTCTGCCCCTAAGCTGATATAGCTGCGCAAGGCCGAGTTTATCGGCATCGTAAACGATTATTGTATTCACGTTTGTTATGTCAAGCCCGCTTTCGATTATAGTGCTGCACAAAAGCACATCATACTCGCGGTTCATGAACGCAAGCATCGTTTTCTCAAGCATTCTCTCGCTCATCTGGCCGTGAGCGTACGTTATGCGCACCTCCGGCATAAGCTGACTTAGCCGCTCGGCGAAGCTGTCCATGTTCTTAACCTGGTTATAGACAAAATACACCTGTCCACCGCGGCCCGTTTCCTTAAGTATCGCTTCTCTGACCACGTTCGGCTGATACTCCATCACATATGTCTGCACGGGGTATCGCTGCTCAGGCGGGGTTTCTATAACCGACATATCGCGTATGCCCGTCATCGACATATGGAGCGTACGCGGTATGGGCGTCGCGGTAAGCGTCAGCACGTCGAGATTGCTCTTCAGGTTCTTAATCTGTTCCTTATGGCCAACACCAAATCTCTGTTCTTCATCGATTATAAGCAGACCGGCATTTTTATACTTAATGCCGTCGCTCAAAAGCATATGTGTCCCCACAACCATATCGGCTTTTCCCGAAGCAAGCTCCTCTTTAATGAGCTTTACCTCTTTTTCCGTCTTAAAACGCGACAAAAGCCGGACCGTCACGGGGAAGCCCGCGAAACGCGACACTGCCGTGTTGTAATGCTGCTGAGCAAGTATTGTGGTCGGTACGAGAAAAATCACCTGCATCGAGTCCATTACGGCCTTGAATGCCGCCCTCAGCGCCACCTCCGTCTTGCCGTAGCCCACGTCGCCGCACAAAAGTCTGTCCATGACCTTCGGGCTTTCCATATCAGCCTTTATCTCCTGTATACATGTTAGCTGGTCGGGCGTCTCCTCGTACGGAAAACTTTCCTCCATCATAACCTGCCACGGCGTGTCGGGCGCAAAACAATGTCCCTTTTTCGACGCTCGCTCTCCATAGAGCTTTAACAGGTCGAACGCAAGCTTCTTTACGCTCTCTCGCGTTTTCGCAACCGTCCGCTGCCATTCCTGCGAACCGAGCCGCGACAGCTTGGGCGCCTCATCGTCCGCACCTATGTATTTCTGCACTCGGTCGAGCTGATCCGTAGGTATATACAGCGCATCGCCCGCCGCATATTGTATCTTCAGGTAGTCCCGTGTTTTGCCCGAAACCTCCATCTTTTCAACACCGGTGAATTTGCCTATTCCGTGTACCTCGTGAACCACGAGGTCTCCGACGGCAAGCTCAGTAAAAGCGAGCTGCTTGCGTTTTTTCTTCGCAGGCGTCGTCCTGTATGAAGATGTGCCGTAAAGCTCCTCCTCGGTGAGAAGCACAAGTTTTATCTCGGGATATTCAAACCCGCGCGCGAGCGACTTGCCTACGATGAGCAGCTCGCCCTGCACGACGTCGCGTGTCAGGTCATCCGTTTCCGCCGCATCGATTCCGATATCCGCAAGCCTTTCGGCCACGCGCCGCGACTGTGCGCCCGCATATATCAGCACGCTCTCGTTGTTTTTTCGCCAATGGAGTATGTCGTCCCTGAGCGCCTCATCGCCGCTTGAATACTTCGGTACGGAACGAACGGTAAAGTTGAACAGCGATTTTGGCTTAATCGTGTTATATGAGCGCGTTAGCGAAAACATCATCGCCGTTCTTTGCGTATCAAGCGCCGCAATAACGTGCTGGTGATGCATCACGAGCTCAGTCTGCTTCGAGTGAACCTGCCCGGAGCTCATAAGCGCACCTGCGTTCTCAGCGAACATCATCTGCGCGACCGACATGCTTTCCTCTACGCGCGGAGGTTCGTCTATCACCACAAGTGCGCCGTCTTGCGCATAGTCCGTTAAAAGATACGGCTCGTCGTACAGAAACGGCAGGAGATTAAGCGAATTTTGAGGCATCACGCCGTTTTCGAGAAGCTCTCGTTCTTCTGAAAGTGCGTCCGCTCCTTTAAGCTGTGCCGCTGCGCGCTTAAGCGTCAGCATATCGTACGGCGTTTCCGTCGACGGCGTTATATCGACACGGTTTACGTTCCGTATCGAGCGCTGCGTCAGCGGATCAAACTCGCGCATCGTATCTATTTCATTGTCAAAGAATTCTATTCTGACAGGATAAGCGCAAGTCGGCGGAAAAACGTCGACATATCCGCCGCGCACCGCCGCCTGTCCCTTGCTTTCGCACATATCCATACGCTCATAGCCCGCGTACATCAGTCGCTCCATAAGCTCGTTCGGGTCATATTCGTCGCCCGTCATAAAGCTCATCCTATGCGAATTTATGACATCCGGCGGCGTCAGTCTTTGTATCAGTGCCTCTGCGGAAGCGACTACAGCACAGCTTTCGCCGCCGAGAAGCGCACAAAGCGCCTCTATGCGTCTTTGCTGTATGCCGCCCGACGAGGCGTATGTTTTCGCTGTAAGCGATATGTCTCGCGCCGGGAAAAGATATGTTTTCTCTATGTATTTTGATATTTCGTCATACGCCCGCAGCGCCGACGCTTCACTCGGCGCAATATATATGAGCTGACGCTCAAGGTCGCTCATCAGCGCAGCCGACATATGCGTCTTGTGTGCGTCAAGTAGTCCGTATATGCTTAAAGAACCGCCGTTTTGCCTCAACGTTTCCGACAAACGGCGGTATTCTTCGCTTCCGTGCAGTGCTTTTAATATGGGATGCGTCATCTATTCCTCCGTCCGCATCTCTTCGGCCGCTTCTTTTGCGCGCTCACGTTCCCTTTTGAGCGTCCTGCCTTTTTTATTGTAGAGCGCCTGCGCCTTCGATACGTCGCCACGGCATATCAGCTCTACGCTTCCGACAACATCGTCGAGCGCCGCGTCAAGGAGTTTCATATCGTCGTCGCTCGGCGTCCCCAGGACATGCGATATCAGGTTCCCTTCTCCGCCGGCAGCCCCTATCCCGACGCGTATGCGCGTAAAATCGTCATAACCCAAAAGATAGATTATGTTTCTCATTCCGTTATGCGTACCCGCGCTCCCGTGCTCTCGTATTCTTATGCTGCCTATAGGCAGATCTATGTCGTCGCATATTACGACAAGCTCGCTGTGCTCCGCCTTGTACCAGTTCATAAGCTCCACCACGCTTTGGCCCGAAAGGTTCATGAAAGTCTGCGGCTTCGCAAGCACAACCCTTTCGCCCGCTATGCGCGTCTCGCCGACAATTGCTCTATGCGCCTTTTTAACGTTTGGCGCCCCATACTTGTCAACAAGCTTATCAATGGCCATAAAGCCTATGTTGTGCCTTGTTTTGGCATACTCTCTGCCCGGATTACCGAGCCCGACCACGATATACATACCGTTTCCCCTTGAATTCTTCGCATATATAATTATAAGCGTCGAGAAACTAAATGCAAGGTTTATTTATAAAGATGTATCTTGCCCCTGTCGTTGAGGCTCTTAATTATCGCGGCGCCCAGCGGCACAATAAACAGTCCCATGCCGCCGAACAGGTATATGCCGAGTATTATGCATATCAGCATAACCAGCGGATGTACGCCTATATTCTGGCCTACTATCCTCGGTTCGATTATGTTTCTTATTACCGTTACTATTATGTACACCACGCCGAGCCCTATGCCGCGCCCGATCTTACCCGTAGCAAGGCAGATTATCGTCCATGGTATGAGTATTGTGCCGCTGCCTACCACCGGGAATATGTCTACTATCGCTATACCCGCCGCGACAAGCACCGCGTTATCTATGCCAACGATAAGCAGGCCTATCGACAGCTCAACAAATGTTATAACGAGTATAAGCGCATACGATCTGATATACTTTCCAACCGTCTTTGACAGCGTCATCCGTATATCCGTTATAAGAACGCGCGTCTTATCGGAGAATTGGCGCATGATGAAATTCGATATCGCCCTATAGTCAAGCGCCATATAAAACGTCGATATAACAAGAATAAGGAGCTTGAGAAGGAGTTCGGGTATGCTCGCCGCGAGCGCGGTTATATAATTCAGGAGCGTCTTTGACATATCGGAAACAAGCGCACCGAGCGAGCCGGTTATACCGGACGCCAGTTCATCCATTGCGCCTACTCCATCCGGATTCGCCTCCATAAAAAATCTGTCAACGACTTCGAATACACGCGTCAGGAACGGCGATATGCTATCCTGATAAATCTCCGGCATTTTTACCACAAAGCCCTTTATGGCAATGAATATCTTAACGCCAACAAACGAAATCACGGCAAAAACGATAATATAAAAAAGCGCGACGACAAGCACTGCTGCTACCCGTCTGTTAAACCTCAGTTTTCCGTTGAGGAACATTATGATAGGCTTCAATATCGACGCGAATATAAAAGCGATTATGAACGGCAAAAGCACAGGGAAAAGATACCGCGCGGTAACGAAAAGTATTGCAACTACAGCTCCGACAAACGCAAACCCCAGAAGGAAGCGTTTGTATTTTTCGGCTCGCAGACTATCCATTCTTGCCCATCCTTTGCTGTCATTTACCATATATTATAACATGGTAATCTTAAAATCAATATTATCTTAGCTTGTGCGCACCTGATATATGCAGCAAACCTGCCCCTTGCCGGCAAAAATATGCGCGGCAAAAGATCGGCCGCTCGATGCGTTCGATTCGAACGATTTCCAAGCGCCGACCTTTGCCTGCAATATTTATGAGTTTGCCATTACATTATTTTTCGACATCGTGATCATAGCTGACCGGGAGCATTGAGCATACGCCGGGGCTGTGCGGGCCATTGGGGCATATAACCTCTTTGATTTCCTTTAGCCAGTGGCAATTGCTGCATGTATAGTACCATAACTGTGTCGTTCCATCGCAATCGGCGCGCGACAAGTTAATATCGTGGCTGTGAGTTGTTATGGTTGTCCTCTCTTCATTGCGTTTGCAGTTAAAGCAATAACCCTTCTGATAAACGGTCTTCTCGCATTCAGTCGCTGACATAAACCTATATGTTATCCTCTCTTCGGTAACATATAGCGGATGATAGCACCTCGTGGGATTCGACGTACTCTTAGCCAATGTAAACACACAGCAAAAAGCAACGCACATAGCCATAACCGTCATAGCAGCAATTTTCTTAAAAAGTTTCATTTTTAGCCCCCTGTTTTCTGTAAACTCTTTAGTTTTCTTTTAACAACAACTTTTTCGCTTTCGCGTCTAAAACTCACTTATAGAAGACACACACCCCCTTTTCTCCATGTGCGACACCAATAAAAACAAAACAAGTATCGCGCTAACAAGGACGATACGGTTGAATCCGGCTCGATAGAATACGCACAATACGCTCACTGAAAGGGATTGCCAAATTATACCCTAACTTGCTGAGATCGCCCGAAAGCACACGTCATCGTTCAGTTATATCCGGTCGATAAAAAATAACATCGGCCTCCAACAATTGACATTTGAATTTTACAACATGCTTTAATATTTGTAAAGCGTTTTTATAAAAAAACGATTATATTTTTTATTTGATTATAGTATTTTGCAATTAACATGTCGCTTTCTGTAAAAACGCAGACATAAGGCTTAAAGTTACTTGAGCAAAACAAAGGAATCGGGTATAATGACATATGATTTTTATCAATAGTTAAGGGGTTCTGAAATGAATTATACTTCAAAGAAGAGACAGCGCAGGATACAGCCTCGTTTTTTCGTGTTCTTGGCTGCTATCATAGCTGTTGCAGTCTTAATAGTCGTCGCCGTAAAGCTTTTGGGCGACGGCAGTTCGCCGCATCACATAGACATAGTTCAAAACACCGCCACTCCGGACGGGACCGGCAGTCTCAATACAACGGAACCATCCGCTGCGCCTACCCCAACGCCTATACCGATAAGCGATCCCACGGGCGCGGAATCGACACGACCGAGCATAATGGGACTCAGGTTCGACATGAATCTTGACGGCAACGATATCGAAAGCTACCGTTCGCCTTTCGATACGGTCTTCGGTGACGCTTCTGAATACGCAAGCTCCGTAAAAGGCGTCACTACGTTCAGAGGCAACAACTTCAGGGACGATGCGACATACGGCACGGCGGGGGTCGTTGCCGAAAAAAAGCTCGAGCTTGTATGGACAAAAGATATACCGGGAAGCATCGCCAAAGGCAGCGCAAGCGGCGCTTGGTTCGGCTGCGGATGGACAGGCCAGCCGCTGATTGCGCAATGGGATAAAGACACCGTCAACATTATGAACATCTTCCCCGAAAAGAAGAGCAAAGAAGGGCTGACAGAGATAATCTACGCCACCGAAAACAGCTACATCTACTTTCTCGATCTTGACGACGGAAGCTTTACACGCAATCATATAAACGGTAAGTGGGCGTTCAAAGGCTCGGGCGCTATAGATCCGCGCGGATATCCGCTCCTCTACGTCGGCGCGGGCGACTCGGGTCCTAACGGCGCCGCACCTAACCTCATATTCAGCCTTATCGACGGCTCCGTGCTCTATAGCTACGGCGCAGGAGACTCGTACGCGCTCAGGGGCTTTAAGGCATACGACGGCGCCACGCTCGTTCACGCCGAAAGCGACAGCGTCACCTACGCCTCGGAATCCGGAATTATATACAGATTCAAGCTCAACACTGTTTACGACAAGCAGGCGGGCACCATATCCATAAACCCGAGCAATATTCTAAAATGGCGCTATACCACCGAAAGGACTCGCAGCGGCGGAAGCTCATCCTATTGGCTCGGCTTCGAGTCAAGCCCCGTCATGTGGAGGCACTATATGTATGTCGCTGATAACGCAGGCAATCTCTTCTGCATCGACATGCATACGATGGAGACCATATGGATGCAGGATGTGCTTGACGACACGAACAACACGCCGATTTTCGAAATCAACGAGGACAAGGGAGAGTGCTACATATACATAGGTACATCGGCGCACTGGACGGTGGATGGCAACAACATCGCCAATATACCCTTCTGGAAGATAAACGCGCTCACGGGCGAAATCATCTGGAAGGATGAAGGTTATCGATGCACGCGCGATAACGTTTCGGGCGGCGTCCAAACGACATCCGCGCTCGGCAAAAACAACGTTTCAGACCTTATATTCGTTTCGTACGCAATGACGGTGGATACTCCTACGCGCGGAACGCTCGTCGCTTACGATAAGACCACCGCCGAAAAGAAGTGGGTGTTTAACCTTGACAGATACAGCTACTCGTCCCCGATAGTTCTCTATGATGACAGCGGGGACGGCTATGTCGTCACATTTGATTCGAGCGGAAAAATGTACCTTATTGACGCTCGCAACGGAATACTGCTCGATTCGCTGCAGCTCGAAGGCAATTTTGAAGCTTCACCCGCTGCATTCAACAACATGATCGTTATAGGCACGCGCGCTTCAAAGATATACGGCATTAGGCTGAAGTAATCCGAATATCGGAATGTGCCCATCGGATAGCGGACTTGTTATATGCTGTGCGGGACGCAATCAAAGCGTCCCGCATTGATTTTTGATAAGCTAAGCGACCGATGCATAGGCAACGACCGCTCCAGCCTGTCGATAAACCACTGGGTTGATAAGGGGCCGCAGCCCCCTATGTTCAATCCGGCTCTGACGACATGTGCGCCAGAACGGATGAAAACCCGGAGGTTTTCGTACTTTGCGGGTTTCGCCGCCCGGGAGCGAATGCGAGAGGCGAAACCCGTAAAAGCTCGAAAAAGTGGCGTTCAGCCACTTTTTCGACAGTCTCAAGCGGCCGCTGCATAGGCAACGACCGCTCGCATCGTCCTTATATTTATGCCGTGCGCTGAGATATACCTTTAATCGAAGATATCACCCAGTCCGCCGCATTTATCGTCACAACGCTTCCGCAATACGGACATAGCGATGACTGATTGATTTGCAGCGGCGCGCCGCAGTGCGGGCACGATGTCGACTCTACGTCGGCATTTTCCTTCGTCATGACATCCTTAGCGCGTATCAGCGTCCAGTCGTACGTCAGGAATTTTTCCTTTGTCTTGCTGCCGCTTACGACTTCCCCGCTGGCGTCATTCACGGTATAATCCACTATTCTCGTGGTTATGCGCGCAACTATCGAATTGTTTGTTTCATCCTGTGCAAATCCCATGCAGTCCACGGAAAGCACTGATATCCGCTCAACGTAATTCGTTTGACCCGCAGCCTTTATCTGCTCAAGCTGACGCGCAAACTGAGCATACATGGCGTCCGTGAAGTAGGGGCGCATTGGTTCGAAATCCTTCGCAGTCCACTGGTTTTGCATACGCACATAGAGGTTCGAGAGCTTTTCCTTAAACTCGCTTTCGTTAAAGAGCGGATCTATCGCGGCAAACTCGCTCATGGGCTTAAGATTCTGCGGTGCGCTCACGGTAGGTATCGTAACCGAAGTTTTTGCGGATTTATTCTTTTTGCTCCTCGACGTAGCTATGGCAATGATAACCACGACAATAGCCGCTATTACCCATCCAAAACCGCCGCCATCTGAATTGCCTCCGCTCGAATTGCTGTAATAGTCGCTTGTCGTTCCGCTGCCCCAATTATAGTCGTCATCCGAACTTCCCCAATCGGAGCTGCCCCAGTCGGAACCTCCGCCCCAGTCGGAACCTCCGCCCCAATCGGAATCGCCTGAAAAGCTGCCGACATCCGCCCAAGCTATCGCAGCGCACGCTGCCAACAGCACAACAAGCGCTATTATAGTCAGTTTCTTACAAAATCGACGCATATTTCCCCCGTTTTTTCGAAGATAGCGACCCCCACAGGGATCGCTGTCATTATATCATAAGAGTGTCAAAAAGTAACCTAATTTTCGAATGGGAACTTATATGGAAGCTTCAGCGCATCGCGGACCTCAATAAGCTCCTTTTGTACGCTTTCCCCCACGGGTACGCCCTTATCCCTGCGCTCAAGCCATTTCTCATATTCAAGCTCGCCTGCCGTATAAATTCTGTCATGTCCGGGCGCCTTTGCCGACGCACGAAGCGCACGCAGTATGTCGCCGCACGTTTTCTTAAACGACTCCCTGCCGACAAAGGCCTCCGTATCGATTGCAATAAAGAAATGCCCGAGATGATACGGCACACGTTTGCCGTTATCAATACCTGTCAGCATCTTCATGTAGCTGCCCGCCTGAAGCGCCGCGCTGAGCACCTCAACGACCGTCGCGTAGCCGTAACCCTTATAGCCCGCAAGCTCGCTCCCTATGCCGCCAAGCGGCGCAAGCGCTGCGTCGCCAGTAGTCAGGTCGACGAGTATCTGTTCGCTGTCAGTCAGCGCCTCGCCGTTTTTGCCTATGACCATTCCGGCGGGCGTGTCTTTGCCGTTTCTGGCAAAATACTCTATTTTCCCTCTCTGCGTTATCGACGTTGCGCAGTCGAGCACAAACGGGAATTCCTCGTCCGTGGGCAGCCCTATCGTAAGCGGGTTTGTGCCGAGCATGTTCTCTACGCCGTATGTGGGAGCTATCGATGGGCGCGCGTTCGTACCGGTTATGCCGATCATTCCCTCCTTTGTCGCCATCGTTGCATAATAGCCTGCGATGCCGTAATGGGTGGAGTTTCTGACCGCAGTCATTCCCATACCGTATTTTTTAGCCTTATCTATTGCCGTCTGCATGGCGTGATGCGAAACAACCATGCCCATGCCGTCATGCGCATCGAACACCGCCGTAGTCGGCGTCTCCTTAATGAGCTCTATCTGCGTCACAGGCTTTTGTATTCCGATATTTATCCTATCTATATATATGGGCTTGAATCGGTTCACACCGTGGCTTTCTATGCCGCGCCTGTCGCTTTCCATAAGCACATCGGCGCAAAGCTTCGCGTCCTCCTCCGGCACTCCAACCGCCTTAAATGCATCGGTCATAAAATTGCCGATAAGCTTCCATGATACATACGGTCTTGTCTCCATAAAAATCGCCTCCTGTCTGTTATTTTATGATTATACATTACAAATATATTGTTTGTCAAAAGCGCCGCACCGTGTTCCCGGCACGTTTTTTGTCACTTTGGGTCAAAAAACAAAAAGTATATCCTTGTATTTTAGTAGGAATTACTTTACAAGTATAAAAAAGAATGATAGACTAATCCTATCAAAAAGGTAGGAATTGAGGACACGGCATGAAGCTTACGACAAAAGGGCGCTATGGTCTAAAGGCAATGGTAGACATTGCCATGGAATACGGCATTTCGTCTGTGAGCATAGCTGCGCTCGCTCAGCTTCAGGGAATAAGCGAACCTTATCTCGAACAGATAATGGCCTCCCTGAAAAAGGCAGGGCTTGTCGCCGCAACGCGTGGAGCGCAAGGCGGCTATTCACTGACGCGCGCCCCCGAGCTCATAAGCGTTCTCGATATACTGTCTGTTCTTGAAGGCACTACTCTCGTTGACTGCGTGAGTTCAGAGCGGGTTGACTGCGAAAACGCCTGCAGCTGCTCCGCTCGCCCCGTATGGCTCAAGCTACAGCAAAAGATAAACGATGTGCTCTCGTCAACAACTCTCAAGGACATGACGGACGACTATAAAATTCAAACGGAATGGGTGAAAAATCAATGAAAGTTTACATGGACAATGCGGCGACCACAAAGCTGAGCCCCGATGTGCTCAACGCAATGATGCCGTACCTTACCGACATCTACGGCAATGCTTCGAGCGTTCACGCTTTCGGGCGCGAAGCGCGCGAGGGTGTGGAACACGCGCGCAATCAGGTTGCCGCCGCCATAAACGCCTCTCCCGATGAAATATTCTTCACCGCGGGCGGCACTGAATCCGATAACATGGCCATAAAAGGCGTGGCTCATAAATACGCCAAGAAGGGCAAGCATATAATCACGACGGCGATAGAGCATCACGCGGTTCTCCACACATGCGAAGCGCTCGAAAAGGAAGGCTACGAGGTCACATATCTGCCCGTCGATGAAGATGGACTTATAAGCGTCGAGCAGGTCAGGGCTGCGATGCGTGATGATACCCTACTCGTAACCGTAATGTTTGCAAACAACGAAGTCGGGACTATAGAGCCTATCGCCGAAATAGGCGCACTCTGCCGCGAAAGAAATGTTTTGTTCCACACCGATGCGGTTCAGGCCGTATGCCACATCCCTATAGACGTAAGAGCCATGAATATAGACCTTATGTCCATATCGGCGCATAAATTCCACGGTCCGAAGGGCATTGGCGCTCTCTACTGCAGAAAAGGCATAGTGCTTGAACCGGTCATAGTCGGTGGGGCACAGGAAAGAAAGAGAAGAGCCGGCACTGAGAACGTGGCAGGCATAGTCGGGCTTGGCGCCGCAATTGAGCGTGCGCATAAAAACATGTCCGCAGACATGGCGCGCGTATCAGCGCTTCGCGATAAGCTCATAAGCGGCATACTCAAGAATATACCGCACGTGAAGCTCAACGGCCATCCTACTCAGAGGCTTCCCCAGAACGTCAACTTCAGCATACGTTATATCGAAGGCGAATCGATACTTCTTATGCTTGACATAAACGGCATTGCCGCCTCGAGCGGTTCGGCCTGCACATCGGGTTCGCTTGACCCGTCGCATGTTCTTCTCGCAATGGGCATACCCCACGAGATAGCTCACGGCTCTCTCAGGCTGACGCTCAGCGATATGACAACGGACGAGGAAGTTGACTATGTTCTTGAGACGCTCACCAAGACAGTAAAACGTCTCCGCGACATGTCTCCGCTCGTACCCGCAGGAACAGTTTATTGATTTTACCTGATTATAGTTAGGAGGAAACGCTATGTATACCGAAAAAGTAATGGATCACTTCACTCATCCCCGCAACATGGGCGAAGTCAAGGACGCTAACGGCGTCGGCACGGTCGGCAACGCAAAGTGCGGCGATATAATGCAGATGTTTATCAAGGTCAACGACGACGGCATCATAGAGGACGTCGGTTTTAAGACGTTCGGCTGCGGCGCGGCCATAGCTACGTCGTCGATGGCGACAGAGCTTATAAAGGGCAAAAGCGTTGACGATGCCCTTAAGCTGACAAATTCGGCCGTCGTCGAGGCGCTCGAAGGTCTGCCGCCCGTAAAGCTTCACTGCTCCGTGCTGGCCGAAGAAGCAGTAAAGGCCGCCGTTGACAACTACAAAGAAAACATGAAAAAAGAAGCGGAATCCAAGGCTGACAACTCGGTTAGCGCATAGGAAAACAATGTAAGCAAATCCGCTAAATAACATTGATAAAACCCAAGCATAAGGCCTTCTCCGGCACATACTATCCAAAAACGGTATGTGTCGGAGGTTTTTTATGAAATACTTCATTTTGGCAGCGGCGCAGGCGGCTTTGACCGCGCTTATAATACTCGTCATATCGCGTCGGCGTCATAACGCACCATCAACCAAGCAGCGCATTCTTGCAAAAAAGGAGGACAACGGAAAAGAGCTTTCGGAGCTCAGAACGGCCCGCGCCCGTTCGTTGAGCATCCCGCTCTGCGAGCTTTCTCGTCCCTCCTCCCTTTGCGACATAGTAGGTCAGGACGAGGGTATTCGGGCTCTCAAGGCGGCGCTTTGCGGCAAGAATCCTCAGCACGTCCTGATATACGGCCCGCCGGGCGTCGGCAAAACATGCGCGGCGCGACTTGTTCTTGAGGAAGCGCGCAAAAACCCCGAATCGCCCTTCGACGAAAAATCGAAGTTCATAGAGGTCGACGCAACGTGTACTCGTTTTGACGAACGCTCCATTGCCGATCCGCTCATGGGCTCCGTCCATGACCCGATATATCAAGGCGCGGGCGCATACGGCGCACAGGGTATACCTCAGCCCAAGCCCGGCGCCGTCAGCCGCGCGCATTGTGGGATACTCTTTCTCGACGAGATAGGCGAGCTGCATCCGACACAGATGAATAAGCTCCTCAAAGTGCTCGAGGACAGAAAAGTATTTTTTGAAAGCGCTTACTATTCAAGGGACAACCAAAGCATACCCGCCTACATACACGACATATTCCAAAACGGTATGCCTGCCGATTTCAGACTCGTGGGCGCGACAACGCGTTTGCCCGAAGAAATATCGTCTGCGCTTCGCTCTCGCTGCGTCGAAATATTCTTTAACGGCCTTTCGCCGAACGATCTGAAAAAAATAGTTTACGGCGCCGTTGAACGTCTCGGCTGCGTCATTACAGATGAAGCCGCCTCCTGCTGTGCCTCGTATTCAGGCTCCGGCCGTGACGCCGTAAACATTTTACAGCTCGCCGGCGGCGCGGCGCACATGGACGGCCGCGCCGGCATACGCAAAAGCGACATTGAATGGGTAGCCAAAACCTGCCGTTATCAAAGACGCTTTGCGGGCTGCCTGCCCGACTCTTCAAAACCCGGCACCTCGTTCGGGCTGGGCGTTTCAAGCGGAATGGCGGGCGGAACCGTTATAGAGATAGAATGCAGCGCAACGTCTGTTCCAAGCGGTACGGGCCGCCTCGACATAACCGGCGTCATTGAAGAAGAGGAAATCGACATGCGCTCTCGTCGGATAAGGCGGAAAAGCAGCATCGTTTCGTCACTGGACAATGTTTTGACAGCGGCGAAAAGACGCTTCGGCATAGATTTCAAGGATTATGACATCCGCTTCAATATTCCCGGCGGTACGCTCGTTGACGGGCCGAGCGCAGGCGCAGCGTTTATCGCCGCATATCTGAGCGCGGTAACGGGCAGAAGTATATGCGGCAAGATATGCCTCACGGGTGAAATAACGATGCACGGCGATGTTCGCGGCGTTGGCGGAGTGCGCGAAAAGGCAGAAGCCGCTGCGGCAGCGGGCGCTCATATGATAATCATACCTTACGAAAACAAGGACGAACCCCTGCCCGACGCAGCGCCTTTGGTAAGATATGTTCAAGACATAGGCGAAATAGTTGACCTTGCGCTCGGCGGCGCAGGCACCGAACCCTTCACTCATAAAAGCGGCGTACACGCACTTGGCGGAATATGAAGCTTAATTCAGCAAATACTATTCGTCATGAAGCACAGCAAAAATGCGGCAATACGCGCGACGCGCAGCTTCGTTCGATGCACAGGCTCCTGAATGACATTGCTTCAAAGCTCGAGAGGTCAAACTTCTACGACTATATCGCTTATGTATGCGACAACAAGCGCATATTCAAGCGCAGCTTCATCTCGGGCCTACTGCGCGGATTCGGCAACGCCGTTGGCTTCGTTCTGCTCGGCGCGCTGCTGATATACATACTCCAGCGTATCGCACAGAGTCATCTGCCGATAATCGCAGACTTTATCGCCGAGCTTATCGAAATCGTCAATGCAAGACGGTAAAATGCGCTTACTATGGAGGCATAATGCAAAAAACATACTTTGGATTAAACGGCGTATATCTTGAGCCCGACGAGCTTGAAAGATACGCTTTCAGCATGTCACAGACGGGAATAAGAAAACGAAAACGCAGCGACGAGCGCTTCTTCCCAAGCATGGGCGGCGATTACAAAACGCTCGTAACCGCCTATAAAGCCATAACCGAGCTCTCGTCTCGCGGCAGTGAGGTCACGCCGTGCGCGGAAATGCTCGCGGATAATTTTTATGTAATCGAAAAAGCAATGGCATCGCTCGAGGATTCACAAAAAATACTTCTCTCGAAGCGTCTGCCCGTCTGCGCCGAGGGCGAGCGCACAGGACTGCCGCGCGCATATATGATTGCCGCCGAAATAGTCGGCCACAGGAACGGCATTGTTGACGAGGACACGCTCAAGCTCTATGTAAACGCTTTCCAGGCCGCAAGTCCGCTGAACACTGAAGAGGTGTACTCGCTTTCCACCATGCTGACGCTCGCATTGATAAAGCTTGCGGCGCAAACGGCCGACGATTGCCTGTCATGGATACGCCAAAGCGAATCCGCCGATGCCGCAGCCGAGATTATAAACGCCGATGCAGACGCAGGGCGCAAAAAAATATCCGCAGTTATCTCAAAAGCAGCGCCGCGCCGCAACCGCACGTTCGTAGAGCGGCTTTATACGCGTCTTTCGGAAAACGACAACTATAAGGCTGTCGAAATACTCGAGGACTGCTTGAAACGAGATGATTTCAACACCGAAGACATAATAAGCTCCGAAAGATCCTGCCGCACGAAGCAGAGGCTCTTGCTTTCAAACATAATTCGAAGTCTGTGCGCCATAGAAAGTATGGATTTTGACGAGGTTTTTGAATCACTGAGTTCTGTGGAAGGCATATTGCGCGCAGATGCGATATACAACCAAATGGACGCTTCGGGGCGTGCATACTACAGGGGCGTCGTTTCACGCATTGCCGACGAGTTGGGCGTCGCAGAAACAGCCGTAGCCAAGAGAGCCGTCGAGCTTTGCGAAGGCGGCGAAGGCAGCCATGGCCACGTCGGCTACTACCTCATAGACAAGGGAGTTGAAAAATTATATTCGCGCATCCGTCCTGATGACGAGCGCAGGACAGTAAGCACTGATGAAAAAGTCGCGCGGATGTTCGTCATAAAATGCCTTATTGCGCTTATTTTCATCGTACCGTCGCTTATGTACGGCCTCACGTCGTTTCTGCTGTGCATAATACCGTCGCTCTTCATAGCTGACATGGTTTATATAAGGCTATCGACGCGCTTCACCAAGCCGCGCAGCATACCCCGCATAGCGGTGGGCAAAAGCGTCGGCGCCGAAAACCGAACGCTTGTCGTAGTGCCCGTTCTTATAACGTCGTCCGAAGCCGTCGAAAAAAGCATAGAGCGGATCGAAACGCATTATTTATCGAATCCCCTCGACGAATGCTGCTTTGCCGTGCTTGGTGATTTTCCGGATTCAAGTGAACAAAAGACGGACGAAGAAGATAAAGTCCTCAAATCCGCATCGGAAATGATTGCTGACCTAAATGCCAAATACGGCTTTGATACACCGCGCTTTTTTTATCTCCACCGCGCAAGGCAGTGGAACAGGCACGACTCGGTTTGGATGGGCTATGAGCGCAAACGCGGAGCAATAATAGAGCTCGTTCGCCTCATTGAGGACGGGGACATGGGAAGCTTTGAGCTTTGTGCGCCATCCGGGCTTCCGGACGGCATCAAATACTGCGTCACTTTAGACGCTGATACCGTCATGCCGCGCGAAACGCTTTCAAAGCTCGTCGGCGCAATGATGCATCCGCTCAACAAGCCCGCCGCCGACAGCATAGGGCTCGTCATCGATGGCTACGGGATGATTGTGCCGCGTATGGAAACGACCGTGTCCGGCGCGGAGAAAACGCCGTTTTCACGCATAGTTTCGTATAATTGCGGCGTGTGCGCCTACAGCAGCGCCGTTTCGGATTTTCACCAGGATACGTTTGGCGAAGGGATATTCGGCGGTAAGGGAATATTCGACGTACACGCATTTAAGGCGGCGCTTGACTACAGGATATCGGACAACAGTGTTTTGAGTCACGACCTTCTTGAGGGCTGCTTCGCACGCGCGGGGCTCTTGAACGACGTCGCGCTGTATGATTCGGAGCCGTCTACGCTCATATCTTATCAAAAGCGACGCCATCGCTGGATACGCGGCGACTGGCAGCTTTTGCCATACATTCGGCGCTTTATAAAGGATGCATCGGACACAAACATAAAAAACCCGTTAAGCAGGCTTTCAAAGAGCAAAATTGCAGACAACATTCTGCGTAGTCTCTTCTCCCCTGCCGTTCTTGCCTCCCTCGTACTCGGCATCGCTTTTTGCAGCGGATATGTCATATTTTTGAGCATTCTCGCGCTGCTTTTCGACATCGCCGCGGACGTTTGCTCCATGCATGAGAGCATAATCGCACACAGAGGAGAACGCGACTTAAAGGGTATGCTTCTTGAAAAACTCGGCGCATGGCGCTTGCCGCTGTATAATGCGCTCATTTTGCCGTATATAGCCTATATAACGCTCGACGCCATAGTTCGCAGCGTGTACAGGCAGCTTATCTCACATAAAAAAATGCTTGAATGGCAGACAGCCTCAGCCGTCGAGCGCGGCAAAAGCGGCTCGCTGCTGAGTTACGCTCTGAAAATGTCGTCATGTCTTCTGCTCGGGGCGGGCTGCATTGTGCTCAGCGTATTCACAGACGCCTCGCCCGTAGGCTTTCTTGTCGGCATATCGTGGCTATGCGCCCCCTTCGCCGCATACAGTCTCGACAAGAAGTACGAGCGTGACAAACTCACCGATGACGAATCTGCGGAGCTTATAAAGCTCGCAAGATGCACATGGCGCTTTTTTGACGAACTGTGCGTCGCAAAAAACTCTTTTCTGCCTCCCGACAACTACCAGACCGAACCGTACAAGGGCTGCACCTATACGACCTCGCCAACCAATATCGGCATGAGCATACTCAGCTTTATAAGCGCACACGACCTTTCGTTCATAACCACCGAACGACTTTTGGCACACATGGATCACGTACTTAAAAGCATTGAAAACGTAGATAAATGGCACGGCCATCTTTACAACTGGTACGACGTAAAAACTCTCAAGCCTGTCGGCAGGAAATATGTTTCGGCAGTGGACAGCGGCAACCTTGCGGCCTCGCTCATGCTTGCGGCGGGCGCTTTGCGCGAAATAGGCGGCGACACGGCAGACGCGCTCGCAAGGCGCTGCGATGCAATAGCGCACGGCACTGATTTTACCGTACTCTACGACCAAAAACGCGCTCAGTTCCATATAGGCTACGACCTTGGCACAGGTAAGCTTTCATCGTCATGGTACGATATGCTCGCGTCGGAGGCGCGTCTTACAAGCTTCACCGCCATATCGCTCGGCCAGATACCTGTCAAGCACTGGTTCAGGCTCGGGCGGCTCGTTTCTGACACCGACGGCGGAAGGAGTCTCATGTCTTGGAGCGGCACAATGTTTGAATACCTTATGCCATGCATATTTACAGGTTCGCTTCGCGGCACGCTCCTTGGACAGTCGTGCCGGGCTGCCGTTACGACGCAAAAACGTTTTATGCACGGCAAACGCCCATGGGGCATATCCGAATCCGGATACTATGCGTTCGACAAGAATATGCTCTACCAATATAAGGCCTTCGGCGTCCCATGTCTCGGACTCGCACCCGTAAAGGAATACGAATGTGTTGTCGCGCCCTACGCGACAGTTCTTGCGCTGTCACAGCAACCGCATGAAGCACTAAAAAACGTCGCCGAGCTTATAAAAGCAGGAGCGCTCGGCGAATACGGCCTTTATGAATCCGTCGACTATACGCCGTCGCATATAAGGACAGAAAAAGGTTTCGAAATTGTAAAAAGCTATATGGCCCACCATCAAGGCATGAGCATGTGCGCCATAAATAACGCCCTTAACGACGACATACTTGTCAGGCGCTTTATGGCGATACCGTGTATGCGCGCCTCAGAGCTTCTGCTTGAGGAAAAGCGGCCTCAGCTTTCGATAGTGCTCAAAACATACAGCGGGGCGATATTCAAGGAACGTGCAGACGTCAAGCCGCGTATGCAGCAAAAGCCGCGCATTTTCACCGACGAGCCCCGTCTTCACACGCAGCTTCTCTCTAACGGCGAATATACCGTCCTTGTTTCCAACAAGGGCATAGGCTTCAGCAAATGCGGCGATATCATGGTAAACCGCTGGCGTTCTGATTTGCGCACTCAGAGCGGAATACACATCTGCGTGCGCGACGGGCAGCGCGTATACACCATAGGACGCGCCCACAGCGTGGATGAGCGCTACACCGCGGTGTTCGAGCTTCATAAGGCCACGTTTGAGCAAGCATGCGGCGACATCGATGCAAAGCTCGAAATATGCGTAACACCCGGCATCAACGGTGAGCTTCGACGGCTTACGCTCGTGAACACATCTTCCGAATCGAAGGAGGTAGAGATAGGCGCTTTTGCCGAAATCTGCCTTGCGACGCTGCGCGATGATGTTTCGCATCCGGCATTCGTAAAGCTATCCGTCGATGCAGCGGAAGAAGACGGCGTTCTTGTTTTTTCAAAGCGTATGCTCGGCAAAAGCAGACGCTGCGTATACTTCTCTCTCGCCTCGCCCTCAAACACGCGCTACGCGACCGATGCGCTCAGCATCATCGGCAGAAACGGCACTCCCGCCGATGCGATGATGCAGCCCATGCTTCAGGATCAAGACCTTTCACAACCGCTTGAACCCTATGCCTGCGCAAGGACATCTCTCATCGTCGACAAAGGGTCAAGCGTCTGCGTTCTGCTTGCCATAGGCTTCGCCGAATCGTTCGGCCGCGCCGTAAGCGATGCGAAAGAAATGCTCAAAGGTGAGGCTGACACGTTCGAGCTTGCCTGGTCCTATGCCGTCAGCTCTCACCGAATGTCAGGCATCGACAGCGCGTGGTGCGATATATACGAATCATTTGCCGCACGTCTTTTCATAGACGGTGCATCGAAAAAAGGCGTTGACACACCCACCAAGCTTTCGATACAGTCACTTTGGCGTTTCGGCATATCGGGCGACATACCTATCGCCGTCATATGCGTTCACAGGAATGCACGCCTGAAGACCGTGAAAAGCATTATAAGCGTCGTAAACTATTTTGCGCTTAAAAACGTCGCCGCAGATGTGGTTTTGATAGGCGAATACCCTTACGAATATAATAATGAACTGCGCCAAAAGCTTACCGAAATGGCCGCGTCCTTCCATTCGCCGTATCTCCACGTTATAAACGCCTACGACATAACAAACGCCGAGCGCGACATGCTGATAAGCTACGCCTCACTCATTCTCGACATGCGCAGGAGCTTAAACGAACAGCTTCACAGCGCGTCGTTCATCATGGACGGGCCGCATTCTGTCAAGGCGCCCTCGCGCGCCGCATTCGCCCTACGGAAGCAAGCGCTTTCCTTCTTTAACGGATATGGCGGCTTTGATACGGCAAGCGACGAGTACGCTATATATCTCAAGCCCGGCGAATCAACTCCGCTCCCATGGTGCAACATTGTGGCGAACGAGCATTTCGGCGCCGTAATCACCGAAGGCGGCGGCGGATACACCTGGAAAGGCAACAGTCATGAAAACAAGCTCACACAATGGAAATGCGACCCATCGTCCGATGCGCCGAGCGAGCTTTTGCTTGTATGCGACCGTGAAACGGGCGACGAATGGAGTGTTGTCCCTGCAAAGCCATATTCGCAGTCCGAATGTGTAACGGCACATGGATACGGTTACACTCGCTTCACCGCTTCTTCCCAAGAACTATATCAGGAGCTCACAGTATTTGTCGACAGCGAAAAAGATGTAAAATACTTCCTCGTGCGTATATCGAATCCGCTCATGCAGCCGCGAAAGCTCTCCTTTACGTTCAAATGCGAGCTTGCGCTTGGCGAAACGCCGCATTCCGAGTCCGTATTCACGGAGTTTTCTGACGGCATACTCTATGCCCAGAACACTCGCTGCGCCGCGAAAGATGAGTTTGCATTTATCACATTCGGCGAACGTGGAGCGTCCTCCTTCTCATGCGGAGCTTTTGGTTCGGAATCCGGCATAGGGCTTGGCGGCCTCTGTTCCGTAGCGACGGAGGCAGAGCTTGCGCCGGGTGAAGCGCTGGAATTTTCGGCGCTCATAGGCCAAGCGTCAAAGGCCGAAGCGCGCGCACTAACATTCGAATCAACACCCGACTACGTCAAAACGCGCCTTGATGGCGTAAAATCCTCGTGGCGCGCACGGCTCGGCATGATAAAGATAAAAACGGGCGATAAATCTTTCGACCTCATGATGAACGGCCGCCTTATCTACCAAACCATCGCCTCACGCCTTTTTGCTCGAACGGGCTACTACCAATGCGGCGGCGCATACGGCTTCAGAGATCAGCTTCAGGATGTTCTGTCTCTGCTGCAGACCGAGCCGGAGCTCGCCAAGGCTCACATACTGAAATGCGCTCAACGTCAATTTATAGAGGGCGATGTGCTGCACTGGTGGCACGAAGGGCAGGGCGGAATAAGGACATATTTCACCGACGACAAGCTTTTCCTGCCGTACGCCGTGCTTGAGTATGTCGAAACAACCGGCGACACATCCATACTCGATAAAAGCATCGAATATTTGAACCCCATGGACATACGCGACGGCGAAAAAGAACGCTACGACATATACACAGTGTCCGATACGGCCGAAAGCCTCTATATGCACTGTATACGGGCGATTGAAAGCGCTATGCGTTTCGGTGCGCATGGACTCGTACTCATGGGCACGGGCGACTGGAACGACGGCATGAACCTTATAGGGGAAAACGGCGGGGAAAGCGTCTGGCTCGGCTGGTTTTTACTCTATATACTCGATCGCTTCAAGACGCTCTGCAAAAATCGCGGCGACGTCGAACGTGCTGAGACTTACGCCCTGACCGCCGCGAAGCTCAGAGAATCGCTCGAAAACGAAGGCTGGGACGGTGCATGGTACAGGCGCGCCTACTTTGCCGACGGCGAACCCATCGGCTCGTCTAAAAGCGAGCAATGCTCCATTGACAGCATCTCGCAGTCGTGGGCGGTATTCAACGGCGCGCAGCATTCAAAGGAAGCGCTGGATTCCGCGGAAAAACTGCTCGTCGATGAAGAAAACGGCATAATCAAGCTGCTAACTCCCGCCTTCGGCGACCCGAAACGCGACGTCGGTTATATACAGACATATCTTTGCGGCGTGCGCGAAAACGGCGGTCAATATACTCATGCGGCCGCATGGCTCGTCATCGCCGCGTGTATTCTCGGGCAGAGCGAACGCGCTTCGCGCCTTTTCTCGATAATAAATCCCATCGAACACACCGCAACACAGGTTCTCACCAATAAGTATAAGGGCGAACCGTATGTCGTCGCGGGCGACGTGTGCTCAGTCGGCAAGAATGCCGGACGCGTCGGCTGGACGTGGTACACCGGCGCCGCAGGATGGATGTATCGCGCGGGGCTTGAATATATACTCGGCATAAAAAAGCGCGGAGAAGAGCTATTCGTAGAGCCATGCTGTCCATACGAGTCGTTCAGTGTCGAATACCGCTTCCATTCGTCTATATATATAATAGAAGCGATACACTCGGACGAGCGCGAAACGCTCGTTGACGGAAAAATATGCCGCAGCATAACGCTTGCGGACGATGGCAAGCGCCATGCCGTGCGCGTGAAGAGAAGCTTTACGGGCGTTCTCCCGCAGGAGCGCGAATAAGCAGGTAGATGTGCAAAAAATGGCGTAATCGTAAAAAACATCCGCCGCATACTTGACTGAAAAGCCGTCATATTATATGATTGAATCAGCGTGTTGTGCAATGCGCTAATACAAAAGGACGGTACTTTTACTAATGGGTGAAAAATTCGTAAACGCTATCTCAACGTTTTTTACGAACGGCGGTTTCATAATACTGATAATGGTAGCTATGCTCCTTATCATGATAATCCCGCAGCGCAAGCGTGAAAAGAAGGTCAAAGACATGCTTGCTTCAATCAAGCCGGGCGACCGTGTGCGCACGATCGGCGGTATTTACGGCACGGTCACTTCGGTTAAGGACGATGTCGTTACCATGTCGGTCGGCCCCGATAAGGTTCGCCTCGTATTCGCAAGGGGAGCCATTGCGAGCGTTGAGGATTCCCCCGTTGAGAACACTATGAAAGAGGAAGTCAAGGACTGATTCTGTCGCTCAGGTCGGCTGCCGCAGACGCACTTTTCGTTTGCGGCGGCCGTGTGAAATATCGGAATAATTTGGGGAGGTGGTATTCTGCATGGACGACGGTGACAGTATTTGTTCGCACCGAAACAGCCGTATTTTTTCTTATTTTGGCTTTCTTTCGCATAACCTGCGTCGATGAGGCGATGATAGGCTATGTTTTTTTTGCAGAATTTGAAAATGAATGTTTTGGTGTAGGAGGACATCTTGGATAGTTTAATATGGCAGCTTCTGCTGCAGCTTTTTCTGATTTTTCTTAACGCAGTCTTTGCCTGTGCGGAGATTGCCGTGCTTTCCGTCAATGAGCTTTCTTTGAAGAGGCTCGCCAATGAGGGGAATAAACGCGCCGTACGCCTTCAAAAGCTTACGAGCCATCCCGCAAAATTTCTTGCCACGATACAGGTCGCCATAACGCTCTCGGGTTTTCTTGGCAGCGCATTTGCAGCCGATAATTTTTCAGAGCTTATCGTTAACGGCCTCATAAAAATTGGCGCAAAGATACCGCCCGCAACGCTTCACACGCTTTCGGTCATACTGATCACAATCATTCTCTCGTACATAACGCTCGTGTTCGGTGAGCTTGTTCCGAAACGTATTGCAATGAAAAAAACGGAACGCATTGCGCTCGGCCTTTCGGCGCCCGTGACATTCATATCGAAGCTCTTTGCCCCGATAGTCTGGCTCCTTACAGTATCAACGAACGGTATACTCCGGCTTTTGGGCATAAGTCCCGAAGCTGAAGAGGAAGAAGTTACCGAGGAGGAGATACGCTTTATGGTTGACGTCGGCAGCGAAAACGGCGCCATCGACGTATCGGAAAAAGAGATAATCAATAACGTTTTCGAGTTCGACGACATATCGCTCGACGAGCTTTGTACTCACAGGACAGAAATATCCATGCTTTGGAGCGATGAAAGCGACAAGCAGTGGGAGGAGACGATAACCCAAAGCCGCCATTCTATGTATCCCGTATGCGGCGAAAGCGTCGACGACATAATAGGCGTGCTCAGCACGAAGGACTATTTCAGGCTGAAAGATAAATCGCGCGAGTCTGTCATGCACAGAGCGGTCAGGCCGGCATACTTTGTGCCCGAATCTATAAGCGCCGCAGTTCTTTTTGCTAACATGAAAAAAACGCATAACTATTTCGCAGTTGTTCTCGACGAGCACGGCGGAATGAGCGGTATAGTCACGATGATGGATTTGCTCGAGCAGATCGTCGGCAATTTCGAGTACGATGACGACCCCGAACCCGAAGCCTCCATAGAACGCATAGACTCAAACACTTGGAAAATACTCGGGCAGCCATTACTTGAGGATATTACGGAAAAAATGGGCGTAGAGTTCGACGACGATGAGGATTTTGACACATTCAGCGGACTCGTATTCGACGCCTACGGCTTCATCCCCCCGGACGGGAGCGTTTTCGAGGTAGATGCGCACGGTATGCATATAAAGGTCACTCAAATTGAGGATCATAAGGTTCAGCAGGCTACGGTTTGCCTGCTGAATCCCGAAACAAAAAGCGAACAAGCCGAAACAAGCGGCATGTAATGCTCCGGATTATCGAAAAAGTGGCTTTAAGCCACTTTTTCGAACTTTTTACTCCATCAAAGGCGCAGAGCCGATTAACAATAAGCAGGCAACGCCGCTTCGAAAAATGCCGTCACGTTTTGTATCGCGTTATTTTTGAAAAAGACTGAGCGCCATAGCTGCAAGCATACCCGAAAATCCGCCCATAGCAATATCTGTAAGCAGCGCAGTCGTTATGGAGAACGTTCCCGACAGCGCTGAAAACACGGCAAACGCGCACGTCATAAACACAACTCCCGCCAGTGCGCCTACGAGCCAGCGCCGCGATGAGATGTTTTTTACCGCAATCATAGCCGCTATCACGGAGCAAAGAACCTTTACCACCGTAACCGCTACCTGCGTACCGTTTTCATCAAGCACACCTTGCTGCATCAATACGGCTGTCAGCACTATAAGCCCTATAGCTATAACCGATGTTATCAGCGACGACTTTATAAGGCTCGACACCGGTCCCGCATTCTTCTGTTTTTCCGCGCTCATTCTCATGCTCTCACCTCATATATTGTTTATAGACTATTATTCATTTTCGCCGGAGTTTATTCTTGCGCCGTTACAGCTCGGCCATATTTGACACAAGCCCATTATCAAATTCAAACGAAAACAGTCGCGCCTCGGATATGCCGCCCGCGCCGCGGCTTATAAGCCCGACGGCTGTCCCTAAAACGTCGCCAACGGGCGTACGCACTGACGAAAACTCTCCCAAAAACGTGCGTATCTGCGAGAAATCAAGGTTTTTTCGCATATCTTCCGTCAAATATGACATAGTCTCTTCACGAAATCCCTCTTTCACAGCCTCGCAAAACGCTCGTGCCGTGTCTGCATTTCCCTTGGGCCGTTCATAGGCTCTTGTGAAAAACCCTCTGTCGCGCTTCTGTATCTTGAATTCGCCCCGTACATATTCATGCACCGTCATTTCCTCATGACGAAGCAGCGTATTCGCCCGCTTTATGCAGACTATACGTCCGTCCTCAACAAACACGCTGTCGCCTTCCACGTCGAGTATCGGCCTAAACAAACCGTCGAGCGCTACCGCACGCTCTGCGTCAACAAGCTTTGCGTGTATTACGCTCAAAAGAACATCCCCTGCGTCGATGAAGCTTATGCTTCCATGCGTCCCGTAGCCAAGCGCATACCCCATCGTCGCGCCGCACGCGCCCTCCTCGGCGACCGCACGAAGCCCGTTTTCATAGTAAAGCGTAATTGTCGCAGGCGTACCGCTGTGCTGCGGAACGCTCATGCGCTCAACCACATGCGGAGGCGTTGCCGCCGCGTCGTAAACCTTGCAAACTTTCATGCCTATTTCATACACACCCTGCGGCCATTTTACGACATCTGCATCGTCTGACGCTCCCTTTGTCATAACTCCGCCCTCAAATGTGAACTTGCGCATTACCGCGCAGTGCTTCATCGATCCCGCGTGATTCAGCGGATGAGCGCATATATAGTAATCACCCGTATCGGAAACGGGGAGCGCGACATGTCCGCCGTTCGAGCATTCGCCTGCGGGCTGTCCGTTGACCGTTATGAGCGCGTCTGCGTCGCTGCGGATTATTACAAGCGGTACGGGTATCACTTAATCGCCTCCGATCAATCTAAATTATGCGTGCACAGACGTGCGATATGCAAGAATCTTAAACGGTAGAGCGCATATTATTAATCGAGGTGATATAGATGCTTTGCACAACCTTTTCGGAGCTAAGACGAAAGGAAGTCATAAACATATGCGACGGTGCGCGCCTCGGCTGCATATGCGACCTTGAGCTCGATCAATGCACGGGCGTTATAAGCGCCATAGTCGTGCCGGGTCAGAGCCGATTCTTCGGCATATTGAAGAGCGCGGAGGAGCTCGTCATACCTTACTGTAAAATAGTAAAAATCGGTGAAGATGTTATACTTGTCGATGTAAACCTGCCTTGCCGAAGCGATAAATAAAAGCCGCCCCGGTTTCCCGAAAGCGGCCGTTTCACCGAAGCCTTAATTTTTGCTTCGCATTCTAATTCCGTTTATATCGCCGACGCGAAACAAAGGGGATTAGTGGGCTCTGCGTGCTTTGAAGCACTCGTCGCAATAGATCGGCTTGTCGTTTTTGGGCATGAACGGGACTGTCGTCTGTGCGCCGCACTGAGCGCAAACAGCCGTATGCCTTTCCCTTTCGCCGCCTGCGCGCTGACCCTTACGCGACGTTCTGCAAGCCTTGCATCTTACGGGCTCATTCTGGAAGCCCTTCTCCGCGTAAAACTCCTGCTCGCCCGCTGTGAACACGAACTCCGCGCCACAGTCCTTGCAAATAAGTACCTTGTCTTGGAACATTTGATAAAAATCCCCTTAGTTTATTTTATTTCACACGATTCCAGCTGACCTGGTCTTTGACCCCACACTCGCCGCCGGGAGGTATTGCTACTAAGCTTTACGCCGCCCACGCCACCCCTCTCGAACCGAAGGTCCGGACGGACTTACATCTAAACCGCACCATGCTCACCGATATCTTTGACCGGCTTACGTGGATCGTTTCGCCTGCGACTGGCATCGACTTTCAACCACAGACCCGCAATCGCGTTACTTCGTACAGTATAGATTAAGCCCATAGAATTTGCAAGCTGTTTTTTTGGGCGATATACGTTATATTTCTGCGATTTTTGCCGTATGCCGCCTCACTCTTCAGACTGAAGCTCATCGCTGAACAGCGCAGTGCTGAGGTATTTTTCTCCTCTGTCGGGGAATGTGCATACGATAACGCCGCGGTCTATGGTCTCTGCCACCCTTACGGCCGCAAGCATCGCCGCGCCCGAGGACATTCCGACAAATATTCCCTCTTCTCTCGCTATCCTGCGCGCCATTGCGAACGCCTCCTCGGATTCGACCATCACGGTAATATCGATGTACTCGGGGTTATAAAGCGTGGGTACTATCGCCTCCTCCATGTTTTTCAGTCCCTGAATATAGTGGCCCCTGACAGGATGTGCCGAAACCACCCTTATGGACGGGTTAAGCTCTTTTAACCGCTTACCTACGCCCATTATGGTGCCCGACGTTCCCAATGAGGAAACGTAGTGTGTCACCCTGCCCACGGTATCGGTGATTATTTCCTCCGCAGTCGTATTGTAATGCGCATACTTATTGTACCTGTTCGAAAACTGGTCGGGCATAAAATACTTCTCGGGGGCTTGAGCGACTATGCGCCGTGCCTCCCTTATCGCTCCGTCAGTGCCGAGCGCCGAATCCGTGAGCACAACCTTGCCGCCTAACGCCGTTATCATCCTGCGCCGCTCTCGCGAAACCGCTGAGCTCATGACTATCACGACGTCGTAGCCCTTTACTGCGCCTATCATGGCCAGTCCTATGCCGGTGTTGCCCGACGTTGGCTCGATTATAATCTTATCGCGGGTTAGCGTGCCCTCGCTCTCGGCCTGCTCAATCATCCTGAGTGCAATCCTGTCCTTTATACTTCCCGTCGGGTTCATACCCTCTATCTTGGCATAAATCTCGACGTTCGGCTTACTATATATATTGTTGATCCTCACGAGCGGGGTACGCCCGATCGTATCAAGTATTGTGTCGTATGTATGCATTCTCTTTTACCGCCTCCGATATTGATTTTTAAGCAGAATATGCTTTTAGGGTAACTAAAAGGGAGGAAAACAATTCCTCCCCTTCTTTATGGTATGCGGAGTACGCTATATATGTTCTGTCAATCTATTGATTTCGACGCTATCTCATCGCGCACTCTTTCAATAAACTCATCGGCTCCCATTGTTCCAAGATCTCCGCCCTTGCGCGACCTTACGGCCACTACGTCGTTTTCGACCTCTTTGTCGCCCATGACGAGCATATACGGCGTCTTTTTAAGCTGAGCCTCGCGAATCTTGAAGCCTATCTTCTCGTTGCGCATATCTATCTCAGCGCGTATGCCGCATGCATCAAGCCTTTGCTTAAGCGCTATGCAAGCCTCGTGCGTACGGTCGGTTATCGGCAGTATCATCACCTGAACCGGCGCGAGCCATGTCGGGAACGCCCCTGCAAAATGCTCCGTTATTACGCCTATAAAGCGCTCGATAGAGCCGAATACTACGCGGTGTATCATAACCGGCCTGTGTTTTTGGCCGTCCGCTCCGATATACTCGAGCTCGAAACGCTCGGGAAGCTGCATATCAAGCTGTATCGTTCCGCACTGCCATGTGCGTCCGAGACAGTCGGAAAGATGGAAGTCGAGCTTCGGTCC
The DNA here is from genome assembly GCA_004558825.1 of Clostridiales bacterium. Classification (GTDB taxonomy): domain Bacteria; phylum Bacillota; class Clostridia; order Christensenellales; family CAG-138; genus SFDB01. Next base: position 58,318 of record SFDB01000004.1, read on the forward strand.
ATAGAACGCGCCGTCTCCCTCGTTAACCTCGTATTCCTTGCCCATCTCGGTCACCGCCTCACGAAGCGTCTGCGTTGCGAACTCCCAATCCCTTTCATCGCCCATATGATCCTCGGGCATTGTCGAAAGCTCTATCTTATACGAAAGTCCGAACGTAGAATAGACTTCATCGAACAGCCTTACCACGTTCTTTATCTCGCCCTTCATCTGATCCCACGTCATGAAAATATGAGCATCGTCCTGCGTAAAGCAGCGTACACGGAAAAGACCGTGCAGTGCGCCCGAAAGCTCATGCCTGTGAACGAGTCCAAGTTCTCCCACTCTCAGCGGCAGATCGCGGTACGAATGAAGCTCCGTCTTATATACAAGCATGCCGCCCGGGCAGTTCATCGGCTTTATTGCGAAGTCTTCTTCATCGATAACGGTTGTATACATGTTATCCTTATAATGATACCAGTGGCCGCTCGTCTCCCAAAGCTTTCTGTTAAGTATCATCGGCGTCGATACTTCGACGTATCCGTATCTCTTATGCACTTCGCGCCAATAGTCGATAAGCGTGTTTTTAAGCACCATGCCCTTGGGAAGGAAGAACGGGAAGCCCGGACCTTCATCCATTATAGTAAAAAGGCCGAGTTCCTTGCCTATGCGCCTATGGTCGCGCTTTTTGGCCTCTTCAAGGCGCGCGATATATTCATCCAACTCCGACTTTTTCTCAAAAGCCGTTGCGTATATACGCTTAAGCATCTTGTTTTTTTCGCTGCCGCGCCAGTATGCGCCCGCAACGCTCATGAGCTTCACATTCTTAATCCTTCCCGTTGCTTCAACGTGCGGACCCGCGCAAAGATCAACGAAATCTCCCTGCCTGTAGAAGCTTATAACCGCGTCCTCGGGCAAATCCTCAATGAGCTCCACCTTGTACGGCTCATCGAGCTCCCTCATGTACTTGAGCGCCTCCTCACGGGGAAGCTCAAAGCGCTCAAGCGGTATGTTCTCGCCCGCAATCTTTACTATCTCTTTCTCAATCTTCTCAAAATCGTCGGGCGTAAACGCATATTCCGTATCAAAATCATAATAGAACCCGTTATCGATAGCCGGGCCTATGGCAAGCTTTACGTCGGGGTAAAGGCGCTTGACCGCCTGCGCAAGCATATGCGCAGCAGTGTGACGATATGTCCACTTGCCGCCGTCATCGGCAAACGTAAGTATTTTAAGCTCATGATCGCCGTCTATAGGCATACGAAGATCGTAGAGCTTGCCGTCAAGTTCGGCCGCAAGCGCGGCTTTTTTAAGCCTCGGGCTTATGCTCTCGGCTATCGCGGCGGCATTTATGCCGTCGTCGTATTGACGTACTGAGCCGTCGGGAAAAGTGATGTTCATATATTAAACCTCCGTGTTATTTATAAATAAAAAACGCCCCCGAATAACAGGGACGAGCAACTGCCCGCGGTTCCACCCTAATTGGATACACCCACTTTTCGGGACTTTATCGCTTCCCAAGCGCCGCAGTCACGGGACGGTACGCATCGACTTAAGCGTAAAAGCGGTCACAGCCAAGCCGCCTTCTCTCTGAAACGCTGTTTTCCAGTGTGCGCTCCCCGCTCAACCCACAGAAAGACAGATTGATTATATTGCAAGTATTCTTTATTGTCAATCAGTTTATGCGTTTTATTTGCATATTGAAAATTGCGATAAAAAGCGGGCCTCCGTTTGGGAAGCCCGCGCGCTGTTTCAGCTAACTATTTATGCGTCTCGTTATACTTCTTTATGCCGAGAGCAAGAAGGTCCATTGCCCTTTCAAGGTCAGCCTGCTTCAGAACGTAGGCAATCCTTATCTCGTTATTTCCCTTGCCCTTCGTCGCGTAAAAACCGCCGCCCGGCGCAAACATAACCGTCTCACCGTTGTCGTCGAAATCGGTAAGCAGCCAGAGCTGGAACTTATCGGCATCGTCTACGGGCAGCTTTGCCATTATGTAGAACGCGCCCTTGGGCTCGGCGCAGACAACGCCCGGTATCTCAAGAAGCTTTTTGTAGCATGTGTCGCGGCGCAGACGGTACTCATCGCGCACGGCATCAAAGTAGTCGGCGTCCACCGAGTAAAGCGCCGCCGAAGCAACCTGGTCGAGCGTGGCTACGCTCAAGCGCGCCTGGCAGAATTTCAGAAGCTGCTGCTGCAGCTCCTTATTCTTCGTGATTATAGTGCCTATCCTTGCGCCGCACGCCGAGAAACGCTTCGAAACGGAATCGATTATTACCGCGTTTTCCTTTATGTCGTCAAACTCGCCTATCGATGCAAGCGGCTCGCCGCCGTATACAAATTCGCGGTACACTTCATCGCCGATAACGTAGAGATTATGCTCCTTGGCGATGTCGGCTATCATGCGCATTTCATCGCGCGAAAGCACAAAGCCTGTCGGATTGCCGGGGTTTGTGAACATGATGGCACGCGTCTTCTCGTTTATAAGCGTCTCAATCTTTTCGCGATTTGCATAGTTATAGCCTTCCTCGGGCGTCGTCGTAAGGGGACGGATAACACCGCCCGCAGAATTGACGAACGTGGAATAATTGGGATAGAACGGCTCGGGAATTATTATCTCGCTGCCTTCGTCCAAAATACTGAGCATGAGCATCTGAAGCGCTTCACTGCCGCCCGTCGTTATAAGTATATCGTTTGCGTCGTATTCAATGCCTATACCGTCATAATACTTAATTACGGCATCGATCATCTCAGGCATTCCCGGCGACGGAGCATATGCCAAAACAGGCTGTTCAAAGTTCCTGAGCGCCTCAAAATATGCCGGCGGCGTCGCTATGTCGGGCTGGCCGATATTAAGATGATAAATCTTTTTTCCCTTGGCCTTCGCCTCAACGGCATAGGGGTGATATTTGCGCATGGGCGACAAGGCGCAACGCTGCGCCTTACTCGATACCTTCATTATTACACTAACCTCCTGCATTGTAAATGCGGCACACAGCCGCACGTTTTTATTGAAAATCCAAATAAGAGTATACGCTCAACCTTCACCTGCGTCAACAACTCGCGCAGGTTTCTATTATAATATATGATATGGATGAAGGCGTACCGTTTGTATATTTCACGAAATACGTTTACATATGCGGGATATATACTTATAATTGTTTTTCGTAGCGTATAGTGAGCGGTTTTGCACATCATACGTCATTCCGTCAAAAGAAGGTGAACACCCGTGGAAAACGCACACACCAATAAACTCGGCACCGCTCCGATAGGGAGGCTGCTGACAGGCATGTCGCTGCCCATGATGGCGTCGATGCTCATATCGGCGCTCTATAATATAGTGGACAGCATGTTCGTGGCGAAATTCAGCCAGGACTCGCTTACAGCGCTTTCGCTCGCATTCCCGTTCCAAATGGTTCTTATCGGCGTATCAGTGGGCACGGGTATAGGCGCGAGCTCGCTGATGGCAAGGCGTTTAGGTGAAAAACGCATAGAGGAGGCCGACAACGTGGCCATGCACGGCGTATTTCTCGCCATTCTTGGCGGCATCGTCTTTCTTCTGGCGGCTATTTTCCTCACACGTCCTGCGCTCGGGCTTTTCAAAGCAAGCGAACCCGTCTATAGCGACGGCGTGACATACCTCACGATATGCCTGGCATTCGGAATTTTCCCTTCGCTCGAAATTATGTGCGAGAAAATACTGCAGGGAACAGGCCATTCGCTTCAATCGATGATAATACAGATTCTCGGCGCCGTAATAAATATAGTGCTCGATCCGATAATGATATTCGGTTATTTCGGCTGTCCCGCTCTCGGTGTTGCCGGCGCGGCATGGGCCACTATAATAGGTCAGGGAGTTTCAATGGTCGTCGGCATTATTTTCGTGCTGCGTTCTCCCGTCATAAAGCTCAGACTCAGGCTTTTCAAGCCCCGTAAGGCGATATTCCGCGACATATACGGCGTTGGCCTCCCGTCGATAATAATGCAGTGCGTTTCGTCCGTAACGACATTCGGCATGAACAAGGTTTTGATAGGTTTCTCCGAAACCGCCGTAACGGTGCTCGGCCTGTATTTTAAGCTTCAATCGTTTGTATTTATGCCCGTTTTCGGCTTAAACTCAGGCGCAATGCCGATCATGGCCTACAACTACGGCGCAAGAAACAAGGGCCGAATAGTCAAAACGCTGAAGCTCGGCTGTATTCTCGCGTTGCTCATAATGACCGTGGGTATGATACTTTTTCAGACCATCCCCTCTGCCCTGCTTAGCATATTCGACCCGTCGCCCGATCTTGTGTCGCTCGGAACAAAGGCTTTCCGAACGATAAGCCTCTGTTTCCCGTTCGCGGCGCTTTCTATAATGTGCGGAACAACCTTCCAATCCGTGGGCAAGGGTATTTACAGTCTTATTGTCACCGTTTCAAGGCAGCTTCTTATAATACTGCCCGCCGCGAACATACTCGCCGCCGTCACGCACAACGTATATGCCGTCTGGTATGCATACCCAATTGCGGAGCTCATCTCGTGCGCCGTATGTATGCTGCTTCTTTCGGCGACGTTCAAGAAATATCTCAACAAACTCGACGAGCCTTTGCCTCCGGCCGAGCAATAGAAGTGATATCCGAAGAAGCACTTTGCCATCCGCGCATGGCTTCTTTAATATATGCGTATTGTCCGCGCAATTTGGCGCATTGCGGCTTGACGCGGACATTTTGCGGTGATACCATTATAAAAGCACGAAAAAGGACAGGTCTTTTCCTGACCCGTCACGCAGAATTAAGGAGGAAATCAACCATGTCAAGCGACATGAACCAAGGCTTTGCAACAAAGCAGATACACACGGCGCACATAGATATTCCCGGAATCAATCCGTTGGCAATGCCCATTTTCCAGTCGTCCACATTCGTGTTCGACAACACGAAGCAGGGCGCGAGCCGCTTCAGCGGCGAAGAGTCGGGCTATATTTATACGCGTCTGGGAAACCCTAACGCCAACCAAATCGCGCAGAAGCTTGCCGTGCTCGAAAATGCGGAGGCAGGTCTCGTGATGGGTTCCGGTATGGGTGCAATAACAACGGTCATGTGGACCGCTCTCAAAGCCGGTGATCACCTTCTTGCCGATGATTCTCTTTACGGATGCACATTCTCGTTCTTTACACACGGACTCACCCGCTACGGCGTCGAAGTCACGCTCGTCGACTTCCGCGACATAGAGCTTGTGAAAGCCAACATCCGTCCGAACACAAAGGTAGTCTATTTTGAGACGCCAACAAATCCCAATCTCAAGCTCATCGATATAGAAAAGGTTGCAAAAGTCGCCCACTCGTACAATAGCGACATAAAGGTCATTGTTGACAATACGTTCTGCACGCCGTACATACAGCGTCCGCTCGATCTCGGCGCCGACGTAGTTGTACACAGCGCGACAAAGTACCTCAACGGCCACGGCGACGTCATCGCGGGCATGGCCGCAGGCTCAGCAGAGTTTATCAGCGAATGTAACCTCTTTGGCCTTAAGGATATGACCGGCGCAGTAATAGGGCCTTTCGAAGCGTATCTTATTGGGCGCGGCATGAAAACGCTCGATATTCGCGTAAAGCGCCACAGCGAAAACGCAATGACAGTTGCGAAATATCTTGAATCGAACCCGAAGGTGAAGCGCGTATACTATCCGGGTCTCGAGTCGCATCCGCAGCACGAGCTTGCCATCCGACAGATGCGCAATGGCTTTGGCGGCATAATTTCATTCGAGCTCAACGCAACAAAAGAGGAGAGTGAAAAGTTCATAAACTCGCTCAAGCTTTGCACGCTCGCCGTAAGCCTTGGCGACGCCGAAACGCTCATCGAGCACCCTGCTTCAATGACGCACAGCACATATACGCCCGAAGCACTTGCTGCGGCAGGCATAGGCGAATCTCTCATCCGTCTGAGCGTAGGTCTCGAGGAGCCTGAGGATATAATAAAGGATCTCGAAGAGGGGCTCAGCCTTATCTGATTATTGTTTTTTCTGACCCCCTCAGCTAAATTGCCGGGCGCGGAATTAATCCGTGCCCGCTTTTTCAAGTTTGTCACGGTTGCCTTGAGACGGGAATACTCCTTTTATGCGCGCGCAACCTTTTCATTGTCTTTCACTTGCTAAAACGTAAAAAAAGTATTATTATATAATTACTAAAATATAAGCTTGGAGGCGATTACATTGATAAGAGTAATCTACGGCAAGAAGGGCTCTGGAAAAACAAAGCGTATGCTCGCCATGGCAAACGATCTCGGCGCAAGGGCAGATGGCAGCATTGCTTTCATAGATGTGGACAAGGACTATATGTATGACCTGGACCGCAGCATAAGATTTATCGACGCATCTGAATATTCCATATTCGGCGCCGATATGTTTTTAGGCTTCATAAAGGGCATCGCGGCGCAGGATTTTGACCTCCAGTATCTTTTTGTCGACGGACTGCTCAAGCTTTTGCCTGAAAAGCTTTTTGATATCGGTTGGCTCTTCTCGGCGCTCGAAACGTTCTCCGAAAAGAACGGCCTGAGTATCATACTGAGCGTAAGCGGCAGCGAATGCATACCGGATTTCCTTAAGCCGTATATCATAGGAGAAGACGCGGATGCCATCGGCTGAAACTCTTCTGCTGATATATATCGCGGTCGCAAGCGCGGTTGCGTTCGCAGCGATGGGTATAGATAAGCGCGCCGCAAAAAACGGAAGCTATCGCATAAGCGAAAGAACGCTCATGACTCTCGGCGCTGTCGGCGGTGCTTTTGGCGGCTTGCTCGGCATGTTGGTTTTCAGGCATAAAACAAAGCATACCAAATTTAAGTTGGGTATGCCTTTGCTGCTTTTGCTGAACGCCGCATGCGTAGCGCTCGCGTTTTGGCTGATCCGCAAATAATTCTATAAATATAAATCAATACTGAAATTCGCGCTCAAATATGCAGTTTGCGTTTGAGCGCTTCTTTTATGCGCACACTCCTGTCCATCATGAGCAGTGCCCCCGCAATAATCGCACACGGCACGATTGCAAACAGCGACCACGACAGGCTGACAGGGCTTTGCGTATATATATCGAGTATCACTTCTATGCCAACGACGCATAATCCTATCGAAACTATCACGCACGCAAGGCTTTGTATGAGACTGAGGCTCTTCGACGTGATTATGCTCGTGTTTAACGCAGTGAGCAGCGCTATCAACAGCACGAGCGGCACCGCGAGCGTCAAATACCAGGTTGAATCGGGCAAAAGCATGTTGAGTACATAAAGGAACGTTATCGTCGACAATGCATCTATGGCAATGTATATAAGCGCGTTCCACCTCAGCATGAGCATGGGAATCGCGAAGTATATCCATCCAAGCAAAAGTGCGCTCATGGCAATTATCGACCAGTCAGCCCGTTCGCTGTATATAAGGTCAGCAATAAGACATATGCCTATCGCCAAAAGCATGATTATCGTTATGACGCCCGCAAGCATTCGAGACTCAAAACGCTTTGCGCTGCGGTCAAGGTGCTTTGGATACGGCGATATTGCCTCCTTATGCGGCTTCTCATGTGGATTGTTTACCTCTGTTCCGCAAAGCGGGCATGCCTTTTGGCTGTTGTCAAGTTCAACTCCGCAGTTCACACAATACGACACTTTACACCCTCCTTATCAATCAAAAAGCACATTCGATTCAATGCGCACATGAACGCCCTGCTTCACAAGCGATGTGAAGAAAAGCCGCTCCATATGGCTCTCCTCGGTCGCGCTCGAAAAGCTTATCGACAGTCTGCCGTTATAGCTTATCGCCGACGCTTCGCACGCTATCGCGCGCGCCGTGTGGAGTATAAAATCGAACCTGTCGACAAACCTCGCCATCTCGGCCGGCAGCTCCGTGCGTCCCATGTTCGAGAACGGCATTGTAAAAAGCCTCTCGCCGTTTCGCATATATTCTGCAAACACCACGGCGTTCTTCAGCACGAGCGGCGCAAGCCTTACAAATATATTTATCTCATCGCTTACGTTCTTGCTTATGCGCGCGTTCAGGTTTTTTTCGGTCATCATAAGCCGCAGATAATAATGCACCTGCGAAAGTATTTCATCAAATGTAAACTCGCCGTACTGCGGATCAATGCCCGTATTTATATACTGCGAAAAGTTGCGCAGCGTTTCGGTTTTATAGTATTTTCTAAGGTCGACGGGTACGCTCACCTTGATGGGGCGTTGTTTCTTACCCTCAAGAAGCTGAAGCTTGTATGCGGCGTTCACGAGCGTTGCAACGCAAAACTCTGTTATCGTTACTCCCTTTGAGCGCGAAAGCGACAGCAAATCCTCCGTGTCCATCACGCCTGTCGTTATACGCATAAATCCCGTATGCAGACGTGTGCCGTTCAGTTTATACGCTACGGGTTCGCCGCGCTTTGGCAACACGCTCATTCGGCTGAATTCCATAAAGCTGTCCGCCGCCTCGGTGCGTTTCGGCGCCTCGTGTATGTCGAGTATGTCGTGTTCGCAAGGCACGTTTATACCGTACTTTATCCTCACATACTGTGCAAGTATCGTTTTAAGCAGCGTCATCCCGCCGTGGCCATCTGTCACCGAATGGTGAACCTCAATACTTATCCTGTTCGCATGATGCCTTACGCGCAAAAGCGGAGCCCCCTTCGATATCGGAGCGCACACGTTCATTGCATCGGGTTCTATCTTGAACGGCCCTCTTATCTGCTCAAGATAGTACCAGAAAAAACCTGCTTTAAGGCATACGAACATGCTCGGGAATCGCGGTGCCGTCTCGTTGACCGCCTGCTGAAGCGCCTGCTCATCGACGATATCGCACATCACCGCCGTCAGTCTGAACATTGGATTCCATGAACCATTCTGCGCCACGGGGTATACCTTCGCCGCATTGTCAAGCTTATACCAGTTTCTGCGTTCTCCATGCGTCATCACTCGTCACCTTTGGACATACCCATATTGCCGCAAACATATTCAGATATGCGCTTAAGCGCAAGCCGCGTCTCCTTTATGTCAAATGCGTGCCAAACATGCCACATTCCCTGCCATTCCTCAATAGTCGCTTCAGCACCGTCTCGCAGCATAGCCTTTGCGAGCATTCGCGCGTCGTCGAGCAAAACCTCATGCGTTCCTACATGTATGAGTGCGGGCGGAAAGCCATGGAAATCACCGAATACGGGCGAGATATACGGATCGTGTGCGTCTGCATCGCCCACATAGTACTCGGCGGCACGCTTGAGCTTCTGCTTCGTCAGAAGCGGATCCATGTCCTTCAGCGTCTCATACGTCTCTCCCGAAAGCGTCAGATCTACCCACGGAGACAGCATCACAAGCGAGTTTGGAAGCTCTATCCCATCCGCTTTCGCCCTTAAAGCCGCCGCGCAGAGCAGTCCTCCGCCCGCGCTGTCGCCTATGAACGATATTCTTTGCGCAGGCACATCAAGTTCGAGCACACTCCTATATATACGCATGGCGTCGACCAGCGCCGCAGGGTACGGATTCTCGGGTGCAAGCCTGTATTCAAAGGAAAGTACGTTCATGCCGAGCGATGTCGCAAGCTCGAGCGCAAGCACGCGGTTGCTGACGAGCGACCCCGCCATGTATGCACCGCCATGGAAGTAGATTATTGCGGCATCATCCGCCGCACCCTCAGGATGGAACCACTCGGCCGGTATATCACCTATGTCAGAGCGAATCACACTTATTCCATCGGGAATATGCCGCGTCTCAACGCGTCCCAGAAAATCCTGCCCGGCGCGCTCCGCCTCAAGGCTCATATTGTTTGTGAGCGGCCTAAGGCCCCTTATCGCATTTTCAATAAGTCTTGCAAGGCGTGTTGGCATCTTTTACCTCCGAAAGCTTTAATAATAAAAATCTGCGTCCGTCGTTCGGACGGCGGACGCATTTGCATACGGTATTTTATGACTGAACGAGAAACGCATTGATAAACATGTCAAGGTCGCCATCCATCACTGCCTGTATGTTGCCGTTTTCGACGTTCGTTCTGTGGTCCTTGACAAGCGTATATGGCTGGAACACATAGGAGCGTATCTGGCTTCCCCATTCTATCTTCTTTATTTCGCCCTTTATCGCCGCCATCTGCTCCATACGCTCGCGCTCCTTTATCTCAAGAAGCTTACCCTTTAGCATTCTCATGGCCGTTTCGCGGTTTTGTATCTGGCTGCGCTCGTTCTGACACTGCACGACTATGCCCGTGGGCAGGTGCGTTATTCTTATCGCGGACGATGTCTTGTTGACGTGCTGTCCGCCCGCACCGCTTGAGCGGTATGTATCAACGCGCAGGTCATCGGGATCTATTTTTATTTCGTCGTTATCGTCGTCGAATATCGGCGCAACATCGAGTGAAGCAAACGATGTATGACGTCTGCCTGAAGCGTCGAACGGCGATATTCTGACGAGCCTGTGCACGCCTTTCTCCGCCTTGAGATATCCGTACGCATTTTCGCCGTCTATTTCGAACGTAACGCTCTTTATGCCCGCCTCGTCGCCATCGAGCAGGTCAAGCTCCCTGACCGTATAGCCTTTGGAATCGCAGTAGCGCGTATACATTCTGTATAACATGCTTACCCAGTCCTGGGCCTCCGTTCCTCCCGCGCCCGCGTGAAGCGACAAAACGCAGTTGCTCGAATCATACGGCCCTTTAAGGAGCGTCTCAAGCTTCAGCGCCTCTACGTCGCTTTCAAATTTGGCGCATTCGGAGGCTATCTCCTCTATCATGGAGACATCCTCTTCTTCGTCCGCCATTTCGATAAGCGTTTCGATGTCTTCAGAATGGTTGACAAGCTTTTGATATTTGTCTATCTTCGTCATCAGCGTTTTAATGCGCTGATTCACCTTGTTGGCGTTTTCAACGTCGTCCCAAAAGCCTTCTTCTCCCATCTGCCCTTCAAGCTCGTCCTTTTCCCTCGTCAGTCCCGCGAGGTCAAAGTGACTCACCTGCCTCTTTCAATGTTGCCTTGACGGCCGCCAGTTTTTGGCGGTATTCATCCAGTTGCACCATAAGAATCACTTCCTTCTGTAAAGTATTTTACCGCACCGCTTTTATGCGCCGCAGCAATTTTTGTATTTTTTACCACTTCCGCACGGGCAGGGATCGTTGCGTCCCGGCTTGCTCGCGACACGCTTGGGCTGCTTTCCCTCCTGTGGCTGCGGTTCCGTCGGCTTAGCTACCTGCTCGCGCTTTTGCGGCGCTGCAACGGTTGTGTGATAGAGTGTCCTGACGGTGAGTTCGCGTATGCCTATAACCATTTCGTCGAACATATCCGACCCCTCGTTGCGATACTCTATGATTGGATCGCGGTGCGCAATTGCCCTGAGACCGATTCCCTGCCTGAGCTGCGCCATCGCGTCAATATGGTCCATCCAGTGAGTATCGACCGCGTACAGGAGCCTGATTCGCTCGACCTCGCGCATATCGATGCCTGCCGCCTCTATCTCTTTCTCTTTGGCTTCGTAGGCCGCGTGCATCTCATCAAGCAGGAATTTTTCAAGCGTCTTATGATTCTTCGACGCTTCCGTAAGCTTTTCGTAATCGAGCCTAATGCCCGCCAGCTCCTCAATCGAAGACGCAAGTCCGCCAATATCCCAGTTTTCGGGCGGAATGTTGCTCTGGCAATACGTTTCGAGCTTCATCAGCGCGGCTTCGTCTATCATTTGGCTTATGGAGTCGGTGATATCCTCGCCCATAAGCACCTTGCGCCTTTGGGCATAGATTATCTCGCGCTGCTTATTCATTACGTCATCATATTGGAGTACGCTCTTACGCATTTCATAGTTGTGCGCTTCGACGCGCTTCTGAGCCGCCTCTATCTGCTTGCTCAAAAGCCCTATATCCATCGCAATATCGTCGTCCGGCGAAAGCTTCATCATTATGCTCTTCGCCCTATCCGCACCGAAGCGCTGCATGAGTTCGTCCTCGAGCGATACATAGAAGCATGTTACGCCCGGATCTCCCTGACGTCCTGCCCTGCCGCGGAGCTGGTTGTCAATGCGTCTTGACTCATGACGCTCCGTGCCGATTATATAAAGGCCGCCGGCCGCAACGACTTTCTCGTGTTCCGCGTCCGTAACAAGCTTATGCTTTTTGACTGTTTCCGCATAAAGCCTGCGCGCTTCGAGCACCGCTTCATCCGTCGTTTCGGCATGGTTCATCGCCTCTTCAAGAAGCGTCTCGTCCATACCGTCCCTGATGAGCTCCTGCTTAGCCAGAAATTCAGGGTTGCCGCCGAGCACTATGTCCGTGCCGCGTCCCGCCATGTTGGTGGCTATCGTGACGTTGCCGAATTTACCCGCCTGGGCCACTATCTCCGCCTCACGCTTATGCTGCTTTGCGTTCAATACCTCATGACGTATGCCGCGCTTTGTAAGCATATCGCTCAGATATTCGCTTTTTTCGACGGATATTGTGCCGACAAGCACGGGCTGTCCCGTAGCGTGTATCTTTTCGATAGCATCTACGACCGCCTTAAACTTGCCCTTTTCGGTGTTATATATTACGTCGTTCAGGTCGCGGCGTATAAGCGGCCTGTTCGTTGGTATCTCTATTACGTCAAGATTGTATATGCCTTGGAATTCGGCCTCCTCCGTCTTGGCCGTTCCTGTCATGCCCGCAAGGCCGGCATACATGCGGAAATAATTCTGGAACGTTATCGACGCAAGCGTCTTGTTCTCGCTCTCTACTTTGACGCCTTCCTTCGCCTCAAGCGCCTGGTGAAGTCCGTCGGAGTATCGGCGGCCTATCATCAATCGGCCCGTAAACTCGTCGACGATTATGACCTGACCCTCCTGCACGACGTAATCCTTGTCGCGCTGGAACAGCGCATGCGCCTTAAGCGCCTGCAATATATGGTGGTTTATTTCCATATTCGCAGGGTCGGCAATATTCTCTAAGCCGAAATACTGCTCAGCCTTTTCTTGCCCCTGCCTTGTCAGCGCCGCCGTGCGCGCTTTCACGTCTACCATGTAGTCGCCGCTCTCCTTTTGGCCGCCTCCTTCAAACAGCATATCGGCTCTCGTCGTCTTCTCAATATTCTCGCCGCGCTCGAGCTTGCGCACAAAGCGATCCGCCCTGACATACATGTCGGTGGACTCCTCGCCTCGTCCCGATATTATGAGAGGCGTTCTCGCTTCATCGATGAGTATTGAGTCAACCTCGTCAACAATGGCGTAATTCAGCTTCCTTTGAACCATGCTGTCGCGATAAACGACCATGTTGTCTCTAAGATAATCGAACCCAAACTCATTGTTTGTGCCGTACGTTATGTCGCAGTTATACGCCGCGCGTCTCTCGTTAGGTTCGAGTTCTCTTACAATGCATCCTACCGTGAGGCCCAAAAAGCGATGTATTTTGCCCATCCATTGGGCGTCGCGCTTGGCAAGGTAATCGTTCACCGTAACAACGTGTACGCCGTTTCCGTCGAGCGCGTGAAGATATGACGGAAGCGTCGCAACGAGCGTCTTGCCTTCGCCCGTTTTCATCTCGGCTATCTTGCCCTGATGAAGCACAATTCCGCCAATAAGCTGGACGTCATAATGCCTTTGCCCTATTGTTCTTACGGCCGCCTCGCGTACTACGGCAAACGCTTCGGGGAGTATGTCGTCGAATGTTTCGCCTTTTTTAAGCCGCGCCCTGAATTCATCGGTTTTTGCGCGAAGCTGCGAATCGCTCAGCGCCTGCATTGTCGGTTCAAGCGCGTTTATGCGCTTTATCGTCGGGCGAAGCTTTTTTATCCTGGCAGCGCTTGAATTTCCAAGCAATGTATCTACAAATCCCATTGTATTGCCTCCATAGTAATTCATGGTATTTTATCATGATAACAGCTTCATTACAATCGCTTTCGCCCCAAACTGCTCAATATTTGCAAAATCGCCATATTTCGCCCGTGTCTGCGTGTCATCACCCAAGATGTAAAATATTTGCGGTTTGAACGTATTTTTATGTTTGCGTATCACCCGTCTTGTCGCGATATGCTATAATAGCAAGACAAAGGAGGCAGCGTAAGTATGGATTTTGACCTCGTTCCCGCAACGGAAAATGAACGCGCGTTTATATACGCGCTTTACCGCGACTGCATGAAGCCCTTTTACGAGAGCTTCTCTTCGTGGGACGAATCGGAGCGCAGGAGGCGCTTTGACGAGGATTTTGACGGAGAAAACATATCGCTCATAGCGCTGGAGGACTTTGCGCTCGGATATGTAGATCTGCGCGAAAGCGACGATGATATAACCATCGCGGAGCTTCATATAGTTCCGTCCGCACGCAAAAACGGCATAGGTACGGCCGTGCTCGACGACATTTGCGGCTTTTCCGATATGCGCGGCATAAGCATAAACGGCAAGTGCTTCAAAACCGACGAGTCGATGATACGCGTATTTGAGAAATGCGGCTTCGTACGCAGCGGTGAAACCGACTGTGAATATATATACGCGCGGGAGCCGGTGCAGTAATGTGTGCGCTTTATATTGCGCTGTGTGCGTTCGCACTGTTCGCCGCGCTGCCGTTTTTAATATGCGCCGTATCGTATCGCTATGTGTTCGGCGGCAGAACGGATAAGCACCACTATGGGCTCCACCCTGTTTTAAACGATTTTCCGGGACTCGAACGCGAAAACTTCTCCGTTGACGACGGGAGAGGGGCGCGCCTTTCGGCGTTCATCTATAAAAGGCCGGCCGTGGAGCAGCTCAATATCGTTGCCGTCGTAGCGCACGGACTCGGCGGAATGCACGATGATTATCTCAACGTTATCGACCGCTTCGCATGCGACGGCTTCACAGTTGTATCGTACGATAATACAGGCTGCGGCGCAAGCGAAGGCAAGAACAGGATCGGGCTGACGCACAGCGCCGTCGATCTTTGCCGCGTGCTGGACTCACTGCGCCGAATCGAGAGCTTCGCCCATGTACCCGTATGCCTTTTCGGTCACAGCTGGGGCGGCTATGCCGTGTGCGCAGCGCTCGGCTCAAGAAACGATATCGCGGCAGTCGCATCATGCTCGGGCTTTGACTCGTCGCGTAAGATTCTCGCGGAAAAAGCGGCAATCATACTTACGCCTGCGGGTGCAAGGCTGCTCGCGCCGTATTTTTCACTGTTGGAGCTCATTCGGCTCGGTAAGGGCTCCCGCGTTACCGCCTCGGAATCGATAAGCCGTTCAAACGCGCATGTGCTTCTGCTCCACAGCATCGACGACGCGATGGTTGGCTACGGTTCGAGCATTGCGGCATGCTTTGCGCACATAAAAAACGAAAACGTGTACGCCCATGTATTTTCGGACAGAAGACATCATGTTTTTTATTCCGATAAAAGCATCGAGACGCGGCGCAGGCTCAACGCGCTCATACGGAAACACAAACATATGGATTTTCCGTATACACTCGACGATATATATGGGCTCGACACAAGAATAATGGTCGAAATTACTAACCTTTTCGTTCGCGTATGCAAAGCTTCGGAGGTATAACATGGAATTTTTAAGGCTGCTGGAATCCATCAGGACTCCTTTTTTCGACACGCTGTTCAGTCTTATTTCGCTCCTTGGCGAGGAGACGATATTCATGCTTGTCGGTATCGTGGTTATATGGTGCTTCGACAAGAAATGGGGCTTCAGGCTTTTCCTCGCGGGGCTCTTCAGCAGCACGCTGAACCAGCTTTTGAAGGCCATATTTCTCATACCGCGCCCTTGGGTTCAGGACCACGATTTCACGATAGTCGAATCCGCACGCGCGGGCGCGACGGGCTATTCGTTTCCGAGCGGCCACTCACAGGGTTCGGCAAGCCTTTACTATACGCTTGCCGCATGGATGCGCAAGCGTTGGAGTACGATCGTGTGTACAGCGCTAATAGCCCTGATATGCTTTTCAAGGTTATATCTCGGAGTTCACACGCCGCTTGACGTCCTCGTCGGGTTGACGCTCGGTCTCCTGTCCGCCGCCGTGCTCTGTTATCTTTTTAACAGATTTGACGGCAATAAGCGCGCCACTGTAATAATCGGGCTCTCACTGCTTGTCGTCTGCATACTCACAACGTGCTATGTTCTTTTCTCCCCCGCGCGTGAAGCAAGCGTGGCGGAATTTGACAGGCACGGTCAGGAGAACATATGCACAATACTCGGCGCAATGATGGGACTCTGCGTCTCATGGTATATCGATGAGCGCTATACGAATTTCGATGTCAAAGCCGTATGGTGGGCTCAGATACTTAAATGCATTGTAGGCGCAGGCATAATACTCACCGTCCGCATAGCACTTAAAGCCCCGATGAACGCGCTTTTCAACGGCCTGCCCATCGCAAACACGGTGCGCTATTTCATCATCGTAATAGTGGGCGTCGTTATTTACCCGCTTACGTTCAAGCTGTGGGCGCGGCTCGGTGCAAAAAAGGCGGACAATGCAAATTAGCGGTGTTTTTTGAAGCTTGAATGCAGCATCATATCCTCTCGATGCATAGAATAGAAAAACAACGATTGGAGATGATGTTTTGAAAAAGCTAAAGGTTGGCGTCCTCGGCGCTACCGGCACTGTCGGACGTCGTTTTGTTTCTCTTCTTGCGGGACATCCGTGGTTTGAGCTGTCATTGCTTGCGGCAAGCCCGCGTTCCGAAGGCAAAACGTACGCAGAAGCCGTTTCGGGCAAGCAGCCGCCGGATTTTGAGCTGCCCGAATCAGTGCGCGGCATGACCGTGCATTCCGTCGAAAATGCAGGCTTCATAGCAGACAACGTGGATTTCGTATTCTGTGCTCTCAACATGGATAAGGCTTCCGTAAAAGAGCTCGAGGAGCGTTACGCGCGTCTTGAATGCCCTGTCATTTCAAACAACAGCGCCCACAGATTGACGGACGACGTGCCCATGATTATACCCGAATTGAATCCGGAGCACGCGGACATAATTCACGCGCAGCGGCGCAGGTTAAACACCAATCGCGGCTTCATCGCCGTCAAGTCAAACTGCTCTATTCAAAGCTACGTCCCCATGCTCTACCCGCTTCATAAGCTCTACGGCCTTAAAAGCGCCGTTGTGTCTACATATCAAGCGGTATCGGGAGCAGGTCGAACGCTCGCCTCCTTCCCCGAGATAAACGACAACGTGATACCGTATATAGGCGGCGAGGAGGAAAAAAGCGAGCTTGAGCCTCTCAAGGTGTTCGGCCGTATTGACGGCGACAGGATAGTTCCGGATACGCGCCCGAAAATATCGGCGCACTGCTTCCGCGTACCCGTAAGCGACGGACACACCGCCTCGGTATTCGCATCTTTCAACATGAAACCGGAGCTCGATGAAATAAGAGAGACGTGGGAGAGCTTTAGCGCGCTCGACGTAATGCTTCCCTCAGCTCCGGAAAGGTTCATACGTTATATCGACGGGCTCGATAGACCTCAGCCAAAACTTGACAGGGACGCAGGCGGCGGCATGACCGTATCCGTAGGCAGGCTCGAACGCGACAGTCAATTCGATATAAGCTTTGTAGGGCTTTCGCACAACACTTTGCGCGGCGCCGCAGGCGGAGCAGTGCTTCTTGCGGAGCTCTTGACGCATTACGGTTTTATTGACGCAAAATAGGAGGTATCGCAAAATGTGCACAAAAAAAGTTCTTCCCTTCACAGGCTCGGCTACCGCAATCGTAACGCCCATGCGCTATGACGGTGAAATCGACTACGCCGCCTTTGAACGGCTCATCGAGTTTCAAATATCAAACGGCTCCGATGCACTCGTAATATGCGGAACGACCGGAGAAAGTGCTACGCTTGACGACCACGAAAAATCCGAACTTACGCGCTTGGGTGTAAGAGCCGTAGATTCACGCGTACCCGTAATCGTGGGCACCGGCAGCAACAGCACTCGCCACAGCATTGAGTTGTCAAAGGAGGCTTACGAACTCGGCGCCGACGCGCTCCTGCTTGTTACGCCATACTACAATAAAACATCGCAGGATGGCCTTGTGCGCCATTTTGAAGCTGTTGCCGACAGTACGCCTCTGCCCGTTATTCTCTACAGCGTTCCGTCACGCACGGGCGTGAACATAACCCCGGAAACATGTCAAAGACTCAAGACTCATGAGCGTATATGCGCCATAAAGGAAGCCTCAGGCGACATATCTCAGATAGCACGGATTCGTGCGCTCTGCGGCGACGAGCTGTACGTCTATTCGGGCAACGACGACCAAACGCTGCCAATACTCTCGTTAGGCGGCAAAGGCGTGATATCTGTTTTTTCAAATATATGCCCGCGTGTAAGCCATGATATATGCGCGCTATGGAACGATGGCAAAGCATCCGACGCCGCCGCGCTTTTCCTTGACTATCTCGACCTGATGAACGCGCTCTTTTGCGACGTAAACCCTCTACCCGTCAAGGAGGCGCTGAACATAATGGGGTTTGCCGTGGGCAAATGTCGTGCGCCTCTTTACGATGTTTCGCAAAAGGCTTCCGACGCTTTGATATCTGCCATGAGCCGTCATGGGCTTATATGATTTTCTTCTGTATTAAACCTTGCCCGAGTTTTCGGGCTTTTAACAGGGTGAGGGCTTCCGCGGAGCGGAAGCCCTCAGCTTGTCGACAGCCCTCTTCACCTTTCGCCTACCGTTCTTCCTTCTTCCCGAAAAAAGCGCTGTTCAGGCGTTTTTCCGCTTCCTGAGCCATGAAGCGCGGAATTATCACGGATATGCGTATCTCCCCCGTCGTTATATATCTTGGATGGATATCGAGTGCGTTAAGCTCGCTGAGCATGACTGCCGCAACACTGCAGCTGTCGGCAAGTCCCAGGCCGACGGCCGATATTTTTGCCATGTTATACTCGGCCGTTATTAAGTCGAATCCTATCTCGTCCTTCTTAGCATTTATCACATCGCTGATCCATCCGCAAATATGGCTTGCGACCGAAAAGCACACCGTTCCCGTACTTTTATCTGAGCCTTGCGAACGTATTATGACGTCGATAGGTATATTTTTGTCGGCAAGCAGCTCAAAAAGGCGGCATGTGCTTTCGCCGCATTCAATACCGCTCACGGTTATCATAGCTATGTTGCTGTCGCAAACTATACCGGTAACGTCCTTTTTTGCCGCAAATTTGCGTATCTTTGTGCCGCTTTTGTCGTCAAAGCTTGAACGCACTTCAAACTCCACGCCGTTCCTTTTCGCCATGCTCACGGAACGGTTGTGGAGCACCTTTGCGCCGAGCGAGCTCATCTCGAGCATCTCGTCATAGCTTATCTCATCGTGCTTCACGGCGTCGGAAGCTACGCTCGGATTCGCAGAAAACACACCGCTCACATCGGTGTATATATAGCAGATATCCGCTCCGAGCGCCGCCGCAAGCGCTATCGCCGTCGTATCAGACCCTCCGCGTCCGAGCGTCGTTATATCATTCTCGCAATCTACGCCCTGAAACCCCGCCACAACGACAACGTTTCCCTTGTCAAGCTCGCTTATTATGCGCTCCGCGTTTACATCGGTTATGGAGGCGTTTCCATGGTTCGCGTCCGTCATTATACCCGCCTGCCATCCAAGAAGCGATACCGCGGCGCAACCCTCGGCGTTTAGCTTCATTGCAACAAGCGACGAAGACATCTGTTCCCCCGCGCTCAAAAGCACGTCGTTCTCACGCGGCTGAACCATATCGGAAACGCTTTTACCTTTTTCGATAAGCGCGTCCGTCGTTTTTCCCTGTGCCGACACAACGACTACGGCTCGGTTGCCCTCCGCCACCTTATTCATGATTATTTGAGCAACGTTTTCTATCCTATCGTTCGTCGCAAGCGACGAACCGCCGAATTTCATAACAATAAGCATATTTTACTCCTTTTCGTATAGATATATTGGCAATATATTCATTAAGTAAAAATGCTGATAATGAAAATCGGAGCGAATTTACAGGCAGTGCGTTTTACGTCACACTTGACAATACCTTCATATGTCGTCTTTGACGCGCCGTCCCGGGAAAGCGGCTCATTGGGGAAAAGCGGCTGACAGGCCGCCTCAGCCTGTCAATCAACCCCGGGGTTGATAAGAGGCCGCAGCCCCTTATGTTCAATCCGGCTCTGACGACATGTGCTTCAGAACGGATAAAAACCCGGAGGTTTTCGCACTTTGCGGGTTTCGCCGCCCGGGAGCGAATGCGGGAGAGGCGAAAACCGTAAAAACTCGAAAAAGTGGTTAAACGCCACTTTTTCGACAGTCTTAAGCGGCCGGCAGGCCGCTTCTTTAATTCTCCTGCAGCGTCTTAAAACAACTGCGGCTGAAGCCGTTTTCCCTCAAGAGCCGCCTCGGCGGCGGGCACAAGCTTTGTCATGTCTGCGATTATAGACGTCGGCTTGTTTTCAGCATCGTCCTGACCGAACGGTACAAAATACACGTTCCTCACGCTCATAAGCCCGCCGATGTTTTTCGCGCTCTGCGAAAGCCCGTCATTTGTAGCCGGAGCCAAAAGAAGAGGCCGCGAATTGCGAAGGTGTGACTTGCACGCCATAAGCACGGGCGTATCCGTTATACCGTTATTTAGCTTTGCAAGCGTATTCCCCGTGCATGGCATTACAATCATGAGGTCGAGCAGCTTTTTCGGCCCTATCGGCTCTGCTTCGGGTATAGTGGTTATCGCTTTCGCTCCGCAGATTTCCTCTATCTCGTCCCTGAATTCCTTTGCCGTGCCAAAGCGCGTATCCATCGTCGAAACGGAATACGACAGCACCGGTATTATTCTGCACCCAGTAAGCGCAAGCTCACGCATCGCCCTTATCGATTCCCGCATAGTGCAAAAGGAACCTGTAAAGCCGTATCCTATCGTCTTATTCTCCAGCATTTCAAACCTCCAAAAGCTTATTTTCCACCGAATCCGCAAGGTACACCGCCGCGCTGTACGGAGCGCCCTTCGCGGGTATCCCGGCCGCCACTATCGAGTTTAGGCCTATCTTAGAAGCATATTCGGCATCAAAGCCATATGGGCTCGACGCAAGCTCAATAAGAAGCGTACCCTTTTTTAAGCGTTCAAGCTGTTTGTTCGATATTATCCTTGCGGGAACGGTATTCACAACGATTTCGCAGTCAAGCAGCGCCTCGTCGTCCTCGCCGAGCCTGTGCGTGCCGTATCTTGCCGCATTTGCAATATCTATTGGATTGCGTGCCCAAACGTGTACACGCACACCGAGCGCGTAGAGCATTGCCGAAAGCGACTTTGCTATTCTGCCGAATCCGAATATGGCAGCCGCCGCACCCTGAAGCACCTTATCCGTCTTTTCGAGCATGAGCATAAGTGCCCCTTCCGCCGTAGCGACGGCGTTTTTCAGTGCAAAAACCTCATCGTCCGCCGCATTAACGTAGCGCACGCCTTTCTTTTTGGCGAACGCATATACCTCATCCGCCTTCTGGCCGCCTGCCAGCGTCGCGCCCCTTGGCATTCGTTCCATGATTTCGCAAAGCGCGTCGGGTCTTTTTGCAGGCGAGACGATGAGCGCGTCGCATTCTCCAACAGCGCCGTCATATGCAGCGGCATCATACCCGCGCTCACGCATTATCGATTCGAGATACTTCATTCTGTCGTCTGATTTGTCAATAAGAAGCTTTATGCTAATCCCTCCTTTGGACGCTCTGAATAAAATATATGCATTTAAGCTGCAAGTTGCGAATACACCCATTGGATTGTTCATTAAAATATATGGAATTCAAATTGAAACGTAAAAAGGAGAATGGCTATGCATCAATGCAAACAATCGCATTATTTCCCGGGAAGTAACACGCGCGTCGGTTTCGTCGGCTTTTTCGATTCAATATTCGACCCATCGGAGCTAAAAAGGCTCTTTGTGCTCAAAGGCGGGCCCGGTGTCGGCAAGAGCACTCTCATGAAGCGCATAGCGTCGTTTGCATCGCAGCGCGGCATCGACGTTGACTGCTATCATTGCTCGAGCGACCCGCAAAGCCTTGACGGCATAGTCCTGCGCGGCGTCAATATCGCGCTCGTGGACGGCACCGCGCCGCATATTGTTGATCCGAAGTTGCCCATCGCTTCTGATGAGCTTATCGACTTGGCCGCGGGATTGAAGAAAGAGCCGCTTATTAAGGCGCGCGATTCTGTGCAATACTTGCAAGAGGACATGAGAAGGCTGTTCAAAAAGGCGCATTCGCTTGTCGCAGCCGCCGATGAGTTGAAAGCGGCCGCTTCTGCGCTGTTCCGTTATGATAAACGCTCAATGCTCTCGTTCATAAACGCTATGCTTCCAGACGTGTATTCCTACGCGCATACCGTTTCGCGTGCGGGTCGAAAAAAAGAGGTTTTTCTGTCTGCCGTAACGCCCGATGGAATCGTCAGCCGCGCTGCGCAGACGCGCTGTACACAGCTCTGGATGCTGTCAGCGCCATGGGGGTTTGACTTAACCGAATGCTTTGATTTAATCGCGACGCATTGTTCACTCAACGGTGCTGAAGTCAAATTATGCCGCGACCCCATGAATGCCGCCCGCTCAAGCGGTGTAATCATTGCAGACGATCTGCTGATAACCTCCGAATTTGTAAACGGCTTGGATTATGACCGTCACATCGACTTAAACGGTTTTTTCTTTGACGATCCGGATGACAGCTACGTTCAAGCCATGTACGATGAGCTTGCATCGAACGCCGTCACATGCCTGAACAGCGCGCGCGAGCTACATTCGCTTTTGGAATCGCCATACAGCGCCGCGATGGATTTCTCCGTCTGCGACAAAGCGTTTCAAGCAATAACATCTTTCATTTGCTCATGCTGTCCGTCACCCACGGCCGAATCTGGCAATTAGCACGTTCGCTTTGCCCTTTTTACCGGTACCTGCCTTGCCGAGCAGCTTAAACCGCCCGAACCCGCGCACCGATACAATATCTTCATCCTTCGGCTCGCGGCTCGGGCTTTCGCATAGAACCGCGTTCACATACACCCTGCCCTGTTTTATTAGTGAGGAGCTTTCCTCGCGCGATAAGCGATATACCTTTGCAACGAGCGCGTCAAGCCGAATCGACGCGACCTGTACGGTTATTTCGTGCGTCTCGTCCGTCATGTGCTCCGGAATACTATCGACTATTTCGCATTTTACGCTCGTCCGCGCCACGCTATCCACGCTCCGCGCTATAAATTCCTTCATTTCATCGCGGCAGAAAACGTATGCATCGCTTCCGTCTATCACTATGTCGCCAAGCTTTGACCTGTCAAGCCCTATGCTCATCAGCGCCCCCAGATAATCCCTGTGCGACAGCTTCTGCGCAAATTTTGCGCTCCTAGGGCTTATCATGAGACAAGCTATCGGGAATTTCGCCGTATCATCCGTGTCCGTCCCAAAGCGGGCGACTCGTCTCTCGCGCTCGCCTGCTCCGCCGTAAAGCAGGTACGGCGAATACAGCTCTTGCTTAACGCTCGCAAGCGTGCTCTGCTCCGCCATCGAAAGGAAATCCGTATAGATATCAGCGCCTGTATCGTACGCTCTTCTTGAAAGCTCGATAAGGCGCTTTTTTATGACTTCGTTATCGGTCATTATCGTTTATCGTATCAGTCCTCGCGCTTTGCCCTTAAAAACGCGGGCAAATCAAGGTTGTTCCTTTCCTTCTTGTCGGCCTTCGTGGGAAGATCCTGGCGTCTGAAGTAAGGTTCGCTCACGCTTTCCGACTGTCCCGGAGATTGCTGCTGGGAATAGCTTGTCGGATAGCTTCTCTGCTGCGAGCGGGGATAATATGGCTCCTGCAGCCTCTGCTTCTTGACGCTTTCGTACGGCACGGACTGCTGCGCCCTGTTGAGCGGCTGCTCCTGACCGCGTTGTTCGTCGTCATCAAGCAGGTCGGGGTTGTCAAAACCCGTAGCAATAACTGTTATGCGCAGGCTCTCGCCCATGTCGTCGTCGATTCCCGCGCCCCAAATGACGTTCGCATCGGGATCGGCCGCTTCAGCTATTATTGACGCCGCCTTATGCACTTCGTTTATGCCCATGTCCGAACCGCTCGTTATGTTTATGAGCAGGCCCTTTGCCCCGTTTATCGTCGTCTCAAGCAACGGGCTCTCAACGGCCTGGCGCGCCGCCTCTGACGCGCGGTTTTCGCCCGACGCCATGCCGATGCCCATATGCGCCATGCCCTTTTCCTTCATTATTGTGCGTATATCGGCAAAGTCGAGGTTTACGAGAGCAGGAACCGCTATAAGGTCGCTTATGCCCTGGACGCCCTGACGCAGCACATCGTCGGCTACGCCAAACGCTTCCGTAAGCGTAGCGTTTCCTACAGTGTCGAGCAGCCTGTCATTCGGTATTGTTATGAGCGTATCAACGCTGTCTTTTATGTTCTTTATGCCTATCATGGCGTTGCGCATTCTGACCTTTCCCTCAAAGCCGAAAGGCTTCGTCACAACGCCCACGGTAAGTATGCCGAGCTTTTTAGCGCATTCAGCTATAATCGGCGCTGCGCCCGTTCCCGTACCTCCGCCCATTCCGGCGGTTACAAACACAAGATCCGCCCCTTTTATGGCGTCTGTTATGGCCTCTATGCTCTCTTCGGCTGCCTTGCGCCCTACCTCGGGATCTGCGCCCGCGCCAAGCCCCTTCGTAAGCTTTTCGCCTATCTGTATTTTTTGGTTCGCTTTCGAAAGGTACAGCGCCTGCTTGTCCGTATTGACCGCGATATATTCAACGCCGCGCAGGCCGTATTGAATCATGCGGTTAACGGCGTTGTTGCCTGCTCCGCCAACACCAATTACCTTAAGCTGAGCAAATTGCCCGCTGTCAAAATCAAGTTCCATTCCCATCGGCATAATAGCACCCTCCGTTTAATAAATACTAATCGATGAATATTCCTTTGAGTTTATCAAGGAAGCCGCCCTTAGAGCTCTTGCCCCAGGGTTTTTCGCTCAGCGCTGCGTTCATGGCGTAGCGCATTACGGCAAACGCGCTTGCATAATTCGGAGAGCTGAGCCTAGGCATCCACGGCATATTTACCCTGACGCGCATGTTGAGCTTTTTCTCCAAAAACTCACAGCTTCCGCGCATGAGTGCTATCCCTCCGCCCGTTAAATATATCGGCGTCCCTCTGTCCATAACCGCGCCCATGCCTCGCGCCGCCGAAGCGACAAGCTCCGCCAGTTCATTCGCCCTTGCCTCAATTATTTCTTGTATTGCCGCAAATTCGACCCTGAACACGCCGCCATCGGGGATCCTTATACTCTCTATACTGTCCCTATAGTCTAAAGAATAAACATATCTGCGCTTTATGCTCTCCGCCGCCGCCATGGGTATGTTCAGTCCGTACGACAAGTCGCTCGCGAAATGCACTCCGCCCACGTTTATGGTCTTCATACCGATGAGCGCCATGTTTTTGATATACGATACATCCGTATGCGTATATCCGCAATCGACGAGCAGCGCTCCGCTCCTACTGCATTCCGGCGGAATAACAAGGCTTCCCTCCGCAAGCGGAACGCTTATGTAAGTATCGGCAGATATTCCGTGTTTTCTCAAAGCTTCCTGCACGATATACCTGAATTTTCGGCTTACATATACGTTTGATACGACTGCCTCGAGCGTATCGGCTTTCTCGTTGAGCGGCACATCATAAAACACGCGCCCGTTCACATAAAACTCGAGCGGCGTGCTGTGCATCA
Source organism: Clostridiales bacterium (assembly GCA_004558825.1). Taxonomy (GTDB): domain Bacteria; phylum Bacillota; class Clostridia; order Christensenellales; family CAG-138; genus SFDB01. The sequence continues at coordinate 83,894 of SFDB01000004.1, forward strand.
AATCAAAATCATCGGACGACTGCGCACCATACGCGCTGTCAATAATTGCGTCTATATCCTTCATGGATATTGTGCCTTGGCGCGATGTAACCTGCACCGACTCTTTTGTCAAAACACATTCTGAAAATGGCGCATTGACTCCGACAACAAGCGAGCGGACGCTGCGTTTCGCTTCATTCTCTGCCTTCTCGACCGCCTCGGCAACGGCGCTTGTAAGACGCTTTTCGTCAACAAAATCGCCGTTCTTATAGCCTTTATAGCCGCATATACCCGCGCCCTGAACAATTACCTCGGAATTATCATCGGGGCTGCAAATGAGGCAAAGCACTTTCGAGCTTCCTATATCGAGTACCGCTGTTTGTCTGCTCATCAATACTCCCAGTCTCGCGCAATCACGTCTTATGTAAAACTATACCATAACTGCATGAAATGCGCAATAAACGTTTGCTTTTTTATGCCGTTAGGCAATTGTTTTTCGGTTTTTCTTACAGCTATGGCGTATTAGTCGCGGACGGCTCAATGCTTTGCTCCGGATCCGGAGTCATATCGGGACTAATCGTGGCGTTGGGGTCCGGCGTAAGGTCGGGTTCGAACGTTAATCCCGGCGTCGACTCCGGCGAATAGACCGCCCTTCCGTCCCCGATCAGCATAAGAGTGCCGTCCGTAAGCTCCATCTCTTCGAGTTTCGGCATGACAAGTTTCAGCTTTGACAGTTTTTCATCAAGCTTCTCGGGCTGCCCTATCTGTATCTTAACGCCGCTCTTCGATATCATGTACACCGAAAGCGGATTCGAAACGTCAAGGCTGTCTATATGATCGATTATCTCATATTCGCAAAGCTTTTGAAGTATCGCTATGAGCGTTGACGCATGAAAATCCGACTCCTCGCTCAAAAGCTGGTTTACATGAAAGCCTATCGACATTACGCCGTACACCTTGAGAAGCCCCTGCGCATACGGCTTATCCTTGATTGCAAGCACATAGCCCTCGTCGTCTATCACGACGGCCTCGCTAATGCCCATTATCGCGGCTTTTTCAATACGCTCGCGCAAATTGATGCGTATCGTCGCAGGATACAGTTTGTCCACCGATAAAACGGCGAAATACGGGTCCTCGTCTATCGCGCGCGCCGCCTTTCGTGTGCTCACGAGCAGCATCTGGTCGCCCACAGATATGTCTATCAGCGATAGTACGGACTCTTCGCTCCGTGTCTCAAGACCAATTATCTGTATCGCCTCCACGCGCAGCTTTATGAGCGCGAAGCATATAACTACCGCAACAAGCGCTGCGAGTATTATAACTCCCTTTGCGGCAGCGCTGAGCTTAGGTCCGCTGTTTTTCGTTTCTTTATTATCGGGGCCAAGCACCTTAAAATGCTCTTTGCCGCGCTCTCGCGCGGCGCCTTCGCTTTTTGTGCACGGCCTTTCGCGCCTCTTATCGTCTTCGCCGCCGTTTGCCGGGCGCGCTCTGCCGCGCTGCGTATTTCCGCCGCGCTCCGTGCGCTTTTCTTCCCATAAATCGGCTTTTTCGACATACTCGATACGCCTCCGCGCTTTCACCTGCCCGAATTCATGCTGTCCCTTTTCGGCAGGGCGCGCCGCGTCAGAGTTTAAGCCTTCAAAAAAGCTCTCGAGTTCCCTTTCGTCTTTACTTTTCCTTCGTTTGCGCCGCTCCATTCTTTCCCTGCTTCACGCCTCAAATTTATCTATGTCGGCTCCGAGCGCTCCGAGCATATTTTCGAACCGTTCGTAACCCCTGTCGACATATTCGCTTCCGTATACAACGCTCCTGCCGTCGGCGCAAAGCCCCGCTATTACCAGGGCCGCCCCTCCGCGCAGGTCATGAGCAAACATCGTCGCGCCCATAAGCCGCTCGACTCCGCTTATCACAGCCGTTCTGTCCTTGAGCGTTATATCCGCGCCCATGCGCTTAAGCTCCGCGGCGTGCTTAAACCTGTTGTCAAACACATTTTCGACAATGACGCTCGTGCCGTCGGCGATGCTGCAAAGCGCGAACATCTGAGCCTGCATATCAGTCGGAAAACCCGGGTACGGCAGCGTTTCCAAAAGCTTAATGCGCCTTAGACGCTCAGGCGCCTTTAAGCGCACCGTGTCGCGCCGAGCAGATATGTCGCAGCCCATTTCGTTAAGTTTCGACAGGGTAAGGCTTATATGCCCTGTGTCGACGTTCGTTACAAGCACGTCGCCCCGCGTCGCCGCGGCTGCGCATAGCAGCGTCCCCGCGACTATCCTGTCAGGTATGACCGTATGCTCCGCCCTTCGCGTCACACCGCCGCCCTTTATGCATACCGTCGACGTCCCCGCGCCCGATACCGAAAATCCGAGCTCATTCAAAAACCTCTCGAGGTCCTCTATCTCAGGTTCACGAGCCGCGTTTTGTATCACGCTGTCGCCGCGCGCAGCAACGGCCGCCATCATTATATTCTCCGTCGCTCCGACGCTCGGATAGTCAAGATGTATTGACGCGCCGCGCATGTCATCGCCCCAGCAGTCGATGTAGCCGTACTCCTCTTTTATCCTGACATTGAGCTTTTTTAGCCCGTCCAGATGAAGATCGATAGGTCTGTTGCCTATTTCACAACCGCCCGGGTAGGTGAACCTCGCACGCTTGAATCTGCCGAGCACCGACCCGAGCATGAATATCGACGACCTTATCTTTTTCGATATATTCGGCGGCATCGTATATGCGTTCGCGTTTGAAGCGTCGATAACGAGCGTATTGCCCTCTCTTTTTACGGAGCATCCGAGCGTTCTCAATATCTCTATCATATTCTCGGCGTCCGAAATATCGGGACAATCGTGGATTACGATCTCTTTATCGTTCAGGATACTCGCCGCCAATATCGGAAGCAATGCGTTTTTTGCGCCGCTAACGGCTATCTCACCCGAAAGACTTCTTCCGCCGGTAATCACATAACCGCCCATCGCTTTCCTCCCCGTTGCCAATACACATATATATGGTATGCACTCCGTGTTCCGCGTGTTCACGGTTCATGTAATTTTTTGCCGTCAGCTTATTCTCCGGGAGAACCGATTCTTCGCGAATCATCCGTCCTCTCGTTCGTCGCTCGCTTTGCCGTATTCGTCGTATGCCTCGATACGTTAAGCAGTATGCCTGTAGCAGCCATGAAGAACACCAGCGATGTTCCGCCCGCACTGATAAAAGGCAGCGTTTGCCCCGTCGTAGGCGCCCAGCCTATGGTGACGAGAATATGGACAATAACCTGTATCGCGATAACCGACGTGATTCCCGCCGCAAGCATTGAACCAAACCGGTCGCGGCACTTAAGCGCAACGAGCACGCCGCGATATATAAGAAATCCGTAGACGCCTATGAGTATCACACAGCCTACAAGCCCAAGCTCCTCCGCAATGACTGCGAATATAAAGTCGCTCTCGCCGTATGTTAGAAACAAAAGCTTTTGACTGCTGAAATTCAGTCCCTTACCGAATATTCCGCCCGATCCTATCGCTAAAAGCGACTGTATGAGCTGATAACCCGTATCAGAGGGATCCTTCCACGGGTTTGAAAAGGATATTACGCGCTCTAACCTGTATGACTCGGCAAATACCGCAAGCAGCATCACCGCAAGCGCCATACCGCCGAGGACAAGCATATGTTTAACCGGTATTTCGCCAATAAACAGCATGACTACATATATTGCCACGACTATGACGAGCATCGAAAGATTTCTTTGAAACAGTATTCCCAGCGCAAGCGGTGCAAGTATGAGCGCAGAAAGCCTTATTATTCCGTATTTCGGCACCTTAATTTTTTCGCGATTGTTCGCTATGTATGCCGACATGGCTATAACAACGGCGAATTTCGCAAGCTCCGCAGGCTGCACCGTAGCAAAGCCAAAATCGAGCCATCGTTTGGCGCCGTTGACCTCTTTGCCTATAATCGGCACTAAAAATACGCCTATGAGTGTTAGCAAAAACGCCGCAGCATATATAGTCCTGTTTTTATATATGGTGTACGGCACACGCGATATCACTATCATAGCGGCAATGCCGACGATGAAATACACCGCTTGCTTCTTTACATAATAAAAGCCGTCATGGCTCTCAAGCTGCCTATATGCATAGTAATAACTCGACGAAAGCACCATGACAAGCCCAAAGACGCAAAGAAGGATTACAACGGCAAATATGGTGAAGTCCATCCTGCCCTGTTTAGCCGTATTCGCAATCTTCTTCATCGCGTCCTCCCATTAGGTCAGAGTTTTTTTACTATCTCCTTAAACCTTCTGCCGCGCTCCTCATAGTCGCTGAACATGCCCCAGCTCGCAGCCGCAGGCGAAAGAAGCACTGCGTATCCGGGTTTGGCCATTTGCGTGGCTTCCTCCACCATTTCGTCAAACGTCCCGCGGCAGACCTTTATATTCTTAAAGCCCGTTGCTTCGGCCGCCTCCAATATCTCGGGCACTGTAATTCCGGACGCAACGACGCCCTTTACCGTGTCGCCGAATTCCCTGAAAAGCGGCTTAAAATCGCTGCGCTTGTCATAATCCCCCACACCGAGCAGCAGTATGGTCGGACGTGTCATTGCAAGCACCGCCTTTATCGTCGAGTCGGGGTTGGTTCCCTTTGAGTCATTTATGTACACTATGCCGTTCTTTTCGCGCACAAGCTCAATTCTGTGCTCAACGCCCTTGAACTCTCTGAGCGTTTCACGCACCGTCTGCGCATCAATGCCCATACAGAGCGCAAGGCATGAGGCGCACATGGCGTTCTCAATATTATGGCGGCCCGGTATCTTCAGCTCCCGCACATCGATTATCGTTTCATCGACGCCGTCCTTTCGCCAGACCATTTCATTTCCGCGCATGAACATTCCTTCGCCAAGCTCTGAGTTTTGCGAAAACCATATCACTTTCGCCTTGATTGACGCGGCGAGCCCCGCAACCGTCTCGTCGTCATGGTTAAGCACTGCGAAATCGTCCGCCGTCTGGTTCTCGAACATGCGCGCTTTTGCGGCGATATATGCTTCCATCGAGCCGAAACGGTTAAGGTGATCTTCCGTTATGTTCAGCAGTCCTGCCGCATTAGGCCGAAAATCCTTTATGCTCTCGAGCTGAAGGGACGCCGTCTCCGCGACAACGTAATCGCCCGCCTTGACGCTGTCGGCATACTCCGTTATCGGCACGCCGATATTGCCGAGCACAAACGTGTTTTTGCCCGCGCGTTTGAATATCTCGCCCGTCAGTGTCGTTGTTGTCGTTTTCCCGTTCGTACCGCCTATGCAGACGAACTTTGCGCCTCTGTCGCAATAGCGGTAGCCAAGCTCAATTTCGCCTATCACTTCTTTGCCCTTTGCGAGAGCATCCTGTGCAAACGGCCTGAACATGGGTACCGATGGGCTCAGCACAACCATATCGCACATGTCAACGAGCGCTTCTGCGGGCGCTCCAAGCGCGTCCTTATACTCTATGCCCGCAAGCTGCTCTTTAAGACCGGGTATATCGCGTTTTACATCGTTGATTATGAGTTTATAGCCCTTCTTGGCGAGCAGCTTCGCGCTCGAAACGCCGCTTTTCGCCATTCCGACTATCAGGACCGTTTTTTTTCCTTCTGCCATCGTTCCTCCGTTTCACGGCCGCCTTTACGAGGCCGCATCTATATACAAAGAATATTTTGAAAAAAAGCCGTCCGACGGTCAAGGTGTTTGAGGCAACAGAGCCGCTGCCCTCCCTCAAACATCTTGCGAAGAAGCCTGAAAGGCCTCCTGCCCTGCCCCGCCGTGCCAAGCGCCATATTTTTCACGGCGGCGGGCTTTAATCGGACGGCGAAATAACTCGATTAAACGTATGCAAGCAGGCACACAAGACACAGTATAGCCGTCACTATCATGTATCCCGCCACTATCTTCGTTTCGCTGATATTCATCAGCTCAAAATGATGATGCAGCGGCGCCATCTTGAATATGCGCTTTTTGCGCAGCTTGTAGGAGCCCACCTGAAGTATTACCGATATCGCCGTCGCAACATAGCATCCGCCCATTATCGGCAAAAGGAGCACCGCGCGGCTGTAAAGCGCCATCATTGCAACAGCTCCGCCGAGCGCAAGCGAACCGGTATCGCCCATGAACACCTTCGCGGGATATGCGTTGTATCTGAGGAAGCCCATGCATCCTCCGACCACGGCGCCGGCAAAAGCCGTCATGGCCGAGTAGTCTGCGCTTTCCATGACAGAGCCTGCCGCAGCGCTCGTCTCCGAAAGATAAACGAATATTATGCCCATCGCAAAGGCGTATATGAGCGTAACGCCCGATGTAAGACCGTCCACGCCATCGATAAGATTTACGCTGTTGACAGTCCCGACTATAAGGAATATCGCAAACGGTATGTAGAACATTCCCAAATCAAACTCGGCGTTAAAAAACGGGAGCTCTATCACCGTGCCGATGTTTTCCTTGCAATAGATGGCAATCACAAGCGCTATCGCAAACTGCGCGATTATTTTCTGATAAGCGCGAAGACCCTTCGTGTTTTTGTACTTTATCTTTATGAAGTCGTCAAGGAAGCCCACAAGGCCGTACGATATCGTCACCAGAAGCGCAGGCAGGGAATAGTGGAGCGCGTCCATAGAGAATGGAAGCGTACCTGCAACAATGCCGATGATTATCATTATGCCGCCCATGGTAAGAGTGCCCGCCTTCTTGAGGTGTGACTGCGGCCCCTCTTCGCGCTCTGATTGACCAAACTTGAGCCTCCTGAGCAGCGGGAGCAGCAGTCTGCCCGCCACCATGCAAACGACAGCCGCCACAAGTATGGAATAAATCAGCTTTTCGAGCTTTTCCATATTATCCTCCGTTTTCGCACGCCATCAAGCGAATATCTCGCTCAAAAGCTCCGCTACTACCTCTTTTTCGTCAAAATGATGCTTAACGCCGTTGATTTCCTGGTAATTCTCGTGCCCCTTGCCCGCAAGGACTATACAGTCGTTGCTCTTGGCGTGTTCAAGCGCATAGCGTATGGCCTCGCGCCTGTTCTCTATGATGACATACGGGCAGCCCGAGCGCTTTACGCCCTCGAGCACATTCTCAATTATGGCCATAGGATCCTCAGTGCGCGGGTTATCCGAACTGACTATCAGAAAATCTGAGAATCGTCCTGCTATCTCGCCCATTATCGGACGCTTTGCCTTGTCGCGGTCGCCTCCGCAGCCAAACAACGTAACTATGCGTCCCTTCGCAAACGACTGAACGGCGGTCAGCACATTTTGCACGGCATCCGGTGTGTGCGCAAAATCGAGATATACGCTGAAGTCGTGCCCGTTCACGGGCAGCGGCTCGAGCCTTCCCTCGACGCGATGCATGTTCGCAAGTCCGTTAACCGTCGCCTCCATGGAGAAGCCGAGCGTCTGCGCCGCACATATGGAACCGATGGCATTGAAAACCGTAAAGAGTCCGGGTATCGGCACATAAACGCGGTGCGCCCACTTAGGCGTCTTTACGAAAAAGCTCACGCTGTCCGTTGTAAATTCTATCTCCGACGCCATCACGTCCGCCTCTTTGCCTATCGCAAATGTCGATACGCTGCACTGCGTTCCCTCCACGATACGCTCTCCGTACATGTCGTCGACGTTTATAACAGCATTTCGCGTATGATAGAACAGCTTCTTTTTTGCCGCGAAATAATTCTCTATCGTCTTATGATAGTCAAGATGATCCTGCGTGAGGTTCGTGAATACCGATGTATCAAACTCAAGGCCGTAGACTCGGCGCTGATCAAGCGAGTGCGATGATACTTCCATTATAGCGAGCGTTACGCCCTCATCGCACATCATGCGCAGCAGCTTAAAGAGGTCTACGCTCTCGGGCGTCGTTCTGTCGGCATGTACGCTTCTGTCGCCTATCATGTTATGAATAGTGCCTATTATGCCCGTCTTTATGCCGCTTTCCTCAGCAATCGCCTTAATCATATACGTCGTGCTCGTCTTGCCGTTCGTCCCCGTTACGCCGACGAGCTTCAGCTCCCGCTCAGGATGCCCGTAGTAATTCGCGGCCATCATCGCCATAGCCTTGCGCGTGTCGCTGACAACTATCTGCGTTATTTCAATCGGAAGCCTTTTCTCAACGAGCAGCGCTGCCGCGCCGCGTTCGACCGCAGACTGCGCATAAACGTGACCGTCCCTGAATGTGCCTACAACGCACGAGAACAGGTCGCCTTTTTCAACCTTTCTTGAGTCATATTCAATTTTGTTGATTTCGACATCTTTGCCAAACAGCTCATGCTCGATGCCTTTTGTAAGTTCGCTTAGCAGCATGCCATACCTCCGCGGCATTTTATTCATCACCGGTTTTCGTCGAGAAAACCACTTTAATAACAGTCCCAACGCGTACCATCGTACCCTTTTCGATGCTCTGTACGCGTACATAGCCACCCGAATACGTGCCCTCTATCTCCATGATAAGGCCAACCGCTTTAAGCGCGTCGTACGCCTCAAGCCGTGTCATTCCGCTCAGATCAGGCACCTTTACCTTCTCAGTATCCGTGTCGTCGTCTTCAGGCACTATGTCGGTATTCGCGGTATAGAGCAAAACGCTCGTTCCCTTAAGCACCTTCGTACCAGCCGACGGCACTTGCGCCGTAACCTCATCATTCTCCTGATATACGGCCTCAATGCCGAGCTCCTGCAGTGCCTCGGCGGCCTGCTTTGTTGTGAGGCCCGTAAGGTCGGGCACCGTTACAAGCTCATCATGCCCCGATTCCAGATATCCATAGTAGCGCAGCGTTTCCTCGAGCACATTTTTCACGAACGGAGCCGCTACCGTGCTGCCGAATATGCTGCCCACCTTCGGCTCGTCGACGAGTATAAGCACCACAAACTGCGGATCGTCGGCAGGAGCAAAGCCTATAAACGAAGCAATGAGCTTACCTGCCGCGACTCCCGTATCGTCGTACTTCTGCGCCGTGCCGGTTTTTCCGCCGACGCGGTATCCGGGTATCTGCGCGTTGCGTCCGCTTCCGTTCTCAACCACGCTCTCGAGTATTTTGCGCACCTTCGCCGACGTTTCGCCGCTTATCACCTGCCGCACCGCCTCGGGCTTGTTATCTATCACAACCGCGCCGTCGCTCGAAATGACCTGCTTCACTATTGTCGGCTTATACAGCGTTCCGCCGTTTACCGCCGCGCTTACCGCCGACGCCAGTTGGATAGGCGTAACTGCGACGCTCTGTCCGAATCCGATACGCGCAAGGTTTATATCGCGTATGTACTTCTCATGTATAACAATTCCGGACGATTCGCCTACGAGTCCGCTGCCCGTTGTCGCGCCAAATCCGAACGCGTATATATAGTTGTAAAGCTCCTCCGTGCCGAGCGCAAGCGCCATATCCATAAACGCGCAGTTGCACGAGTTTTCGGTACACTCGGTCAGCGACTGATGACCGTGCCCGCCCGCCTTCCAGCACTTTATCCGCTGCCCGCTCACCATCCTGTAGCCGGGGCAATTGGCCGTAAAGCCGTCGGATATTGTGTTCGAATCAAGCGCTGCCGACAGCGTTATTATTTTGAACGTCGAGCCCGGTTCGTACGCATCGGCCACTATCCTGTTGCGGCTCAGTGCCGAAAGCAGCTCAAGGTCGCTTCTGGGCGGATTGTTCAAATCGTAATCGGGCTTTGTTGACATAGCTATAATCTCGCCCGTTTTGCAGTTCATTATTATTCCCTGCGCGTTTGAAGCGTTGTTTACCTTCAGCGCTTCCTCAAGATTTTTCTCAAGGAATGACTGAACGGTGGTTTTTGTCGTAAGCACGAGGCCGCAGCCGTCCTTCTGCGCCAGATACTCCTGTATGCCGTACGGCAGCGACTTTCCGTCTCTGTCCGCTTCTGTAATCATGCGGCCGTTTTCGCCCGCAAGATACTTATTATACGTCAGCTCCAGGCCGGACTGTCCGTCTGAGTCTATGTTTGTAAAGCCTATTATCTGCGACAACAGACTTCCGTAGGGATAATACCTTTTCGTGTCGACCGCCGTAACCACGCCGTTGCCAAGCTTCAGCGATTTTATGGCGTCGACCGTTTCGCGTTCCACCTGGCGCGCTATCACCACTTCTTTTACGGCCTTGCCGTTTTTCGCTTTTGTGGTTATCTTCTTGAGCACGGTCTCCTTTTCAAGGCCAAGTACGTTCGCAAGCTCGCTCGCTATCCTGTTAACCTCACTGTCGGGTATCACCTGCGGCCAGGCAAGAACCTTGTAGACCGTCCCGCTCTGTGCAAGCACAACGCCGTCCGCATCAAGTATCCTTCCGCGCGAAGCCGTTATCGATGTGTCGCGCGTCTGCTGCTTCAGCGCTTTCAGTTGAAGGTCCTCGGCGTCAACAACCTGCAGCCCCACCAAGCGTCCTATTATGAGCACAAAGGCTATCGCAATAAAGCTTACGACTATCAAAAGCCTTTTCTTTAGTGGAAGAGAGCGCTTTTTCATTGAACCTCCGTCCTCGCCGCATCTTCAATCGCCTCAAGACTGACAGCTCGCTCCAGCTTCACCTGAAGCCGGTTAATCCTGCGTTCGCTTTCGGTTATCTTCGTTTTGAGCGACGTGACGGCCTCATAGCGCTCCGATATGAAAGCGTATCCCGCGACAAATGTTATCGCAAGCACCGCCGCAAAGATTATGGAGCTTACGAGAAAGAGTTTTTCCTTTACAAAAGGATCCTTAGCGTGCTTCGGACGAACAGCCGGATTCGGCGCCGTCTGAGGGTTCGCCTTCGGCGCACACTCCGGTGTTTTCGGTGCGGGCTGTGCCGCCGTTGACGAACGGGACTGCATATACACCTTTGTTACGGGCATATACCTTTCTTCATCCTGTCTTGCCGCTAATGCCATGTTATTCACCCCATCGCTTCATAATTACTGCTGCCGCATATTACAGCCTGCGTATCGCTCTTAGCTTCGCGCTTCGCGATCTCGGATTCGCCTCAAGCTCCTCCTCGCTCGCCGTGAGCGGTTTTTTTGTTATTATCTTCGCTGTAGGCTTCAGTCCGCATGTGCATATCGGCGCACGCCTGTCGCATATGCACGGCTCCTCAAAGCGCTTGAACGCCTGCTTGACTATCCTGTCCTCTAGCGAATGGAACGTTATTACCGCAAGAACGCCTCCCGGATTCAGGAATGACTCGATATCGCTTATCGCAGCGTCGAGTTCTTCAAGCTCGCCGTTAACCTCTATCCTTATCGCCTGAAACGTGCGCTTCGCAGGATGCTGCTTCTCGTTTCGCGCCGCAGCCGGCATTGCCTCTTTTATAAGTCCCGCCAGTTGAAGCGTCGTCTCGATAGGCGCTTTTTCACGCTCCGCGGCAATCCTGCGCGCAATCCTCGCCGCATACCGCTCCTCACCGTAATCTCGGATTATCTCGGCAAGCCTGTCCGCCGAATACGTATTCACTACATCGTACGCGCTCATGCTTGCGCTTCTGTCCATGCGCATATCGAGCGGAGCATTCTCGTTATATGAAAACCCTCTTTCCGGGGTATCGAGCTGATACGACGAAACGCCCAGATCAAGCAGCGCCCCGTCCAGCCCGCACACACCCTCCGCAGACAATAAGGACCTCATATCAAAAAAATTGCCTCGCACGCTTTTAAATCTGCAGCCGAAGCGTTCAAGTTTTTTCGATGCTGCGGCGATTGCGTCGCCGTCTCTATCGATGCCGTAAAGCTTCCCGTTTTCCGGAAGCCTCTCGAGCACCGCCTCCGCGTGTCCGCCGCCGCCGAGCGTACCGTCGGCAAATATTCCTCCGCGCTCGGGCGCCAAGAGCTCAAGCACCTCGTTTTTCATTATGGGGATATGTCTGAACACGCTCGTCATATGCCGCGGCCCGCCAGCACGTCAAGAGCCTGCGTCCACTCTTCGGCGCTGAACCCTTCCTCCGAAGCGTCCCATGCCTCGGCGTTCCATATCTCAAAGCAATCGCTCATGCCCACGAGTACGACTTCGTCGCCTATCCCGGCGTATTCAATAAGCTTCGGCGCAAGTAGTATTCTTCCCTGCTTGTCCGGCTCGCAGCCGCCTGCGCTCGCCAACACCTGACGCTTGAACCTGTTGCCAAGAACATCCGTCACGGGAAGATCGTTAAGCTTTTCGAACGTTTTCATAAAAGACTGCTGCGAATACGCCCGCAGACATTTTCCTTCGTCCGCGGCTGTTATGCCGCGCATAACTATTACGGAGTCGCCGAGCTCGCCGCGCCATTTTGACGGTATAAATACTCTGCCCTTGGGGTCAACGACATGCCTGTATGATCCTATGAGCATTTTCGGCTCCTCCTTTTCTTCAAATTCGTATCGTGTAGATACACCGAAGGTAATTTTGTTTCTATTATATCAGATGCGCTCCTTTTTGCAACACTTTGCACCACTTTAGTCAAATTTTATTTATTATTGCTTGATTTCACATTCTTCATTGCCTTTCGACAGGGAAAATCGTCGTGCGGCGCACTGCAAAAATATATTTCTCGCTCACCTGAACATAATTCAGCAAAAAGTCTCCATTTGGTCTTTATCGGTGACGAAAACTATTGTATAATGCATTCGTAATAATATTTTCGTAAATGAGAGGTATTATTTTGGACTTATTCGATAGCTACAAGAGTTTCACTCAGCCCCGGGAGCTCATGGAAGCAGGGCTGTATCCGTATTTTCATGCGCTTGAGACGGCGCAGGATACGGAGGTCGTTATCAACGGCAAAAGCACAATAATGCTCGGCTCAAACAACTATTTGGGCCTTACAAACGACCCGCGGACCATCGCGGCCGCACATGCTGCGCTCGATAAATACGGCACGGGATGCTCCGGCTCGCGCTTCTTGAACGGCACGCTCGTGCTCCACCTCGAGCTTGAAAAGGAGCTTGCCGACTTCTTCCACAAGGACGCCGCAATCACGTTCTCGACGGGTTTTCAAACGAACCTCGGCATAGTTTCGGCGCTTGCGACACGTCACACCTATATTTTGCATGACGCCGAGAACCACGCAAGCCTTCTTGACGCTTCGCGTCTCAGCTTTGCCAAAAACGTGCTCAAATTCGAGCACAGCAACATGGAAGCGCTCGAAGATAAACTTGCAAGGCTGCCGCTCGAAGCGCCCAAGCTCATAATCACCGACGGCGTCTTTTCGATGTCCGGCGACATAGCAAAGCTTCCCGAGATCGTGGCGCTCAAGAAAAAATACAACGCCCGTCTCATGGTCGACGACGCGCACGGCGTGGGCATGATAGGCGACTGCGGACGCGGTACGGCCTCGTACTTCAATCTTGAGGACGATGTTGACGTCATAATGACAACATTTTCGAAATCGTTCGCTTCGCTCGGCGGATGCGCTGCGGCAAGCGCCGACGTCATTGAATATATCAAGCATAAATCGCGCCCGTTCATATTCAGCGCGTCAATACCGCCCGCTAACGCCGCTGCGGCTCTTGAAGCGCTGCGCATACTCAGGAACAGTCCCGAACGTGTTCAGGCGCTCATAGAAATTGCTGCATATATGCGCGGCAAGCTCCGCGAAAACGGCATCCCGATAATGGATGGCTCAACGGCGGTTATACCGATATATACATACAGCCTCATCCGCACGCTCACAATCGCAAAGCGTCTGCTTGAGGAAGGCGTATATGTCAATCCCGTGCTTCCGCCCGCCGTTCCCGACGATATGTGTCTTCTGAGGACGAGCTACACGGCCACACACACCAGGGAGCAAATGGATCGCGCCGTGGAGATAATCACGCGTGTTTTCAACGAAATAAAAGAATAAACCGAATGGAGAATATATGATCAAGAAGCTTTTTACTTCCGAGTCCGTTACAGACGGGCATCCCGATAAGGTATGCGATGCAATCGCCGACTCGGTTCTCGACAAAATACTTGAAGAAGATCCCTACGCACGCGTTGCGTGCGAATGCGCCGCAACAACGGGCATGGTAATCGTCATGGGCGAAGTCACGACGAGCTGCTACGTCGATATACCGCGCCTCGTCCGCGACGTCGCCATGGAAATAGGCTACGACAAGCCCGAATACGGCTTTGACGGCCACACCCTCGCCGTCATATCAGCCATCAACAACCAGTCCGCCGATATAGACATGGGCGTAAGCAAATCGTTCGAAGCTAAATCCGGAGACAATGACGACAGGTTCTCTATCGGCGCAGGCGATCAGGGCATGATGTTTGGCTATGCCTGCGACGAAACACCCGAGCTCATGCCGCTCGGCGCTTCGCTCGCGCACAAGCTCACGAGGCGTCTGCACGATGTGCGTGTCGACAAGACTCTCCCATATCTTCGCCCCGACGGCAAGTCGCAGGTAACCGTAGAATATATTGACGGCGTCCCCTCGCGCATAGATACCGTCGTCATTTCGGCACAGCATGATCCCGATGTCGAGCTTTCCAAAATTCGGCGCGATATAATAGAGAATGTCATCCGCCCTATAATTCCCACGGGCCTCATCGATGAAAATACGACAATATATGTTAATCCCACAGGCAGGTTCGTTATCGGCGGCCCGCAGGGCGACTCCGGCCTTACGGGCAGAAAGATAATTGTAGACACATACGGCGGCTTTGCTCGCCACGGCGGAGGTTCGTTCTCCGGCAAGGACTGCACCAAGGTAGACAGGAGCGCTTCATACGCCGCGCGCTATGCGGCTAAAAACATCGTCGCCGCCGGGCTGGCGAGACGCTGCGAAATACAAATAGCATACGCCATAGGCGTTGCGCATCCGGTATCGATAATGGTTGATACTTTCGGCACGGGCATTATCCCCGACGAAAAAATCGTTGAGCTTCTTAAGGCGAACTTTGATTTCCGCCCCGCCGCCATAATAGAGCGTCTCGGGCTTCGCCGTCCAATATACCGCAAGACCGCCTCATTCGGTCACTTCGGCAGAACCGATGTGGATTTCCCCTGGGAGCACACCGATATGGCAGAAACTCTCAAGGTCCAAGCAATGAAGGCATAAGCAAAACACAGGCGTCAGTGAGCGAGATAAATCATTGACGCCTGTTCCTATATTTAATTAACCGTTGACAGCAGTGTGGCATGGAATCCTTTCATTGCAGATGCTTATGTTTGTCTAACCATACCGCAGGTGTTCCCCTTTGCTCCACGGGCGTTATTTGTTTTCCGCGCCGTAACCTCCCGGTCTATCCTCTCGGCTTGTTCGCCTGCTCGTAGTTACATTAAATCATTCTATATTATAGTCCGATTAGCGAATAAAATCAATAGGCTTCCCACAAAGTTCAGGAAGAATTTCCAATTCAGAAATCAAGGGTTTGGGACTTTCCCAAAAGAGAAAATGAGCGTATCGGCTGCAAGGCTGAAACGCTCATTTTTCCGGTGTGTACGGACATCGGATGTGCTTGCTATTCTCTAAAATCTTATACACGTATCTCCAATGCGCTCTCGTTTCCAGAAAAACCGAGAGCGCGTTTTTTATTGAAATCTTCGCGTACCGGTGGACAAACGCTGAAAAAGTGTCCGTTGTAAAGTGTAAGAGAATTTTTCAAAATGCTGTGCAACATTGGCGCGATTATATGTCCGTTGTAAATTGAAGGGAGTGTTTTTTATGGCAGACCGAACAAGACCAATACGAATTGAGTTCTGCGTCACCGAACAGGAGAAGAAGCTCATACAACACAAGATGGAGCAGCTTGGCACCAAAAACATGGGAGCCTATCTACGCAAAATGGCGATCGACGGCTATATCATCAAAGTGGATTACACCGAGCAAAAGAAACTGGCTGCTGCCGTCAGCCGCGTTGCAGGAAACATCAACCAGATCTGTCGCCGTAGCGGTTGACTGACGAATGCCCTTTTTGAGCAATTCGGCCATTAAATTTATTGCCATATCGTACCTCCTTTTTACCGTCAACGATAACTATGTACACACGATAAATCCGTGTACGGTAATTATCAATAGTCTTTTTTCCGTTAATGGTAAAATATTTATTTATTTTTTTGTAGTTTGTAATATACTAAAAGTGAAAGCGAGGGATACATTATGTACAATTTTGAACAAATATTATGGCGCTTAAAAGATGCCAAGAAAGTTAGCAGACTAACAAACAAAGAACTTTCGCAACAATCTTCGGTGCCACTTGGCACAGTAAATAAAATATTTTCTGGTGACACAAAAGAACCGAAACTACCAGCGGTAATAGCACTTGCTAATGCATTAAATGTCTCAGTTGACTATTTGATATACGGCGAATATAAAGCGCCCGCATTATCATCGACTGAAACGCGCCTTCTTAAGTCATTCCGCGCATTCAATGCCGAAGACCAAGAAAAGGTGCTTTCATATATTTGTGACCTTGAAAGTACGGGGCGATATAAAAAAGCTAATTCGGCTGGAATGGTGGCGCGAGAAGCGTAAAAACAAAACGTTATAAGCATTGGATAGGATATCAATATCTGCACTTTTCTATACCCTGACCGTTGACAATTAAAACATGCAATGGTATTATAAATTGATACATTTCGTGGTAAATTATGTTAACTTAGGAGGATGGAAAAATGAAACGTGTGTTATGCTTTGCGGCGGCTATGCTTTTTGTCGCTGCATTTGTAGGTTGCTCGTCATCTACCAACATTGACATCGGCAGCAACACTGGTAACGATGTGCGGAACACTCCTTCAACAGTCGCACAAACAAGCGCACCAAAGCAGGAGACTGTTGGAACAAGAAAAAACCCTGCAAAACTAAACGAGACTGTTCGCGTGGAGCTTAATTCCATATTGAACAAGGGTATAGCAGAGGTGTCGCTCATAGAGGTTATCCGCGGCGATGAAGCAGCAAAGATGATAGCTGATGCAAATGCATTTAATGACCCTGCGCCCGACGGCAAGGAATATATACTTGCAAAATTCAGCATAACGTTTGTACAGGATACGAGCGGTAAAGACGAACCATTAACCGTAAATTATCTTAACTTCTGCTACGCCTCGTCCACGTTCTCGGTAAACGACGATCTGCAATTCGTAGTTATCAACAATGAACTTGACCTTAAGCTGTATGAAGGCGCCAGCGGTGATGGTTATGTGCTTCTCGTCGCCGACAAGGATGATGCAGGGTACGCCGTATTTAATAATGACGTCTGGTTTGCTTTGTCGTAAATAATCATTTTCATCATAAAACGGCGGTTCGCTCCGCCGCTTTTATTTTATGCTCAATCATTAGCCGAGATAGCGCAGGAGCGCTTTTCGGAGTGTTTTGTCATGCAAAAATCATCATATTTCGCTTGCACTTAACGCGCATATATGCCAATCTATATAAGAGCGCACGAGGGAGGCGCGGAACGTTTGGACGTAGTGTTCTATGGGGTAATATATTCGTTCCATCTTCCTTTGACGCGCTCACTGTTAACATGACTCATTCTCGCTTCCCTCCAACACCTCCATCGCTGGTAGCTCTTTTGCAGATTCGCAGTTGATTATTTTTAGCATTTCATTCTCCTCCATTATCATTTTCCGTTCTCCCTCACTTTTATTTGTGCATAATTTCGTTAAAAACAGTCGCACTGTATTCAGCTGCCGCTCTTTTATCCCCGTCTACCTCGTGAGAGTACACCTTGTAAGTTTGCATATTTACAGAATGTCCAACGGTGGCCTTCAGCAGGCCTGTCGGCATAGCCTTATTGAAGCTTATAAAAGTATGCCTCAAGCCGTATAGCGTTAAATCATCAAATCCATTTTTTTGCAAAACATTTTGAATCATCTGTATATATATCTTTCTTGTGACATCGCGCCAGTCATGTCACAAAAAACATAATTCGAAACAATACCGCGTTGCCTCAGCTGTAATGACTGACCATTGAAGATCGCACGCGTTAGTTTGCGCAACCGCTTTGACGTGTTCCAATATCGCGCTCGCTCGTGCTGTTGTCAGCTCCGCACACGTCCTCCAGAAGTCCGCGGCTAATGTTCCCCGTACCGCGTGCGTGAACGAATCTCCCAACAGGCTTATGAAAATTGACTGGATTAGGAAATTGACGAGCAGAAAGCTTTGGATTGCTACCGTCGGGCTTGTGTCAGGCTTGATAATCGCTTTTGGCGGTTCTGCTGAAACTGCTGAAACGGTGACGGGCTGTATCATGTCAGCCGCTTCTGTGGTGGCATACGTCATCGGAGAAGGACTTACAGATGCGGCGCACACAGAACAGTCCAAGAGCGATGAATAAGAACGTTTTTGAGTCCTTCATGGCGGAGGAAATATAAAAATATGACGTGGGAAATAGTGGCTGGCATCATAGCTCTAATAGGTGTGTTTGGTTCTGTGGCGACATGGGCAAGCAAACTTTCACGCTCGCTGTCAAATCTTGAGACAACATTAAAGAATTTAGATGAAACGTTGCAAGAACTCAAGGACACTAATCACGAGAGCCATAAGGAATTTTACAAACGGCTTAATGAGCATGATTGTAGGATTGCGAAGCTTGAAGAAAAGACCCCTTATAAGACGCAGGAGTAAAAACAGGCTGCCGCGTATGCAATAAAGCACAGCGGCAGCCGCTTTTCAATTTCATCTCAAATGACATTCGAGCACGAACAATAAGCCAAAACAATATATTAACGCGTCGTGTTCGTTTGAGATTGCTCTGGTGGAGACGAGGGGAGTCGAACCCCTGTCCGAAAACCCGTCAGAAGGACTTTCTACGAGCGTAGCCTTCGTTTTGTCCTTCCCTCAAGCAAGCGCCCAAAGGCGGGCTCATGCTCTCGGTAGCTTCATGTATCTCGCCTGCCGCAAAGCTTAGGCAGGTCGGTTCCCCACATTAATGACGCCCGTATCGCATGTCGTGGGCAACGCACGGCGGACGATCGCCGCTATTTACGCAGCGATAGCAAAATTATTAGTTTCGCCAGTTAAATTTAGAATTTCCCGATTTTATCGAAGCTCGGGGCTTCGGCTCGCTTATCCGACCTCCGCGATCCCCGTCGAAACCATTTACGTCCCCGGGAAGCGCTTTATCGGCGCATATGTATTATAACATGTGTCGAGCTAAATATCCATGGAATATTTGTACATTGTTGTACATGTCAAGGATATGCTCGAACGTTCGTCGCGTTCTTTGCTTTAACCGCATATCACTCGCCATAACCGTTCGGATTGTTCTTTTGCCAATTCCATGCGCTGCGGCACATGTCGTCTATTGACAGTTCTGCTTTCCACCCAAGCTTTTCGAGCGCAAGCGATGCGTCGGCATAGCACGCGTCTATGTCTCCGGGCCGCCTTGGAGCTATCTTATACGGAATTCTTATGCCCGTCGCGCGTTCGAACGCCTTCACGATGTCAAGCACGCTGAAGCCGTTGCCCGTGCCAAGATTGACCGCTATAACGCCCGTGTTCTTCTGCGCATATTCGATTGCTCTTATATGGCCTTTTGCAAGATCGACGACATGCAGATAATCCCTGACGCCCGTACCGTCATGCGTATTGTAGTCGTTGCCAAACACATTGAGATGCTCTCGGCGGCCGACCGCGACCTGCGTTATGTATGGCAGAAGGTTGTTTGGAATGCCTGTCGGGTCCTCGCCTATACGTCCGCTCTCATGCGCCCCTATCGGGTTGAAATAACGCAGAAGTACGGCGCTCATATTGCCGTCGGCCTTGGCAGTGTCTGATATTATCTGCTCTGACATATACTTCGTCCAGCCGTACGGATTCGTGCACCACCTGTCGGCGTCCTCGCGTATCGGCGTCGATTTCGGTACGCCGTATACCGTCGCGGATGATGAAAACACGATGCGCTCTACGTCGAACTCGTTCATAACCTTCAGCAGCGTCATCGTCGCGCACAAATTGTTTTGATAATACTCAAGCGGATGCTTAACCGAATCGCCAACGGCCTTTAGGCCCGCGAAATGTACGACGCAGTCGATTTTATTTTCGGAAAACACGCGTCTGAGCGCACTTTCATCGCATACGTCTGCATTATAACATACAACGCTCCTGCCGCTTATTTCGCGTATTCTCTCGAGCACCTTTTCGGAGCTGTTGGAAAAGTTATCGATTATGACCGCATCGTAACCTGCCGCAAGCAGCTCAACGCATGTATGCGACCCTATGTAGCCCGCGCCGCCTGTAAGCAAAACAGCCATTTTATTCTCCTCCGTTTATTCGGAGTATACGCTCTCTTTAAGCACTCCGATATATTTTAGGTTTCTGTAGTAGCCCGCGAAGTCAAGGCCATAGCCCACAACGAACTCGTTCTCTATCTCAAATCCACAGTAGTCAGGCGTGATATCGCATTCCCTGCGCTCTTTTTTGTCGAGCAGACAGGCTATCTTCATCGACGCTGGGTTTCTCGAGCTCAGGAGCTGCGTAAGATGCTTTAGCGTAAGACCCGAGTCCATTATATCCTCGACGATAAGCACATGCCTGTCCGTAAGGCTTATGTCGACATCCTTTGCGATTCTGACTATGCCAGAAGTTTTCGTGCTGTTGCCGTAGCTCGAAATCGACATGAACTCGAACTCAAGCTGACAGTCCATCTCCCTCACAAGATCCGTAAAGAACGGAGCGGCGCCTTTCAGGATACATATAAGAATAACCCTTTTATCCATATACTCTTTTGAAAGCTGCTCGCCCATCTCTTTTACACGTTTCTTTATTTGTTCCTCCGTCAGAAGCACCTTTTTAATGTCGTCCTGCATGTTTGTGCTGATCCTCATATATATCCTCCCATCGCCTGCGCGTTTTTATAATTCTACACCATGCGCAGATTTTTGTCGAACACAACCTTTGCAATATTTCGAGTTTCGTCCGTAACCTTCACGCTGTCCGCAACGCACAGTCCATATGCGTACAGCACGTTTTCCCCGAAGCATATCAGCGGCATATCACGCTCGTCGCGCGGCACTTTCTTATCAATCAAATAATCCTTGAATTTCTTGCTTCCCGAAGCGTTAAGCGGCTTGAACCTATCGCCGTCGCGTCTGTTCCGCAGCGTAAGCTTTTTTGAAGGCAGCTTATCCGCATCAAAGCACGCCGCAAACGCGCTGCGCTCAAAACGCGCGTTCTGCGCCTCAATATGTATCTTGTAGCCGCCGAACTCAAACAATGCGTTCTCGCCTACATTGATATCCACCGAAAGCGCTTCCATGCTCCTCCTTTTCCCGAATATCAGCCTGCCATAGCTTACGGCAACGCTGCCGTGCGGCACATCTATGCTTGCACCCGTGCGCATATGCATAAGCTCCTCCGTCATATCAACATGCTTTTTTTCTATGTCTGTCAGCATTCCCGCCCGCTCGAATGCAATTCGTATCGCCCGCGTCAGTATCGGATGCGCAGCGCACGCCATACGTTCGACACAATAGCCCCCGCCGTCATACGACGAATTGAGCAGTTCCTCCGCCTCCGCGCGCAAATGTGCCTCATCCTCCGAAAGCAGCCGCGCCGTGCCGCAAAGCGACGGAATTATTGCGGGCGCAATGTTTTTTTCAATATACGGCAGCAGCTCGAGACGTATTTTGTTGCGCGTCCCGAACGCATCGAAATTCGTATCGTCCGTCATAAATTCGCAGCCCGTTTCGCGGATGAACGCCTCTATATCCATGCGGCGCACGTCAAGGAGCGGCCTGATTATCCGTCCTCGCACGCCGCTCATTCCCGTCAGCCCCTTCAGCCCGCTGCCACGCATAAGATGCATAAGCACGCTTTCCGCCTGATCGTCCATATGATGCGCAACGGCAATAAAATCCGCCCCGCTCTCGCGGCGCGCACGCTCCAAAAAGGCATAGCGCATATCGCGCGCCGCCTGTTCGAGCGTCTTTCCGCTCTCCAAAGCATATCGAGGGACATCGTCTCCGTAAGCAAATATCTTTATGCCAAGCTTAACGCAAAGCGCTTTCACAAACTCTTCATCTCTGTCCGCAGCCGCTCCGCGTATATGATGGTTAAAATGCGCGGCACTGACGGCTATATTCAGCCCGCCGCTCAACGAAACAAGCGCATTCACGAGCGCGACGGAATCCGCCCCTCCGGAGAGTCCGACAATTATCGACGAGCCGCAGATGCCGTTGCTTTCAATAAAGTGCCTCACGGCTTCCAAAACAACGCTTTTTCCCATACACTGAGTATAAACTTATGCACGCCGTTTGACAAGCCTAAGGCCGACGCATATAATTAATAGAAATATGGGGATTGTGCGGGGGCAAAGCTTCGCTGCCATTTCCCCGCCATCCGAAGGAGATTACCTATGAAGCTTGGCGTTGTAGGTTTGCCGAATGTAGGCAAAAGTACGCTGTTTAACGCTTTAACGCAGGCCGGTGCGCAGTCCGCGAACTATCCGTTCTGCACAATCGACCCAAATGTCGGCGTAGTCCCCGTCCCTGACGAGCGGCTCGACGTACTCGCAAAAATGTATAATCCTGAAAAGCTCACGCCCACAACGATAGAGTTTGTCGACATTGCGGGACTCGTGCGCGGTGCGTATAAAGGTGAGGGCTTGGGCAATAAGTTCCTTTCGCATATCCGAGAAGTAGATGCCATCGTCCATGTCGTTCGCTGCTTTGAGGACTCAAACATCGTCCATGTCGACGGCTCTATCGATCCCGTGCGCGATATGGAGACGATAAATCTCGAGCTTATTTTCGCCGATATGGAGATGATTGACCGCCGCATCGACAGAGCCATGAAGAGCTCAAAAAGCGGCGATAAAAAATTTCTGAATGAAGCTGAGTTTTATAAACGCATAAAGGCGCGCCTCGAGAACGGAAAACCCGTGCGCGGAATGGAGCTTTCAAATGAAGAGGCCGAAATATTGCCATCGCTTTTCCTTCTGACGTCCAAGCCGGTCATATACGTTGCCAACGTCGACGAGGAAGGGCTCATAGATGACAACGATATGGTAAAGGCAGTTTTCGCCGCCGCCAAGGCTGAAAACGCCGAGGCACTCAAGATCTGCGCTCAAATAGAGGAGGAAATATCAGAACTTCCCGCCGATGAAAAAGCTCAATTTTTGAGTGAAATGGGCATAGGCGAAAGCGGCCTCGACAGACTTGTCAAGGCGTGCTACCGCTTGCTCGGGCTCATAAGCTATCTCACCGCCGGCCCCAAAGAGGTGCGCGCGTGGACCATTGAAAACGGCACGAAGGCTCCGCAGGCGGCAGGCAAAATACACTCCGATTTTGAACGCGGCTTCATACGCGCCGAGGTCGTCCACTACGACACACTAATGGAAAACGGCACCATGCAGGCCTGTAAGGAAAAAGGTCTCATCCGCTCAGAGGGCAAGGATTACGTCATGCGTGACGGAGACATTGTTCTTTTCAGGTTCAATGTTTGATATAATTTAATTAGCTGTAAAAAGGAGAATCACAATGCATCACACATACACACCGAAGGGCGTTTGCTCTACAAAAATTGAGTTTGACATTGTAGACGGGGTGCTTCATAACGTCGTCTATCAAAGCGGCTGCAACGGAAACCTTCAGGCCGTTGGCCGTCTCGTCGAAGGTATGGACGCGAAGGAAGCCGTAGCTCGCCTCAAAGGCATCAAGTGCGGCTCGAAGGGTACATCGTGTGCCGATCAGCTCGCAACCGCCATCGAGTTAACTATATAATCGTATTCGAGCTGAATCAATGGCAGCGGAGGTGAACGCCCATGGGCAGAATGAACCTTCTTGACAATTTAATCAATCCCGCCGCCAATCAGGTCGAGGGCTACTGCATAATCAAGTCAGTGCAGGTAAAAAGCAACGTTAAGGGAGCGGATTATCTGGACATGATGCTTGCCGATGCGGGCGGCGAAATCAACGCGAAGCTCTGGGATTATTCACTTGAACAGCACGGAGTCTACAAGCCGCAGACCGTTATAAAGGTGCGCGGTACGATAACGTATTTTAAGGACGCCGAGCAGCTCAAGATAGATAGAATCCGAAACACCAACAAGGGCGACAGCATCGACATGAGCCGGCTCATACCGTGCGCCCCGTTCGACTGCGATGCAATGTTCAGGCGCGTCTATTCCGTAAGCGAAGGCTTCAAAAATGAAGAGCTGAAGAGAATAACGCAGCATCTTCTTTTGAAAAATCGCGAGCGTCTTACAGTATATCCGGCGGCGCTGAAGCTCCACCACGCTCAGCGCGGCGGACTGATGTTCCACACGCTGACGATGCTTAAATCCGCCGAAGGCATAATGAACGCCTACGTTGAAATATACCCATCGCTCTGCCGCGACCTTGTAAACGCCGGCATAATACTCCACGACATCGCAAAGCTCGACGAGCTCAACGTCGGCGAAATCGGGCTTGCAATCGGCTATTCAGCACAGGGGCAGCTTTTAGGCCATATATCTATGGGCGCGACAATAATTTCTGATGCCGCGAAGGAGCTTGATATAAGCGAAAAAACGTCAATGCTCCTCATGCACATAATGCTCTCGCACCACGGCGTCCCCGAATTCGGCAGCCCTCGTATGCCAATGTTCCCCGAAGCCGAGATAGTCAGCGAGGTCGACCATCTCGACGCAAAGCTGTTCACGATGTATTCAACTCTCGACGGCGTTGAAACAGGCGACTTTTCTGAGCGTGTATGGTCGCTCGACAATAGGCAGCTCTATAATCACGGACTTAGTTAAAGGAAACGATTTCATCGAATAAAACACATATCGGCTCGGTATCGATCGGTTCAAACGACGCGATGCCGAGCATGTATTTTTTTAATTTCAACTTGTCGAAGCACTTCAAATATGCCGTTTTATTGCCGCACCTCACCTCTTCTTCAAGCACGGAGAATGAAGCCGGTCCCATTGAAAACCCCTTTCCCGTAAGCTTCATAAGGCTCTCCTTAAGCACCCATGTTCTAAAAAACGCTTCTTCCTTTGCCTTTGCATCGAGCCGCAAAAACGCCTCGAACTCCGCATCCGTCATTATTCGCCGCGCTGCCGCAGGCCGCAGACGGTCCACATGCTGTATGTCCGTTCCTACCTCGCGGTCCGATATGGCGCACGCAACGGCCTCTTCGGAATGCGATAAAGAAAACTCAGGCAGCGACGCGTCGCTGAAGCGCGGCTTGCCAAAGCCCCCGCACTCGATCTCAAGCCCCGTGACATCTATGCCGCACGTTTTTTTCATCGCGTATCGTAAGAGCATTTCCGCACCAAGCATCTCTATCCTGCCGCGCCTGTTGGTCATTGCGTCAAGCTTTCGTCGCCTGTACCCGCTCATATTCGCCTCAAAATCGAGTCCTGCCGCATCGGCGCCGCGCATATCGCAGTAGAATAGCTTTATTCCTTCCGTACGCCTTCACCTCCTGTCGCGTTGCCAGCCATGTTATCCCGATGGTATAATGATACCATAAACCGAAAAGGAAGTGTTTATTATGAAAAACAGATTACTAATCGCGTTCGCTCTCATGCTTATTTCTGTGCT
The DNA here is from genome assembly GCA_004558825.1 of Clostridiales bacterium. GTDB lineage: Bacteria > Bacillota > Clostridia > Christensenellales > CAG-138 > SFDB01. Next base: position 109,290 of record SFDB01000004.1, read on the forward strand.
CACGCTTTGCTCATGCGTGGTAATAGATATACCTGACGATTTTTCGAGCATAAGCGGATTTATTGCAGGTGATGACAAATACGACGCGTTCGTCCCCGTCAAGGAGGAAACCATTGACAGCGCCGTAACGTCGCTCGAAATATCGTGGGGCGCGAATAACGTCACTTTTAAGACAAGCAGTGACGATTCCGTGAAGATTGTGCAGCTCGCCTCTCCCGAATTCGACACTTCAAACTGCTTCAATTATGAGCTTGACGACACCGAGCTTACCATAAGGGACGGACGCGGCACCGGCTTTTTCAAAAACTGGTCAAGCCTCAAGTCATCCCTTCGCGCAACGAACATAGAAATTTATCTTCCGGCATCCCCTTTGAATTCTCTCGCCGTCAAGTCTGCCTCAGCGGCCGTGTGCGCTGACGATCTTAGCGCCAAGGCCCTCGACCTTGACATAGCTTCGGGCAGCGTCGACATAACGGGCGCTATCGAAAACATAGACGCCGATGTTGCTTCAGGCAATGTCGAGCTCACCGTCATCGGTGATTGCGGCAACGTATCGCTCGACGTAGCTTCGGGCAGCGTGACGCTTAGCGTTTCGGGGATCTGCTCCGTACTCGACGCCGAGGAGGCCTCGGGCAGTATCAGTGTTTCTGCCGACAGCATAAATTCAATAGATTTTTCCTGTGCTTCGGGCAAATTCTCATGCGTCGCAAATAAGGCCGACGTAGTCGATGCCGATATCACAAGCGGCAGCGCCGAGCTTTCGTTTGCGGCTGCGCCCGCCTCTATAAAGGCTGAAACGACATCCGGTTCAATCGTTTTTACTCTTCCTGCCGATACGGGCTTCACTGCAAAATTCGACGGCGCTTCGAGCGGGTTTAAATCCGACTTTGCGGTCAAAAAGGAAGCTGATATGTATATTTGCGGCGACGGTGCGAACAGTTATTGGTTCAAGGCTGCCAGCGGCATTGTAAAACTAAAAATTGCCGATTAAAAATCAGCATACGGCATATACTATCAAATGGCGGCGGCGAAATGCTGCCGCTATTCTGATTTTTGCATATTTTCCCTCCGAAAAGGCTTTCGGGCGGCAAGCACGGCAGGTTTGAAATCATATTTATTTGTATGCCTCACATAATATGCGTTATTTTTCAGTTTTGAATCTAACTGAACCGAGTTATTTCACAAATTTTGAATTAAATCAATTTGTTTCCTCTAATATTATCGTGTATATCGGACAAATTATAACTACCGCAGCGGAAAAAGCGAAGCACGCCTTGCAGTATGAATTAGACTGCGCCGTTGCGTAACGATACATCCCGATCAAGGAGGTGAAAGTAAATGGCACGCAAAAGAATCATGGTTCCGGAATCGAAGCAGACAATGGAGTCCTTTAAGACCGAGGTTGCCAATTCTCTTAACGTTAATCTCAAGCAGGGCTACAACGGTGACTTGACATCGAAGGAAGCCGGCTCAATCGGCGGCGAAATGGTCAAGCGCATGATAGCGTACGCCGAGAGCAACATGCCTAAGTAAGGCAGTTCTCTCTTATAATGCGGTATGTAACAGCCAAGGCTACGAATTTGTTGATGCGATTCTTCCGTTTAATCAATAGGCGGGCTGAGGGCTAAAAGCGAAAACGGTTCAGAGCTGTTGCGTACACGCGGCCAAAACGGTTTGTCCCAAAAATACAAGAAGGAGGTGAAACACAATGGCAAGCAGCAACAACAGAAGCAGGAAGGCTCAGCTTCAGTCTTTCAAGACAGAGGTAGCCAACTCGATGAACGTCAACCTCAAGCAGGGTTATAACGGCGACATCACGGCTCGCGAAGCAGGCTCAATCGGCGGCGAAATGGTTAAGCGCATGATAGCTTATGCCGAGCAGAACATGAGCAACAGCGACAATATGATGAAATAATTACCCACGGATATAAGGCGCCCCTTCAGAAATTGACGGGGCGCTTTAATTTTTATCGAATTGTTTCTGCCTGTTCTCTGACGATGCTTTGCTTCAAAAGCGCCAACGCATCTTCAGGGTACCGCTTGCTGAGCACTCCGAGCGACGCCATTATGTAATCGTTGTCAAACATGAGCTCAAGCGCATCGGGCTTCGGATAAAGCATCATGCGCTGACTGTTGCAGTCCGCCATCGCACGCATGATTCTCCTCCGCTCCGGCAGACGCGTCAGAGCGCCGCCCGTTGCAACGATATACTTGAGCTTTGTTAGATCCTTACCCTCGGCAATTGTCTGCCTGCCCGACGGCGTATATATGTAGCGGAGCGTGCCGCTGTGTCGCTTTATCGCTGTTATCCCCGCCTCAAGGCACAGGCGCTGAGTGAGCTTGAGCTGCTCTTCGCTGCGCGGTATCGGTTCATACTCGCTCATGCATTTATCGACGTCTATGCCAAGCTCCTTATCAAGCTTCTCCCTGCCTATCATGTCTACAAGATTATGCGCGTTTATATACATGCCAAGGTCGCCCTCGACCGTACGCTTCGCCATGGGTTCCGGCGACGTCAGTATTGCAGATATCTCATCCGAGCCTTCGGTCACCGAGTGTACATCCGTCGTCGCGCCGCCTATATCTACCACAATCAGGTCGCCTATGTCGCCGTAGAGAAGCTGCGCCGCTTCCATCACCGCGCCGGGCGTAGGCATTATGCTGCCCGCCACCATATCTCGTATGTGCTCCATCCCGGGCGCATTGACTATGTGTTTCTCGAACACTTCGTGAATTATGCGCCTTGCAGGTTCTATATTCAGCACGTCAAGCTTCGGATATACGTTTTCCGTTATATAGCATGGTATGCCGGCGTTTGCGAATATTTCTTCGACGGCACGCCTGTTTTGCACGTTTCCCGCATATATCACGGGCGCCTTCATGCCGCTCTGTGCTATCGCTTCAGCATTCCAAAGCGCCGTCTCGCGCTCGCCATAGTCGGTTCCGCCCGCAAGCAGTATAAGGTTTGGCTTTTCCGCTTTCACATCGTCTAAATCATATTTTGAAAGCTTCCCGGCCGTCGCCATACGCACTATCGCGCCCGCGCCGAGCGCCGCCGCCTGCGCCGCCTTCACGGTCATATCGTATATAAGCCCGTGTACACACATCCTGAGCCCGCCCGCTGCGCTCGATGTCGCAAACATTTCGCCGTATTCGAGCTTATCTGCGCCGAGCCGCACGCGCATATCCTCTATCGCCGCCGCAAGCCCCACTCGCACGTCTCCGTCAAGCACAGACGTCGGCGCCTGTCCCTGCGCGATAAAACGCGGTTTACCCGTACCTATGCCGCAAAAAGCGTTCACAAGCGTCGTCGTCGAGCCTATCTCCGCAACAAGAATGTCAATAAACATATACCCTCTTATTAGGGCAGACTCCGCAAAAATGCTGCAAGGTCTGCCCTATTCTCACTTATTCTGTTCGCAAAGCAGGATTATTTTCCGTTATTTTCCATCTCTCTGCGGCGCTTTACCAGGAACGTAGCAACATGCACGCCCTTTGTTCCGCGGCCGAAGCCCTCATCGGCGCCATGCTTGCGCGCAAGCTCCGGTGTTACCTGCGTTCCGCCCGCGCAGAATATGATCTTGTCCCTAAGGCCCATCTCACGCGCTATACGGTCTATCTTCTCTATATTCTTATAGTGAATGTCATCGTGGCTTATGATGGTTGAGGCAAGTATCGCATCGGCGTTAAGCTCCACCGCGGCGTTCACGAGCTTCTCCGGCGACACCGATGTGCCGAGATAATGCACCTCGATTCCGTATTTCTCAATGCCGCCGTGCTTGATGTCGATTATTTCGCGCAGTCCGACGGAATGCTCATCCTCACCGACCGTGCCGCAGACTATGCGCATAGGCCTGCGCTCGATATCCGCGCGTATCTCATCATCGGCAAGCGTCTCAGGTTCTTTCGGTATAATAAGCTCCTTGACGTTTATCGCAAACGGAACCTTGCCTTTTACCTCGATGCGTGTGCCTTCCTTGTCGTGCATTATCTCACGGTTTATGACCTCGCACTCCGTGAGATTCATTCTGCGCGCCGCTTCGAGCGCCGCCGCCTCGGCAATGCGCTTTTCTGCGGGGAAGAACATCGTCAGCATCACCGTGCCGTCCGCAAGCCATTCCATCTCGGGACGTATAAGGTCGCTGCCGGGCTTAAATTCCTTGACTTCTGCCATGCGGTTATTTACGTTGTCCGTTTCATCAAGCTCATCGATATAGATTATCTTTTCCGGGCATTCGAGCGTGCAGCCGCCTATCAGCGCCGACGGATTCTTTTCGTATTGCTCGCCGTACTGCTTCACATTGTTGTAGCCGTAGTGCGCGGTTACGGGTGCCATATAGTCGCTCTCGCGCTTGAAAATTGTGCCTGCTCCTATGCCGCCGGAGAGTTTTCGAGCTATACCGTCGCCGTTTCGCTCGGGATAACATCCCGAATCCACGAAGAATCCCTCTTCAACAGCGGCAAAATAGCCGCCCATATCAAGCATCTCTTCCATGAACAATACGGCGCGCTCCTTGAGCTCTCTCGCCTTTTCTCTAAGGTAGCCATCCTTTTTGAGCTCGACCATGTCCATAAGTCCGTCAAGGCCTACGAGCGTCTGCTTAGCCGTGTCGCACGCCTCGATATTGTATATGTGCCACGGCACGTTCCTGCCTTCGTCGGGCGTTATTGTCGACTGTATGTCAGCGCTTGTAAGCTTGCTTATAACCATGTTGAGCACATGCGTTACCGTCGCTTCGCGCGTACTCGCCTCAATGTACTTTGTGTTCATCTGGGCGCGCATACGGTACTCGCGGAATACGTCGCGCAGAGCGACCGCATACGGTAGATCCATGTATACGCACGGCGCGGGCGTAGCTGTAGGCGGAACTGTCGAAAGGCATATGTTCTTCTTGGGCACGCCGACTCTCGCAGAGAATATGGCGTTAATACCGTGCTGTACCATCAGCTCGGGCATCACCTTCCATGCCTCGCGTGCCGTAGCGTTTGCGTTATGCGCACCGTCTATCTGCGCCATGCCGGCCCACGCTATAAGGCTCTTGGATTCGCACGCATCCACAAACGAACGCGCCATGTTGATATTCCTGTATATTACGTTGTACTGCGGATCCTGATGAACGCCGTTTACGCCCTCCTCGGCAAACATGACGGCAATATCGGGGCCGGCAACGCCCGAAACGTAAGAATGGTAGTTTATCGGCCTGCCAACCTCGTCCTCTATCATGTCGAGCGCCTTGCGCTGCGCCCTGACCTGCTTGCGCGTAATCGGTACGCCGCCCATGCCCTGCGGTGTGCCCTCTATCAGGCCGTCAAAATGTGACTGTCCCGCCGTCCTTATGACCATGATGTGGTCTGCGCCGTGGTGAGCCGCCATTCTCATGCGTCTGATATCATCCTCAAAGCGTCCTGATGCTATCTCCGTCGTAATGACGGGAGCAGGCTGCGGATCGATATTATCAAAATAATGGGCAGGCGGAAGCGGAACGCTCGACTTGAGCGGCTCCGTACAGTCCCTGTACACAAACGGCCCCATGTGGAGATTGCTTACGGGCTTGCGCCATGTCCATCCCCTGCGCCGCGGACGGTAGTCCTTGAGATCCTTTAGTATTTCCTCGACATCTATCGGTTTATCGGGAGTAAGTTTGTAATCGCTCATTTTTTATCGCCTCCCACGAACTGCGCCTCTGCCTCGTCCCAGCATTTGCCCTCGTACAGAAGCAGACCTGCGTCTCTTATTTCAATATTCTTAGCTTTCGCAAGGCGGTAGATAACGTTTCCGGCGCCATGCGCGATAAGATTGCGCTCAATACAGCCGTTTACTATAGCCTTCGCCTCTACGGACGAGAAGCCCATTCGCAGCAGCACGGAGCGCTCTACCGATGGCGATGTGTATTCGTAGCCCATCTCGAGCAACGGGTCTACAAGCTTATTTGCAAGCTCCCAAAAGCGCTGTTCAAGCTGTTCGTCGCTCAATGAGGCAAGGTGCTTGCGGCGTTCTTCAAAATCGTCGTTTCTTTTCATAGCTTCTCCTTGTAGTATTACAGTGCGGCTATTGCGTTCTTCACAAACGCTTCATCGCTCTTTGTTTCATCGATAAGGTACTTGATATCGACGTCCGTAAGCTCGTCCTTGTGCATACCGACGGCGTTTTTTATGTGCGAGCGCCTGATGTGGTTAAGGTCGAGGTCGGTCACGTCTATAAGCGACGGATGCGCGGGAAGTATTATATTCTTACCCGGTATTTCGTCCTTCGGATCTCCGAAATGTATGTCTATACCGTTCTGCCGGGCAAACCAAAGCTGCGGGTTGATGTGCTTGCCGGCTCCGGTGTACTCCGTCTCCTGAACGACAATCATCTGATCCTCGTCCATCTCCTGCGCTATTTTGAACGCCGCCGCAAGCGCCGTGTTGCCGGCGGGGCCCTTTTCAAGGCCTTCGAGACTGGCAAGGCTTTCGGTTATATAGAACACGCTTCCCTGAGTAACGGTAACATATCTGTCCATATAGCGAAGCGGTCTGCCTGCGCTTCTCGGAACATCGGAACGGTCGGGGTTCGTTGCGAACGGAATGCCGAAGCCCGTATGACCCGTCGTGAACGACTTCTTGTTAAACTGCTCGTCTGACGCCATGTGAAGTCCCTTGAGGTTCACGCTTGCGCCTATAATCTTAGCGTTGCAGTTTGCCTTCCTAAGTCCGCGCGCCGTGCCCGTAAGGTTGCCGCCGCCCGCATTTGTGCAGACGACCGCATCGGGATCCCTGCCGTACTTTGCGCGGAACTGATTTGCTATCTCATAGCCGAGCGTCTCTATACCTGCAATACCGTAGGGGGTATAAAGTGAAGCATTAAAGTAGCCTGTCTGCTCAAGGAGTATTAGGAACATGTAGAAAAGCTCAGGCCCCACCGTAAGCTGTATAACCTCTGCGCCGAGAGCTTCGCATTTTCTTGCTTTTTCAATAATTTCGGGCTGCCCCACGCCACGCGAGTCAAAGCACTCCTGAACAACGATGCACTTTAGCCCTGCCATAGCCGCATGCGATGCCACCGCCGCGCCATAGTTGCCGCTCGTCGCAGCTATAACGCCCTTGTAGCCCATCTTTTTCGCCTGATAGACGCTTGTAGCGCTGCGGCGCGCCTTAAAGCTGCCCGAAGGGTTAGTCGCTTCATCCTTTATGAATATACGGGCTCCTTTTCCCTTAGGTGCAAGCTTTCTCGCAAGAGCCGTGAGGTTTTTGAGCTCGATGATAGGAGTGTTGCCTACCGAGAAAAGGCTCTGAACCCTCATTATTTCTTCTATTGTATAACCGGTAGCGGCCATCATCGCTTCGTAGTCGAACGCTATCTTTCCGCGCTCAAACTGTGAATAGTCCATGCCGACCGCCGTGCGCATTATGTCGTTTTTACGCGCCATTACGGCATCATAGCTCATTGAGTCCTTCACTTGTCATCACCTCCGAACGTTATTGCGCGAACGGTATCGCCTATGTCAAGGATCTCGGGTACAAGGCCGCCGAAGCTGTGCTCAAAATGCGGCGCTACATCGACAAGCTTTCCGGTAGCGGTTCTCCCGGTTCTCGTGATGACGGTCACTTCATCGCCGAGCTTCGCATCTTGTTGAAGCCTTCCCTTTACCCACATCTCGAGCGGGCATTTTTTTGTGTCGTCGGGAACGCCGGCGGCGCGCTGTTCGGGTGTCAAAACAATATTGTGTATTTGCACCCAATCGCCTTTTTTAGCCATTTTTGCCTCCAAAAAGTTAACGTTCAATATAATCCCTGTAATCGCCCATTATTGCGCGCGGTACGGGGAGGTCAAGCATAGTCTTGAGACCCGGACGCGCGTTGATAACATGCGGTATCATGTTCACTACCATTGCTATCGTACCTATGCCGCCGTCAACCTCGGGTTTGATAGCCATATTAACTTCAGGCGTGCCCTTGAGGACAATGTAGTCGCCCGTGTGCGTGCCTTCCATTTCAGGCTCTATCTGTTGAGGATGTATCATGTCTATCTTGACTTCGCCGTCAACATAGCCCTGACCGGTCATATTTACGCCAGCAACATCGCCCGCTGCCGCAAAGCCATACGGAGACTTTCTGTCAACAGACGTCACGATAGGCTTCATCTGCTGCTCGAACTTGTCAACCTTCCAACCGAGCGCCTCCGCGATCATTCCGACCGACTCAGCAAAACCGACGTGCCCCGCAAGGGTTCCATCAGCAACGCCTTTATTGAAAGCATCTACGGTGAGGCCTACGCCCTGTTCCTCCATGACGGCGGGACCAAAAGGCGAGAGGCTGTTTACGCGACGGCACGTTACAGATTCAACGTCTGTCATGCAGCCCGTAAGACATATAGCAAGAAGATCCATCATCAGTCCGGGGTTGATGCCCGTACCAAGCACTGATACGCCGTTTGCCTTTGCAAGGCGATCAATTTCTGCCGCAAGCTCAGGCTCCTGTGCCTTAGGATAGCTCATCTCTTCTGCGGTTGAGATAACATTGACTTTTTGACCGACAACGTACTTGATTTTGTCAAACGCTTTCCTTGTAAATGAATCGGTTGCTAATACGCATATGTCGCAGTTGGCGTCATGAACAACCTTCTCAATCTCCGAGCACACTACGACATCGGGGCGACCGTTTTTCTCGACACCAAGAATGTCATATATGCTTCTATTCACGCGCTCAGGGTGAATATCGCATACTCCGACAATATCGACGCCCTTTTTTCTCAGAAGAACCTTCGCGATACCGGAGCCCATTGCACCAAAGCCCCAAATCGCAACCTTTACATTTTCCATATTTGCCTCCAATAAAGCATGAATTTACCGATTTATTATAGCATACATCTTTTTTCTTTAATAGTGTTTTGATTTTTTATAGCAAAATTGTGTTTTCTATGCCGCAGATCACTATATTGCCGCATTGCTTTTATGCGCAACGAAGGGCCGCCCAAGGGCGGCCCTTCGTATAAGACTAATTAGACGTTATCGCATTATTTCTTGCGGAACAATACGATGCCTGCGCCTGAAACGATTGCCATGATCGCAATAGCTGTCATGGAGATTGCGCCGGTCTTCGGCGGTGTCGAAGGCGCGGGAGCAGGTGTCGGCGGCGTTACCTCAGGAGCATCGGTGTTGAAGACGATGTAGATATCGAGGTCTTCGGTGATGTCGTTAATCGTGATAACATTGCCGGGACGTACCGCTACGATTTCGCCGTTAATCGTTACATACCATACATAGTGGTTTGCATCAGGCGTCATGTTGATCGTCAGATCAACGCCGTGCTCAACCTGAATGTCACCTATCGGTGAGGCAGTACCGCAAGCGGTTGTGGCGATGTGTACATTGTACTTAATGATTTCATAGACGGCAGTTACTGTGAGGTCAGACTGTACATTTGTGAAGTCTGTATCCCACTCTACGAAGGTATAGCCCTCGTGTACGGGAGCCTCGGGTGCTACTGCATCC
>SFDB01000023.1 GCA_004558825.1 Clostridiales bacterium
GAAGAATTGTCGCCTGCAAGCCCTCCAAGCCTCTTTCCTCCAGCGTGAAGGTCAGCAGTGTTTCATCATAAAGGCGCAGGCTATATACTTTTTCCATTGAGCTGCTCCTTTCCTCAAGCATTACGGACACATCCTTGTCAAGTGCTTCTGCAATCTTGATCATCAGGTCAAGGGAGAGGTTTTGCGTTCCTTTTTCGATGCGGCAGATATTGGAACGCTGAGTTCCGATACGCTTTGCAAGCTGCTCCTGCGACAAACCTTTTTCCAGTCTTGCCTGCGTCAGCTTCTGCACGATGCTCTGCCTTGCCGCCAGCAGTTCCTTTTCGGTCATGCAAAACCCTCCCTTCTGATCCATTATAATGTTATCATATATGATAACGATTGTCAAGGGGTTCGGCTATCTTTCCAAGTCCCTCGGTTTCTTTTCGGGCAGTTCTTCACCCTCATCGAGTTCGCCGCCGACGATCTCGTTCTCACGCTTATCCACATTGAGCAGGGCGTTGAGTTCATTCAGCCGGTCGGTCTTGGATTTCAATTCTTCCTCCTGCGGGAACGGTCTTTCCACATCGACCTTTTCTTGTTTGATCCGTATGTAATATCTGAAACCGTCAGCGGCAGATTTCGTTCCGAAAACTCAGAAGCGAGTTCCGGGTGCATTTCAGCAAAGTTCATTCCCATTCGCATCACCTCCTCCGCGTATAGTGTAATCAATCCACAGAGGAAATTGAAATGTGTGGGTTCTAAATCAGGAACGGCAAAAAAATAAGAGCCCCGAATTGAATCGGAGCTCTTAGGAAAAATGTGCGAATTCCAGTGACTTATGACGACTTGCAGCCACTTTGGTGTACTTATGGTGTATTTGTGTGAATTTCGGCTAAAAAGCGACAAGGATGATTGACGCATTATTATGATTTATCTCCGCAAGTGACATGTCAACTGGCCCGATAAAAGTAATTTCAGCCACGCCCAGCATGATACTATCTCCTGGAGAAGGTACAGTAACCTCTTTCCCTTGTTCGTTGAGGTATTTCACAAAGCTATTAAATGCTCGACTATCATATTCCGTGACCGGAGCATATGCTGCCCCCACCGATGCATAGTTCAATGCACCTGCAAGACCTCCAACGTGATCTGAGTGAGCATGTGAGCAAACGATATAGTCCAAGTAGTCTATTCCATGCTTTTGTAGGTAAAAATACAGGAAACTTAGATTACCTCGTATTCACAGCTGAGTGCATATGGCATGTTCTCAGCATCTATATCGTTAAGCGTAATCCGAACATTGCTCTTAATCTCCTCATCAAACATGTACCTAGCAATACCTGCATTCAAGAAGATTGGGCGAATTGTGCTTTCCACATTCTGGACATACTTTGTACTTAGTAAGTTGGGTTCATTTCCATTCCAACTTACTCTGTTAAGTTCAACATTCCAGCCACTTGCAGATGTAGAGATGACTCCGATCTGATTGATTATCTCAAACTTTAGTTCCTGATTTCTTCCTGACATGATAACAGCCTCCTCAATTAATTTTGGTTAGTAAATCATAATACGCCAAGCGGGAGCATTATTCGTAGCCAGCGCCCCGCGCTTTTCAAGCTTGCACTGCACACTATATCCTGCGATAGTATTCTCAAATAGTTCTTTCCTTGCAGGCTCATACAGCACCCACAAAATAGAAGATGTTGTACGGTTATCAATGCACTTGAAACCTGCTTTTTGGAGAGCATCTACAAGAGACATCCTTCCACCTGCTGGCTTGTGAGGCTCTGCCTTACTAGGCTCGCCTTTTCTTTCAGCAGGAGCAGTAGCAACGAAGTCTATGTAATGCTTCATAGCTGCGGAAAAACGACGGTTCTGACTGTTGTTGAACTTAATAAACTCACTATTGCGTTCAAGCAAAGACCATATTTTGCGCACAGTATCAACATCCACGATTTCAAATAATGGAGTCCGAGTAAATCCTTTTTCGATTGCGTAATCTCCAACTCTGGAAATCGCCGACGCCATGGCTTTCGATGAATTGTCAGCATAACCTTTGTCACGAAGATAAGCAGAAAAATCCATTTCCTCTCAAAATCCATTGATTAGAAAGCCGTGGTGCAAGCTTTTCGCCTCACCTTATGCACTGTATTCGTATATGTAAGTGCCACCCGTTGGGGTGGCGCTTGCTGTTAATAGGCAGGAATCCCGTATCCCAGGATTTCGTAGTAGCCTACAGCATAATGGTTTTCGCGGCAGCTATCGCCGGAGTTGCCCTCAACGGTGTAGACAATACCGTCTTCAACCCGCTCAACGATACCGGTATGATCGGATTCGCCGTCCTGCGGGCCGGAACTGCCCTTGTTATCCCAATCGAAGAAGATAATCATACCGGGTGCCGGTTCGATATCGTTATCTGCCCACTGGCCACGATCTTTGAACCAGTTGGCGCCATTTACGCAGCCTGCGTATTTGGGAATAACGCCAGTCTCGATATACCCGCACTGATCGGCGCACCACGATACAAAGCAGGCGCACCACTCAACACGAGAGCCAAAACCGTACCAGCTCCAGTAGGGCTCACCGCCCACATTACCAAGCTGAGACAGCGCAACCGCAACAATCTGATCGTCTGCTCCGTAGATGCCGTAGAGAACAGATGCCCACATACTGCTGTCCTGTGCGAGCAGCTCGGCAACCTGGACTTTTTGATCCTCAGTGAAGCCGTACTGAGACATCATTTCTTCTACGGTTTTATGACTTACAGTGATATACAGATATACCGTTGTTTCATATCGACTTTGCATGAGCGTAGATAGTGACACATCCAACTCATCGGGGTTCTTCACTCCGAGGCTTACCGTTAAGCTACCCTGCGGATCAGCATCAACAAGCAAAACCTTTTTACCGGAGTCTGCGAGTCCCACGCCGAGATTGACTGCGGTTGTCGTTTTACCGACTCCACCTTTCTGGTTCGTGATGGCAATCACTTTACAGTTTTCCATGTGGTATCCTCCTTTCATAGAAATATATAGCAGTCTGTTTCCAGACGGCTATGTAACCGTGCGTTATTTGTCCTCGACACCCCACGCACAGGGAATACATCAGACGCTTGTTTGCGAAACAAGTCCATGGGAATCTCACCCGCGCCGGGTCCTCCGCCGCCTCCGTAGAGAAGTATCATTAACCCTTGCACTTGTCATCGCCACCGCCGAAAGCAATTCGGTTTCAACTACATGAGTTTGATCGCTCGCCGCAATAGCGGATCATGGCGCACTTGTAGGCTCGGCTCGGAGTTTCCCCCAGCGCAAGGAACGTACCTGATGAATGTATATTTAGTTGTCAAAGTGCGGTGTGGAGTTTTGCCCCACAACCCCTTACCGCAACTTTTGAGGTCAAAAAGCGAAGTAGTTTTTTGAAAAAAATAAAAAAATTTTTTCTGCATATTTCCACCTCCGAAAATAAAAAAAGCCTGCCGAAATCAATCGACAGGCGTAACGAAAAAAAGAGACCCACTATCTTGTTCGGTAGTGAGTCTCTCTTAAAGAACTATGATGATATTTGATTAGTTATGAGGATTTACACATTTACCAGTACAAAATCGGAGATTATGTGGTGATAAATGGAGATGAAAATGGTGACGAACTATACTGTAAGTCTCCATAAACCTCCGAAATCCTACTCGCTTAGTCCAAGGGTTTCATTGTCGGGAACAGCAGAACGTCCCTTATCGTACTCGAGCCGGTCAGAAGCATGACGAGCCTGTCTATGCCTATGCCTATGCCGCCCGTCGGAGGCATACCGTATTCGAGAGCAAGGCAGAAATCCTCGTCTATCATCATGGCCTCGTCGTCGCCCTTCGCGCGCTCGAGCGCCTGCTGAATGAAGCGTTCGCGCTGGTCTATAGGGTCGTTAAGCTCGGAGAAGGCGTTGCAGTATTCCGCGCCGCAGATGAACAGCTCGAAGCGCTCCGTTATGCCCTCGACGCCGGGCTTGCGCTTGCTGAGCGGGGAGATTTCAACGGGATAGTCCATCACGAACGTCGGCTGTTCAAGCCTGTCCTCAACGAATTGGTCAAAGGCCTGCGCAAGAAGCCTGCCCCTGGTGTGGCCGATGTTCTCCGTATCAAGGCCGATGTGCTTCGCAAGCTCCAGCGCCTCCTCATCGGACGCACATGCCATAAAGTCGGCGCCCGTATACTTTTTCACGGCGTCGTTCATCGTTATCTGCTCGAAAGGCTTTGAAAGGTCGATTTCAACGCCGTTGAACGTTATCTGCGTCGTGCCGAGAACTCGCCGCGCAAGATGGCGGATAAGGCCCTCGACGAGCTCCATCATGCCCTTGTAGTCTGTGTAGGCCTGATAAAGCTCCATCATGGTGAATTCGGGATTATGGGTTGCGTCCATGCCCTCGTTCCTGAATATCCTGCCTATCTCGTATACGCGCTCAAGACCGCCCACGATGAGCATTTTGAGCCTAAGCTCGAGCGCTATGCGAAGGTACATATCGATATCGAGCGAATTATGGTGGGTGATAAACGGACGCGCCGAAGCGCCGCTTGCCGTGGTGTTGAGCACGGGCGTTTCGACCTCAAGAAATCCGAGATTATCGAGATATCGCCTTATCTCGCTGATTATGCGGCTTCGCTTGATGAACGTTTCGCGTACGTCCGTGTTGACGATGAGGTCGACGAACCTTTGACGATAGCGCGTTTCGGCGTCCTTCAGTCCGTGGAACTTTTCGGGCAGCGGACGGAGCGACTTGGAAAGGAGCTTTAGTGCCGTCGCGTGTATCGAAATTTCCTCGGTGCGCGTTTTGAACACGGCGCCCTGTACGCCGACAAAATCGCCTATATCAAATGTCTTGAAGCGCGCGTACTCTTCCTCGCCGATGTCGTCGCGTTTGACGTAAACCTGTATTGTGCCTTTTGCGTCGAGTATGTGTATAAACGCAGCCTTGCCCATTATGCGCTTTGACATAATGCGGCCCGCGACGCTTACGCCCATGCCTGCTATTGTGTCGAAGCTGCTTTTTATGTCGCTGCTGTGATGCGTGACGTCGTAAGACATCACCTCGAACGGATCGCGTCCCTCGCGCTGAAGCTCGAAGAGTTTTTCGCGGCGTGTCTTGAGAAGTTCGTTAAGCTCCTCCTGCATCTGCCCCTGCTCGGCCGCAGGTGTAATGTTGTTCTTCTCTTCCATTTATTCCCTCGTATGATGTAGTAGTATCGTAAAAGGGCGAATGCTTTTTCGCATCCGCCCGAAGATTACTTTGTAACTTCCGTGATTTCGTATGCGATGCTGCCGAGCCTCGTCTCGACATTGACCGTATCGCCGAGCTTATGGCCTATCATTGCTTTGCCAACCGGCGATTCGTTCGAAATAGAGCCTTTTTTGGGGTCTGCTTCGGTCGTTCCGACTATTTTATAGGTGCGCGTTTCGCCGGTGCTTTTGCATTTCATTGTCACCGTGGTGCCTATGCCTACCACGTTTGCCGGGGCGCTTTCCTCGATAAGCACTGCCACGCGGAGCTTTTCTTCGATATCGAGTATCTCCTGCTCGTTTCTGTCGCGTGCATCGCGCGCGGCGTCGTATTCAGCGTTTTCGCTCAAGTCGCCGTGAGAACGAGCCTCCTTTAGCTCTTCGGCTATTTCGGGACGGCGAACCGTTTTGAGATACTCAAGCTTTTCCTCGAGCTGCCTGAACCCCTCTTTTGTAAGGCTGACCTGTATCATATATATATTCCTCCTTGAGATAACATCCGCTGTGCATGGCGCATCGCCAATCGGGCTTATCCGCTCGGCAGCGCGATATAGCTATCCGCCATTGTAATTATATGTAAGGCAAGTACGGTTGTCAAGAAATTCGGCAGTTTTCCGCATATTCCGCAAGCGCGGACTCAATGTCGTCCAGGGTTTGCGCCCGCATAAGCCGTGTTCTTATTTTTCCGACGCCGCGCGCCGACGAAACGTACCAGGCCATATGCTTTCGAAGCTCGATTATGCTGCGTTCTCCCTTGAGCTCAAGATGTCTTTTTGCATGCTCGAGCGCTGCGGCTGCGCGCTGCTCCGCAGACGGGGGAGTATACGGACTGCCGCTGAGATATGCCTTTATTTCCTCGAAAATAAAAGGATTCCCCTGCGCCCCGCGCGCCACCATTATCCCGTCGCAGCCCGTGTATTTTAACATGTTTGCAGCGTCCGCGCCGCAGAATATGTCGCCGTTGCCTATGACGGGTATTGTAACCGAGCGCTTCACCGCCGCTATCGCGTCGAGGTCGACCTTGCCCGAATACATCTGCTCGCGCGTTCTGCCGTGTATGGTTATGATGTCCGCGCCGCTGTCCTGCGCCATTTTTGCGAACTCAACCGCGTTCAAATGTTCGCTGTCAAAACCCTTTCTGAATTTTACGCTCACGGGAAGCCTGACCGCTTTTTTGACGGCTGATATTATTTGCGATGCAAGCGGCAAATCGAGCATAAGAGCGCTTCCTTCGCCGTTTGAGACGATTTTCCGCGCAGGGCAGCCCATATTTATGTCGATTAGCGCGACCTTTTCGCCGTATTCGCTCTCTATTTCCCGGGAAATATCTGCGAGTATGTCGGGGCTGCTTCCGAAAAGCTGCACTCCGCACGGGCCTTCGCGCTCGGAAAGCTCAATAAGCTTCCTTGTCGCCATACAATTATAGTGCATACCCTTCGCGCTTATCATTTCGGTATAAGCAAGCTCTGCGCCGTATTTCAGGCACATTTCGCGAAAGGCCGTATCCGTTATGCCTGCCATCGGGGCGAGCAGGACGGGGTGCTTTGAAATAAATGTATTAAAATCCATTAAACTTTAGGCGCTCGTCAGCCGTTGCCTTTTTCGGGCATAAGGCTCATGTCCGGCGTCGGCTTGATTTTTTCGGGAGGATTTTCTTCCGTAACGGTTATGCTGCTTATATACCAACGGCCTGATATCTGCTTGAGCGTTATCGTATACCGCGCGTCCGTCCATTCGGGAACAGGCGCTTTCGGCTCCTGCTCGGCATCGCCGCCGCCGGCCGCGTCAGCCTGCTCCGTTTCGACATTTTTTGTGCCGCTGATTGAGGGTATTCGCTCAAGGAGCTTTATCGTGCCTGTTTTGCCCCATGGCAGCACATATACGCCATCGACGCTGAGACGATAGTCAAAATTCGTTATTGAATAATCCTTATACGGGTTTATATACAACGGTCTGTCGGCATCGATGCATTCAATGGTGAAGTACTCGGTAAGCTCGTCAAGCGACTTGTTTTCGAGTATGCACTCGGCGCGAAGATTCATGCCCTCCGTGGCGATTATATATATATTGCTTATGTTAAGCGCCGTTATCGTTATTCCGACGCATGCGGCAAAGACGATAACGATGGCGGCGAATGTTCTCAAAAAATACCATACCGAGCGTTTCGCAACGGTGTATTTGCTTTGGCTCAAGCTCGTCACTCCCTTCAAGTATTGGTTAATCATATCATATGTTTTCGTTTATAGCAAATTAGAAGCAGGGGGAGAGGAGACTTTATAAGCATTGCTGCTTCGCAGGGGCTCTGCCCCTGCACCCCGTCGGGGGATACGCCCCCCGAACCCCCGTTTGAACGCGTGGCGCTTATATCAGCTTTTGCCTTGCCCGAGCTCCGCGCGGCTCGCGCTTCCTTCGGAAGCCCGCGCCCTGCGGGCGCGGCGGCTGCGCCGCCCCGCTCGCCGCGCTCGGCGGTTGAAAGAAGTTTTGGTATGAATTGATGCAGGGGCTCTGCCCCTGCACCCCGTCGGGGGACACGTCCCCCGACCCCCCGTTTGAACGCGTGGCGCTTATATCAGATTTTAGCCTTGCCCAAGCTCCGCGCGGCTCGCGCTTCCTTCGGAAGCCTGCGCCCCTGCGGGCGCGGCGGCTGCGCCGCCCCGCTCGCCGCGCTCGGCGGTTGAAAGGGTGTTTTGTGCTTGATTGACGCAGGGGCTCTGCCCCTGCAACCCCGTCGGGGGACACGTCCTTTCGCAGGGGCTCCGCCCCTGCAACCCCGTCGGGGGACACGTCCCCCGAACCCCCGTTTGAACGCGTGGCGCTTATATCAGATTTTAGCCTTGCCCAAGCTCCGCGCGGCTTGAAAGGCGGTTAAGCCGCAGCTTCGCCCGAGGGATTGCAGCGGCAGAGCAGGCAGAAACCGCTGAGAATATATATGAGCCACTTCCCAAACGGCGTAAAAGGCTGTATAATAAACAAATGAATGGTATATTAAAGCCGCCGTGCGCCGACGAACGCATCGATGACCTGCAATATAAGGGAATGCGTCTGATACAGCGCCGCAGGGGCTTCCGTTTCGGAACGGACAGCGTCCTGCTTGCTTCTTATGTAAGGGCGCGCGCAGGAGACAGGGTGGTGGACATCGGCGCGGGGACGGGAGTACTGTCGGTTTTGATAAACGCGCGGACGGGCGCACATGTTACGTCCGTTGAAATACAGCCCGAGCTTTGCGAGCTTGAAAGACGCAGCATAAGCATGAACGGACAGAGCGCGTCCATAGACGTCGAGCAGCTTGACCTGAGAGACGCGCCGAAAAGATTCGGCGACGGCGCGTTCGACATAGCTGTTTGCAATCCTCCGTATTTCAACGGCTCTTTGACGGGAAACGACGATTCACGGACGGTCAGTATGCATCGAAAGGCCTGCTCGCTTAGCGATATTGCGATATGCATAAAGCGCCTCGTGCGCCACGGCGGCAGCGCGTTCATGGTTTATCCTGCGTCGGGCGTGTTTGAGCTTGCGCGCGTAATGAGCGAGCACCTGCTTGAAATCAAGCGATATCGCTTTGTGCAGTCGTCGCGCACAGACGCCCCGTATATAGTCCTGATTGAGCTTAAGCGCGGCGCAAAGCCGTTCGCCGTTTGCGAGCCTCCGCTTGTGCTGTATGAGGCCGACGGCGCTTACACCGAGGAGGCGCGGGAGTTTTATCACATGAACGCGGATGAGGAGACGCTTAATGGAGAATAAGCTTTACATCTGTTCGACCCCGATAGGGAATCTCGAGGATATAACGCTGCGCGTGCTTAATACGCTGCGCGAATGCGGCGCCGTGTATTGCGAGGATACGCGAAACACCATAAAGCTTCTCAATCGATACGAGATAAAAAAGCCGCTCATAAGCTGCCATGAGCATAACGAGGCGGAACGTGCCGTTGAGATATGCCGTTTCGTTTTGGAAGGAAATTCGGCGGCGTACGTCAGCGATGCGGGGATGCCCGGCATTTCCGACCCGGGCGCAAGGCTGATACGCGAATGCCTGGCGACGGGGACGCCGTTCGAGCTGCTGCCGGGCGCGTGCGCCGCGGCCTGCGCGTATGTCATGTCGGGGCTTGGCGACGGGCGGTTCCTGTTCGAGGGATTCCTTCCGCGCAGAAAGGGCGAGAGGGCGCGCGTGCTCGAGGAGCTGAAAACGCTCGAGCGAAGCATCGTGTTTTACGAAAGCCCCCACAGGGCGGCCGACACGCTGCGTGAGCTGTTTGAGACGTTCGGCGAGCGAAACGCCGCGCTCGTGCGTGAGATAACAAAGCTTCACGAGGAGGCGAAGCGTATGCCGCTGAGCGAGCTTGCCGCGTTTTACGCGCAGACGCCGCCGCGGGGAGAATGCGTAATAGTCGTGGAAGGCGCGCGTAAGAGCTGTGCCTGCGAGGATAACGCGCAGGAGAGCGTCGAAGAGGCGATAAGGCGGCTTACAGGCGGCGGCATGAGCGCGAAGGAGACTGCGAAGGAGCTTGCCAAAAGCCGCGGACTCGACAGGAATACGGTGTATAAAACCGCTGTCGAAATAATAAACAATTCCGATATGTATATAGAATAACAAAGACGCTCACGGGCGCCCGGAAGGAGTATAAATGCTGAAAATAGGATGCCATCTTTCGTCGTCGAAGGGCTATCTTGCGATGGGGCGGGAGGCGCTGTCGATAGGCGCGAACACGTTCCAGTTTTTTACGCGCAACCCGCGCGGAGGCGCCGCGAAGCCGCTTGACATGAACGATATCGCCGCGTATAACGCCTTTGCGGCTGAAAACGGTATAGGCCCCATTGTGGCGCATGCGCCGTATACGCTTAACCCGTGCGCGGCCGATGAGAGCATACGCGCCTTTGCCCGCGAAACCATGGCTGACGACCTTTCGAGGTTGGAGCACACGCCGAACAGCTTCTATAATTTTCATCCGGGAAGCCACGTCAGGCAGGGCGTCGACGTCGGAATAATGCTTATAAGCGAAATGCTGAACGCCGTATTAAAAAGCGATATGACGACGACCGTGCTTCTTGAGACGATGGCGGGCAAGGGGAGCGAAATCGGCGCGTCATTTGAAGAATTAAGGCGCATAATAGACATGACGGAGCTTGGCGGAACGCTCGGCGTATGCCTTGACACATGCCACGTCAGCGACGGAGGCTATGATATAATCGACGGCCTTGACGGAACGCTTGAGGCGTTCGACAAGGCGCTCGGGCTTTCGCGGCTCAAGGCGGTGCATCTCAATGACAGCCTTAACCTGCGCGGCAGCCATAAGGACAGACATGCGCGCATAGGCGAGGGCAGCATAGGGCTTGACGCGATAGGCGTGATTATAAATCATCCGTGTCTGCGAGATAAGCCCTTCATACTTGAAACGCCGAACGATATCGAGGGCTATGCGCGCGAAATTGCGCTCATAAAAAGCCTGTACAACGCTTGACGGGAGGAACGGACAATGATGAAAAAAATGGTAAGGCTGGCGGCGGCGTCACCGAGAACATTCCCGGGCGACCCCGAAAGAAATGCCGACGGGATAATAAACGCGATACGCCGTGCGCATGAAAACGACGTCGATTTTCTTGTTTTTCCAGAGCTTTGTACGGTCGGAGCAAGCCTCGGCACGCTCATAGCGCATCCGTACATGCTGCGGCGATGTGAAAAGGCGCTCGAATCGATATGCGGTGCAACAAAGGAGTTCACGACAATAGCGGCCGTGGGCGTCCCCAAAGTGATAGACGGCGCAGTACGAAGCGCGACGCTCCTGATAAGCCGCGGCGCAGTGCTCGCCACGATTGTATCAGAGTGCGACCTTGCGCCCTTCGGTTTTCTGCCCGATACGGCGCATACGCCTGTTAAGCAGAAAAAGGGACAAAACGGCGTAATCGGCATAACATACGCAAACGAGCTTTTTATAAGCGACATAACTGGTCAAAACATAACGCTTGTGCCGTCGGCGCTTAACGCCACCGCGACGAGCTATGGCATGACGCTCGACGCCCTAAGGCGCTTCAGTGCCGTTTCGGGCTTCGCGTGCGCTTACGCGGCGCCTAATTCGGGCGAATCGGGCTCATTTTTCATGTTTGACGGCATATGCGCCATAGCTTCGGGCGGAAGCATAGTTGCGCTCAGCGAGCCTTTCGCCGAGGATGCATTCGTATGTGCCGACGTGAGCGGCGACTGGACGCCGTCGGAGGGGGCCGTGCCGGCGATAGAAAAGAGGGAATACTATCTTTCCTCAGACATGAAGACGGCGGACGAAGAATGCGGACGCATACTGCTCCTGCAGGCAGAGGCGCTCAAGCGCCGCGCCGAGCACATACGCGCGAACGGTTTCGTCATAGGCGTGTCGGGCGGCCTTGACAGCGCGCTTGCGCTTCTTGCGGCGGCCAAGGCATGCGATATAATGGGAATATCGCGCAAAAACACCGTCGGAATATCCATGCCCGGCTTTGGGACGTCGAGCAGGACGAAGAATAATTCGAAGCTGCTTACGGAGACGCTCGGCTGCGAATACCGCGAAATATCGGTTGTGGAGGCGTGCCGTCAGCATTTCAGGGACATCGGCCACGATGAAAACGTACACGACGTTGTATTTGAGAACGCACAGGCGCGCGAGCGCACGAAGATACTCCTCAGCATATCGAACAAGGAGGGACTTCTCGATGTCGGCACGGGCGATCTTTCTGAGGCGGCGCTTGGATGGACGACATTCGGCGGCGACCACCTGGCTCAATACGGCGTAAACGCATCGATACCGAAGACGATAATACGGCGCGTCGTCGCACATGCGAAGGCCGAATTCCCCGAGGCGGCCGATGTGCTTCAGGATATACTCGACACGCCCGTCAGTCCCGAGCTTTTGCCGACGGACAACGGAGAGATAGCTCAAAAGACGGAGGAACTCATAGGATCATACGAGCTGCACGATTTCTTCATTTATCATTTTGTAGTCAGCAGGCTTACGCCCGAGCAGATACTCGAAAAGGCGAAAAAAGAGCTTGCGTATGACGACGACGAGACGGAGCGCGTGTTCGGGATATTCTTCAAGCGCTTCTTCTCGCAGCAATACAAGCGAAATTGCGCGCCCGAAGCGCCGCACATACTCGTCAGCATTTCACCGAGCCTCTGGCATATGGGTTCGGACATAACTGTATGAGCCGAAAACGAGGCACATAAAAGAATAACAGGCCTCCGCCGAGTGATAAGCCGACGGGGGCCTTTTTAGATGGTGTACGAAATGGCAAAAGCTTGTGCGGATGCTATGCGCTAAACCTCCGATTTGCTGCAAACCGACTGCCATCACAATCCAATACGGGGGGCGGGGCGGGGGACGTGTCCCCCGACGGGGCCGGAGGGGCTGCGCCCCTGCGTCAATCAAGCACAAAAACACCCTTTCAACCGCTGAGCGCGGCGAGCGGGGCGGCGCAGCCGCCGCGCCCGTAGGGGCGCGGGCTTCCGCAGGAAGCGCGAGCCGCGCGGAGCTTGCGAAAGGCGAAATTTGATATAAGCGCCACGCGTTCAAACGGGGGTTCGGGGGACG
>SFDB01000024.1 GCA_004558825.1 Clostridiales bacterium
CATGCTTGCGGGGTGTACAGGGAGCAAGCAAACTACAACACAGAGCACGGAAATGGCCTTAAAGCGGGCGGCTGCAAAAGTGAAACCCGTATTGATGCCAGGGAAAACGCCGAAGCCGCGCGAGTTACATTACGTTGTATGGGATTGTCAATGGTCACCGGAATCTTTTAATTATAAGGGAAATTCAATGCGACCGATATACGGATATAATGAACTTGATGATCGAGCGGCAAAGCAAGCGAAAACCATGATGAACACAGATGATATCACTGAGTTTATACCGCTGTATTCGTATGAAGATGTGCTGAGTCTCAACTATGTGAACAATGACGACAAATCAAAGGGTAGATTTGGGCACATTGCTTTTATCATATTAGACTGGACGCAGCCGTATGCAGAGAGGGGCGAAAGAGGCACTGGCAGAGGACATCACGTATCATCGGTATACAAAAGGATGCCGGATGCGGCGATCAAGTACAATCCGTATTCAAAAACGGGCTACATGATGTACGACCTTGACAACGGCATGCGTCTGTTCTTCATGATGAAGGACATGGGCGGCTCTGAAGGGGAAGGGCAACGGTCGTATCTGGGCGTGAATGTGCTGGGCAATCCCGTAATAATGGCAGAGCGTACTTCATTTGCCGAGTTTGACGGCGTGCTCAAGAACGGCGCGACGATAACTGAGCTTGCAAAGGTTGACCCCGCGCTCAACGCACATATTGACTATATGCGCAAGGGCTTCTTTTATACTTATAAAAGCCCTGTGTATCATGATGAAAACGGCAATATATATGAGACGTCATATAAAGGACTGATCACCTCTAACGAAGAGATGGGAAGAACCGTTTCAAGCGTACTCATACTTACCGATGGCGTACTGAAGATATTCTGGGATTATGTAGGTGACGACTATGTTGTCGACAGATACGAGTTCAGAGAGGACTTCATAATCGAGTCGTACGGGATAGAGGTAAGCTACAAGATAGACGACAGGTATTACGTCGGCTGACAAGCGAGACTGCCGCGCCCGGGAAAGCCCGGGCGCGGCAAGGCGCTAACGCATGAAATGGAGGGATACCATGAAAAACAAACTGACAGCAATTTTGGCGCTGCTGCTTGCGGCGGTCATGCTTGCGGGGTGTACGGGGAGCAAGCAAACTACAACACAGAGCACGGAAACGGCATTAAACGCAAGGTGCAATATGTTATATTACCCTGTCAGGAAAACCCTGATAATTATGAAGAAAAATCCGGGCTACAGTTTTTCGAATACGGAGAACTCGATGCTCTTGCGGCAGAAGCGGTGAAGCGTTCTCTGAATACCGAAGACGTCACAGACTTGATACCGCTGTATTCATATGAGAATGTGCTCAACCTTAACTTCATAAGCGATGAGGATAAAATGAAGGGCAAGTACGAGCACATTGAATATATAACTGTAGATTGGACATGGCCGTATGTGTATAATCACGGCTATCATAAACGGGTTTTAAGCCTGCTTAGATGTATGCCCGATGCGGCGATTAAGTACGATGCGGCCTCAAAGACAGGCTACATGATGTACGACCTTGACAACGGCATGCGTTTGTATCATATGCTGAAAGATATGGGAGAAGGATACATTGGGGAAACCCCTGAGGCACCGTACCTTTATTTAAATGTTCTCGGCAATCCTGCCGTGATGGCAAAACGTACTTCGTTTGCCGAGTTTGACGGCGTGCTTAAAGACGGCGCGACGATAACGGAGCTTGCGAAGGTGGATACTGTGTTTAATGCATACAGCGAATACATGCGCAAGGGAATGATCTACCGGATGTATGGCACGAGGTTTAAAGACGAGGAAGGTAATATCTACGAAGATTCGTATAAAAAGTTTATAGACGATGAGTTAAGGGTGGACAGACCCGTTTCAAGCGTACTCATACTTACCGATGGCGTGCTGAAGATATTCTGGGATTATGTAGGTGACGACTATGTTGTCGACAGATACGAGTTCAGAGAGGACTTCATAATCGAGGGGCAAGCCCGAGCGCGGCAGGACGCGGCAGGACGGCGAAGTGAAAAGCAATGATGTTTCAAACGCAGGTCATAAACGAAAAACGGAAAGCAATGGCAGAATGCCCCGCTTCCCGTTTTTATTCCGCTTGCAAAACTACGCTACCACTATGTTCACGATATTCTTTACAACTATAACCTTGCGCACCGTCTTGCCATCTATTAGTGCTTTAACCGTTTCATGCGCCAAAACCTCTTTTTCGAGCGTCTCCTTGTCCATAGCGGCCGAAAACTCCAAGCGTGTCTTAACCTTGCCGTTTATCTGAATGCCGTATTCTACCGTATCGGCAACGAGTGCTCTTTTGTCCCATTCGGGCCACTTTGATGCATATATCGGTTCTCCGAAACCGAGCCGCTCATTCATTTCCTCACATATATGCGGCGAAACGGGCGACAGAAGCAGCAGCAGCGTCCTAAGCTCATCGCGCGTTATGCTTCCTTTCGCGTACACCTCGTTAACCATCGCCATCATAGCAGAAATGGCGGTGTTAAACTTCATGCGCTCGTAATCCTCGCCTACCTTCTTTATCGTCGAATTGACGACAAAGCGCATATCGTCCCTTATGCCGTTCTCTTTGCTCACCATATCCATAAGGCGCCATACACGTTCAAGGAAACGGCGGCAGCCTTTAGCTCCGGCAGTGCTCCACGGTATAGGCTGATCAAACGCGCCCATAAACATTTCGTACATTCTGAGTGCGTCCGCCCCTATCTCATCTACAAGCTCGTCCGGATTTATTACGTTTCCGCGCGACTTCGACATTTTTTCATTGTTCTCGCCAAGAATCATGCCATGACTCGTGCGCTTTTTGTACGGTTCAGATGTTGAAACCACGCCTATGTCGTAAAGGAATTTATGCCAAAATCTCGAGTAGAGCAAGTGGAGCGTTGTGTGTTCCATGCCGCCGTTGTACCAGTCTACAGGCATCCAATAGTCAAGCGCTTCCTTAGATGCAAGCTCCTTATCATTATGTGGGTCACAGTAGCGCAGGAAATACCAGCTCGAACCGGCCCACTGCGGCATTGTATCGGTCTCGCGCTTCGCAGGAGCGCCGCATTTAGGACATGTTGTATTCACCCAGTCAGTCGCCCGAGCAAGCGGCGACTCACCGTTATCAGACGGAACGAACTCATTTATTTCGGGCAAAACCAGCGGAAGCTGATCGTAAGGCACAGGCGTCCATCCGCAGTGTTCACAGTAAACGAGTGGTATCGGATCTCCCCAGTAGCGTTGGCGTGAGAAAACCCAATCGCGCAATTTAAAGTTCGTTTTGCTTCTTCCGATCCCTTCGCGCTCGAGCCACTGTATCATAGCCTTCTTCGCAGAAGCAACGTCCATACCGTCAAGAAAGCCCGAATTAACCATTATGCCGGTATCGCAGTCGGTAAACGCCTCTTTCTCAACGTCTCCACCCTTTACGACCTCGATTATAGGCATTCCGAAAGTTTTTGCAAACTCCCAGTCACGCGTATCATGCGCGGGTACGGCCATTATTGCGCCCGTGCCATAGCCCATGAGAACATAATCTGACACCCATATCGGTATTTCCTTCTTCGTTGCAGGATTTATCGCCGTAATGCCCTTAAGCATAACTCCTGTTTTTTCTTTTGCGAGCTCGCTGCGCTCAAAATCGCTCTTTTTAGCGGCAGCCGCTCGGTATTCGAGCACCTGATCCATGTTCCCAATCTTATCATTAATTCTATCAATGATAGGATGCTCCGGCGATATCACCATATAAGTTGCTCCGAACAGTGTATCAGGGCGCGTCGTATATACCATTAGGTCTTCGTCGCAGCCGTTTACCTTAAAAACAACCTCGGCACCCACACTCCTGCCTATCCAGTTACGCTGCTGTGTTTTTACCCTATCGATAAAATCTACCGTATCAAGATCGTCGAGAAGTCTCTGCGCATACTCGGTTATCTTAAGCATCCACTGACTCTTGACCTTGCGCACTACTGTGCCGCCGCAACGGTCGCATACGCCGTCAACCACTTCTTCATTCGCTAATCCCACCTTGCAGCTCGTGCAGAAATTTATCGGTATCTCCGCTTTGTAGGCAAGTCCCTTCTCAAACAGCTTCAGAAATATCCACTGCGTCCATTTATAGTAGGACGGATCAGTCGTGTCTATTTCGCGCGACCAATCAAAAGAGAATCCAAGCCGCTTGAGTTGGGTTCTGAAATGCTCAATATTCTTCTGCGTAGCGATCCTCGGATGTATGCCCGTCTTAATAGCATAATTTTCGGTCGGTAAGCCGAATGCGTCATAACCCATCGGGAACAGCACGTTATAACCTTCCATTCGACGCTTTCTCGATATCACGTCAAGCGCCGTATAAGGACGAGGATGTCCTACATGAAGTCCCTGCCCCGACGGATACGGGAACTCAACAAGCGCGTAAAACTTAGGCATCGTATAGTCGTTTTTCGCCTCAAAACAATGCGCATCTTCCCATTTTTTCTGCCATTTTGCCTCGATAATATCGGGCTGATAGCGTTCCATAATCTTTTCCTCCATAAAATAAAATGCCCCGTCTCTTAAGAGACGAAAGCAAGCTTCCGCGGTACCACTCAAATTGACGCTTTCGCGTCCACCTCTTACCCATAACGAAGGCCACGCCTTTAGCTACAAGGTTTGCGCCGTTCACCAAAGGAGCTCCGCGGCGAGTTTCGAGCATATGCGTCCGCTGCCTTGCACCGTACGGCAGCTCTCTTTTGAAAACACATACGCCTACTTTTCCGCTTCATCGCTTTATCAGATTTTACTTGGCAACGCCCCTTATGTCAAGGGCATTACAAAATATTCGCCTTTTCATGTGCTTTGAGCTATCAGCTTGAGCTTGAAATCGAGATGATCGCATGAGCACAGCGTATACTTGACGCCGTTACGTTCCCCCTCAAATGCGTTTTTGCATGAGAACCCGTGCAAATGCGCATATACGACATGCTCAACTCCATATTTCTCCGCAAGCTCGGTAAATGCCGACGAGCTGTTTTTCTCATTAAACGGCGGATAATGCAGCATCATTATAATCCGCTTTTCGGGAGCAGTTCGTCTCAAAGACAGCTCGAGTCGCGTCTGCTCCCGCTTATATATCTTCTCGTCGTTTGACTGCGAATACCCCTGCGCTCCGGGACAAAGCCAGCCTCGTGACCCGCAAAATGTGAAATCGCCCATCGAAATCGAGTCGTTTTGCAGCGCGTACATGCCTTCCGGCAGCATTGAACGAAGTTTGGATACAGACGTCCACCAGTAATCGTGGTTGCCGCGCAGTATTATTTTCCTGCCGGGCAGCGCGCCTATTTTCGCTATATCGACCGCCGCATCTTCAAGATGCATTGCCCATGAAAGATCGCCCGGTATCAGCACAGCATCCTCGGATTCGACGAGCGAAAGCCAATCTTCGCTTATACGTCGGAAATGATTGCCCCACTTTTCGCCGAAAACATCCATCGGCTTCTCAGTGTTAGCCGGTAAATGCAGATCACCGATGGCAAAAACCCTCATAAGCCCCCGTCAATTCAGTCAATGTCCTCGTCGTCCATGTCGCCAAGATCATCTTCCCCAAGTTCGCGATCAATCTCCTCAAGCTCACTCTCGGGTATTTCTTCATCTATATCAACGTCGATATCAACGTCGTCTATATCAGTATCAAAATCAATATCCAATTCATCGGCGGTAAGAATATCGTCGTCGCTGCTGTAGCCCATACGTCTGAGTTCCTTATAGCATGCCGCACAAACGGTCTTTCCGGGCATAGGGCGGTTCTCTCCGCATTCCGAGCAAACCATGTGCGAATCATCGGAAATCTGCCTGCTTCTTCCCGAGTTGCTGCACACGCTGCAAAGCTTCTCATCCTCTCTGATATAGTTAAGCTCGCATCTCGGACACTTCTTTAACTCCATGTTTACTACCTCCTGAAAGTAACATACGAGTACCATAGTATTATGCAAAGTCGTGAATTATATGTCAATATTTTTTGCGCATCAGTCTACATCGCTTCCGCGCGGCTTCAAAGCGTCCGCCCAAACATCATGTATACGCTTGAGCAGTTCGTCCCTCCCCTGTCCCGTTTCAGATGACACAGGGAACGCGAACGGCGGCGCTCCGAGCTCTTTCGCTGCAGCGTTTGCCGCCTGAGCACGTTTCGATTTCGCCACCTTGTCGGCCTTCGTCGCAATAAGCGTAAATGGGATGCCGTAATAGAGTATCCATTTGAACATAAGCCTGTCGTCTTCTGTCGGCGCATGGCGTATATCAATGAGCATGAATATATGCGTCACTCTGCCCGATGACAGGTAGCTCTCGATTAAACTTCCCCATTTACGTTTCTCTTCTTTTGACGTTCGCGCAAAACCGTATCCGGGAAGGTCGACTATATAAAAGCAATCGTTTACCCTGAAAAAGTTAATCAATCGCGTCTTCCCGGGCTGCTGCGATGTTTTGGCCAGCTTAAAATTGTTGCAAAGCGAATTAATGAGGCTCGACTTCCCTACATTCGATTTGCCGACAATGGCTATCTCGGCGTCAAGCTTTTCGGGATATCTGCCATCTGTCCCGACGCTTGTTACAAACACGGCATTTTTCAGTCTGAAGTCTTCCATTTTTATCCCCCGAGCGTTGAAAAGTAAATCAACAGCGCACCGAAGTAAAGAATGCTTGCAGAATCTCCGTACATTCTTCTTCGAGCACACCGCCAACAACGAGCACGCGCCTGCCCAAGCATCCGTCACCGAGACTCATCGCAGAGCCGCAGCAACCAAAACGTTCGTCATATGCGCCAAACACCACTCGTTCTACCCGTGAATTGATTATCGCCCCAGTACACATGGCACACGGTTCGAGCGTCGAATACAGCGTACAGCCCTCAAGACGTCTCTCTTTAAGCGCCGCACACGCCTCGCGCAGAGCAATAAGCTCTGCGTGCGCCGTTGCATCTTTAAGACTCTCTACAAGGTTGTGCGCTTTAGAAACGATAACGCCATCCTTTACCACCAAAGCGCCTATGGGAACTTCGCCGGCATCACGCGCCGCAATCGCTTCGTCAAGCGCCGTCCTCATAAACGCTTCATGCGTACTCAATCGCATTGAAATATTGCTTCTCTGATTATCTCGCCTACCGTCGGATGCGGGAATATGAGCTTTTTAGCCTGCTCAACCGTCATACCGGTTTCGACCATTATGCCTGCGGCGATTATAAACTCAGACGCATAGTTGCAAAGCGCCTGAACGCCAAGTATTCTGCCGTCGCTTCCCACTATCAGGCGGCATATCCCGTCGCCTCCCTCGTTTTCGGCAAGATATCTGCCCGAATACCGCATCGGAAGCTCTACTGTCTTAAAATCTATTCCCTTGGCCGTCGCGCCGTCCTGGGTCAAGCCTACGCTTGCAAGCTCGGGATTTGTATAAATTACCGACGGCACCGAACCGTAGTTCATTTCGTCATCAATGCCGAGCATGTCGTTTACGGCAACCTCTGCCTCTCTGTAAGCTGTATGCGCAAGCATCGATTTTCCGTTCACATCACCGGCGGCATAAACGTTTTTGACGTTTGTACGCATATGCGCGTCCGTCACAACTGCTCCGCGCTCTGTCGCAACACCTATCGTCTCAAAGCCAATGCCCGTCGTATTCGCACGCCTGCCTATCGACAAAAGCACCTTATCGGCAGGTATTGTCGCAGTTTCTCCGCCTAGTTCGTATTCAACACCCGCTTCCTTAACCGCTGTTACCTTAGCGCCGAGCTTGAATATGACGCCCTTCTTTTCATAATTCTTTTGGAGCACTGCCGTTAGCTTTTTATCGTTTTCCCCGGCAATATGGTCAAGCATCTCGATAACCGTCACATTTGATCCGACGGAATTAAAATATGATGCCATCTCCAGACCTATCACTCCGCCGCCAATTACGACAAGCTTTTCGGGCACTTCCGTCAAGGCCAGTATTTCCCTGTTTGTCACCACAAAACCCGATTCAAGCCCGTCCTTCAGTCCTGTTATGGGCGGAATGGCGGGAGAAGAACCCGTGGCTATCAGAAGGCGTTCTCCTTCATATATTTCTTCCGCGCACTGCACCTTAAACGCGCAATCGTCATCCGTCTTGCCCACTATCGTCGCCTCGCCTGAAATGAGCGTTGCTCCATTCAGCTTGAGCGTACTCTTTATGCCTCCCGTAAGAAGCTTTATAACCTTATTTTTTCGGGCGACGACCGTCTTATGGTCGAAGCATATGTCCTGCGCCATTATGCCGTATTTTGCGCCGTGTTTTGCTCCGTCATACAGCTTTGCGCTGTAGAGGAGCGTTTTGGTGGGAACGCATCCTTCGTTGAGGCACACTCCGCCAACATTGTTTTTCTCGATGCACAATACGTTGAGCTTAGCGTGAGCCGCACGCTCACTCGCAAGATATCCGGCAGGCCCACCGCCGATGACTATAAGATCGTAACGCATTTATACCTCCATACAATTATGTCGCCATGCAAAAGGCGGACACCCCCATCGGATATCCGCGGCGCTCAATCGGATTATACTATCTAACAGCCGCCATATGCAATAGCATATTTTCACCGTTCACCTGCTTAAACCATAAAAGACAATACGCGGCATAGCGGCGCATAAAGGAATAATCGTGCAAAAGCCGCTTGCAGAGCCGTATTATATGGCCCCGCAAGCGGCAATTAGCCTATTCCTTAATCAGTTACTCCACCGGCGCTCCGCAATACTCGCAGCATCCGCTTGCGTCGGGCGTCGTAGTTGCGCCGCAATGGCGGCACACAACATTCGTCTTGGGCGCGTTAGCTTTTTCAACTGTCTGCCTGACGTTTTCGCGTATCTTAGTTAGCGCGTCAACTATTTCCTGACCGATTCTCTCGCACTCAAGATAGTCTACACTTTTACGCGGATCTATCTGCCTTGCGTACGGACCCGCCGAGCTTGCACCGCTGACATCAATAGTGCTGTCATTAATGCGAAAACGCATCTCGTCGAAATATGGATGATTTACGTTTACAATTGCATTGAAATCATAGCTGTATTCGTAGCGCGGAGGCGTATAGCTTATCTCTTTGCCGTCCGGACCATCCTTCTTTATTTCACTGCGCGATTCGTCAACGTCTATACGGCACCCGGTCACTTGAGAAAAGTCGAGAACATCAGGGTTGCTCTCCTTCAGATCGCGCGCTGATGTTATCATGAATTTTCCGGCATTCTCATCCAGCAAGAGCTTTGTGCGCCCGCCGAGCGTGCGCGTGACGCAAAAGGACGCTACAGCCTCCTTGTTTTTCTCGCGGTAGTCAAGCTGATCCTTGATTTCCTGTACGGTACTTCTGCGGCGATCAGAAAACCATGGCGAAAGCTTCTTTGCACATTCCTTGCAAAGGTTGCCGTCTTCGAGCTTACGGTTGCCCAAAAGTCCTATTTTGGCACCGCATACATCACAATACTTTTTGTCGAACAATCCCATTATAATTCTCCCTTCATTTTATCTGTATTGTTCTATTAGGTTTGAGAAGAATTCGTTAATTTCCGAGCTTGCACTATAATAGCCCTTTGGAAATCTGTTGTTGCCGCTTGCGCTGATTTGTTTTCCGTCAGCCAGCGTCAGCGAAATCGCAAAGCTATCGCCGTCCAATACATATTTATTCGATCCTTTGAAGCCGTTCCATTTTACAATGTTGTATTTGCCCACGATCTTTCCGAGGTCATCAAGCACGGAATCAGGCACATCAGTTTCAAAGGTTTCGTTGCCTGCATACATATATGCATACAGTCGAACGCCATCCTCGCCCTTCTCGACCGAATAGGTATAGATTGTATCCATTGACATTCCGCCGTGGCTAAAGCTGAATGCCGTTATCTCTATCGGCTCTCCGTCGTATATCGGGTCATCTGCGCCGTGCTTGTGCGGCTTAAAAGCTGCGCATCCACACACCGTCAGCAGCGCAATCAGCGCAATGCATATTAAGACTCTATTGATATTCATGTATCTTTTCATGTCGGTGAGTCCTAACCCTCTATCCGAGCCGGGACATCACTTGCATGGCTTCTTTCTCCTTCTTACTTTTTTTGCGAGCCTCACGATGTATTACGGCGAAACACCTCCCGCTGATTTACTTCTTTTGCGGCAAATACGGTATCATCTGCTTTGCAAGCTTGGCTATCGTCATAGTTTGCAGGCAAATCTTACCCGGACCGGTTATTACGGTGTCGAATATGCCTTCGCCGCCGAATATCATGTTTTTAATGCCCTTCACCGCCTGCACGTCTATTTGGCATGTCGCGTCCATTATCGCAAGCACACCGGTATCGCATACCATCTGCTCGTTCGGTCGAAGCTCATACTCCCTGCAGTACCCGTCGACCTCAAGAAATACCATTCCCGGCCCCGTTATGCGCTGCATTATAAATCCATCGCCTCCGACAAGCCCTACGCCGATCTTTTTCTGAAAATGCATCGACAGCTCGACGCCGTATGTAGCGCAAAGGAACGCGCTCTTTTGACAGATTATGCTTTCGCCCGCCGCAAGCTCCCGCGCGACGATCTTCCCGGGAAACGACGAAGCGAACGCTATCTCCGCCGGCCCGTCGGCCGTATAATAGCTTAAAAACAGGCTTTCACCCATAAGCATACGTCCAAACACCTTGCCTACGCCACCCTCAGTCCTTGTATCCGTTATTATCGGACCGCGTGACCATGTTCTGCCGCCCGCTTCGCTGATAAGCGTTTCGCCTGCGTTTAGGTTAATTATCACGGCCGGCAGGCTGCCTCCCTCAATGTTATACTGCATATTTCACTCCTTTCTATTATCGCTTTGCAAAACCTATTCAGGCTAATATAATTATACTACAAAAATCAATTTACTCCAGATATTTAATCGCATCTAATCCAAATAGTTTTATCTGTTTAATAACGGTCGTGAGCTTCAGCATACATGGCTTCGATAAATAAGCGTTGACTGCAATCATATTCACAAACCATCGCGCGCAATCCCTCATTAAAAAAACATAATTCAGCCCTTGACACACTTACCGCTAATTGCTATAATGCAAAAGTACGAAATGAACGACAAGGAGAGATGTCCGAGTGGTTTATGGAGCTGGTCTTGAAAACCAGTGATGCTGAAAGGCACCGGGGGTTCGAATCCCTCTCTCTCCGCCATTTCTCCATTGTAACCGAATAAGGAGAAGTACCCAAGCGGCTGTAAGGGGCTCCCCTGCTAAGGGAGTAGACTGGGGTGACTGGTGCGAGGGTTCGAATCCCTCCTTCTCCGCCAAAACACCTCTTTTGTCCAACAAGACAAAAGAGGTGTTTTCAGGTTTTAATTGAATCGGCGCCGAATCATGCGCATCAAAAAGTACGGAAGCCGCTCAAAAGCCTTTCCTGTGCCACAAACCGTACCCTACGCAGGAAACGACACGCTTATCGTTGTGCCGCGCCCAAGCTCGCTCTTCAACGATATCTTACCGTGGTGATACTGTACGGCATGCTTTACTATCGAAAGTCCCAATCCGGTGCCGCCAGAAGCTTTCGAATGACTCTTGTCGACACGATAAAACCTCTCAAATACCCTGTCCTGCTGTTCGGGCGCAATGCCTATTCCCGTGTCAGCTATGCTTATCACCGCATTCTTTCCGTCAAGCGCAGCACTGATATTCACTCGGCCATTCTCAACATTATACTTGATTGCATTGTCACACAGGTTATAGACAATCTCGTACAACAGCCTCCGCACGCCTTTTATCGCAGCGTTTGTTCCTGTGACCGTCATTTCTATGTTTTTTTCAGCCGCCGCGTCGTGAAGATCCTCGGCCGTTTCCTGCGCAACCTTCAGCAAGTCTACCGTTTCAAACGGCATCTCGACACCCTCATCGAGCTGCGATAAACGGATTATGTCGCCTATCAGCGTAACGAGCCGCTGCGCCTCCGAGCGTATGTGACCTACAAACCGCGGCATATCTTCTTCCTTAACAAGGCCGCTTTCGATAAGCTCGGCGCTGCCTATTATGCCCTGAAGCGGCGTTTTTAACTCATGCGACACGTTAGCCGTAAACTCACGGCGGCTCTGTTCTGCCCTTTCCTGTTCCGTGATATCGAAAGCAAGTATGACCGCGCCAATCACTGCATCATCAGATTCTATTCGACTTATATCGAGCCTGTACACACGTCCTCCACGCTCCGCGCGTGCATCTCCGTGCCCGCTCTCTATGGCGCTATGTATGGCCGCACAAACATCATGACTGCGTTCTACAATCAAGAAGTCGCTGCCTACATATGTGTCATCCGTATCAAAAACCTTCTGCGCGGCAGCGTTTATGCTCAGCACAGTTCCTTTATTGTCGAGTAGAATCAATCCCTCCTGCATGCTCGCAGTTATCTGTTCAAATTCGTCCTTCTTCTTTTGAAGATCGCAAAGCTGCTCAGTTATCTGCAAATGCTGGCGATTTATGCGGTTGAGAAGCGGCGCAAGCTCTTCGTAAGAGTCGTTATTATCAAGCGGATGTTCAAGATCAAGTTCGTTGAGCGGCTCAACGATGCGCTTTGAGAGGCTATTCGCAAGTACGCCCGAAAGTATAAACGTAATTATCATTATCACGACGAGCGGCTGAAGCATTCCAAGCACAAGTACGCCTATCGTCGCCCTGCTTATAGATATTCTGAGCACGCTGCCATCTTCAAGCCGCACCGCGCGATATATAGTCTTTTCGAGCAGCGTCGACGAATACCGGCTGCTCTCGCCTTCTCCATTCACAAACGCATCGCGTATTTCCTGTCTGTCCGCATGGTTTTCAAGCGTTTCGGCGTCCGTCTTCGTATCAAATACAACCGTCCCGTCGGCCGCAATCAAAGTAAGCCGGTATCTGTCGGACGACACCTTGCTCAAATACTCACCCCCGCACTCGTTTACCGCCGCCGCCGCAAGGTCGAGCTCGTCCTTCATCTGACGTTCCTGCACACCTTTAAAATACTCGTACATGAACCCCACTATAAGCACAAGACAAGCAACCAGCACGACGCCCGCAACAAGAAGTATCGCTTTAAAAATCTTTTTTGTCATGCCTTTACCTCCATGCGATAGCCCACACCGCGCACCGTTTTAATCATGTCGCCGTAGCTTCCAAGCTTTTGCCGCAGCGTCCGTATATGCATATCAACCGTGCGCGTCTCACCCATGTAATCCGTCCCCCAAACCTCTTCCATAAGCTTGTCTCGGGTAAAAGCCATGCCGGGGTTTGAAAGGAACAGCTTCAGCAGTTCAAATTCCTTATATGTCAATACTATATCCTCGCCATCTGCAGTGACGGTATGCTTGTCTATGTCTACGGTCAGGCGGCCTGCTTTAAGCTCATGCTCAGGCTGCTTCGGTTTGCATCGGCGCAGCACCGCCTTTACGCACGAAACAAGCTCCATCACTCCAAAAGGCTTTGTCAGATAATAATCGGCTCCGAGATCAAGCCCCTGTATTATATCGTATTCGGCGCCCTTCGCCGTAGCCATTATTACGGGAATATTCCTTAATCCGGCCGATGCCCTCATGCGGCGCAAAAGCTCAATACCGTCCGTTCCGGGCAGCATAACGTCTAACACAACAAGATCCGGGCGCTCCTTTTGTATTGCCTCCCAAAACGATGTGCCGTCCGCAAATCCATGCGCCTCAAACCCTGTCGATTGCAGCGCATATACCTCAATATCGCGCGTGCTGGCGTCATCCTCAACGCACCAGATCATAATTAACTCCCTTCGTGTTCGCCCGTTATCGAGAAGATTACCCATTCGGCAATATTCACCGCATGGTCGCCTATGCGTTCGAAATACTTTGCAATCATCAACAGGTCGAGCGCATACTCGCCGTCGGATGGATCTCGCGCTATTTTTTCGATGAGCTTGTATTTAACCTTGTCAAAAAAGTCATCGACCGTATCATCGTCCGCAATAACCTTCTCTGCGGCTATTATATCATGTTTTACATATGCATCGACACTCTCCGTCACCATTCTCATGGCGGCCTTCGCCATCTCGTACATCAATTCGCCGTTCTCCGCACCGCGCCCATCCATGAACCCGATTATTTCGGCTATATCCTCTGCTTGGTCGCCTATACGCTCCATGTCTGTTATCATTTTCAGCGCGGCCGATATCTGCCTGAGATCGCGTGCTACAGGCTGCTGCTGCAGCAGCAGCTTCAGACACAGCGATTCTATCTCTCGCTCCTTTCTATCTATCTGCGCATCAAGCGGCGCGACCTGAGCCGCAATCGCTTTATTGCCATCGGTAAGCGCTTTTGACGCAAGCGCAATGACCTCCTCGCAAAGCGCGCCCATTTCTATAAGCTCCCTGTTAAGCAGCGCAAGCTGCTCGTCAAAGCGACTTCTCATTATCCGAACCTCCCCGTGATGTAGTCTTCGGTCCGTTTATCATCGGGCCTTGAAAATATCTTCTCCGTTTCACCGCACTCAACAAGCTCGCCGAGCAGGAAAAACGCCGTATTATCGGAAATTCTGACCGCCTGCTGCATGTTGTGCGTTACTATCACTATTGTGTATTTCTCTTTTAGCTGTATGGCAAGCTCTTCAATTTTTGATGTCGATATTGGGTCGAGCGCACTCGTTGGCTCATCCATAAGCAGCACTTCAG
>SFDB01000011.1 GCA_004558825.1 Clostridiales bacterium
AATGTACACTTTTGATCTGTCAAAGCCTTCTCCCAGCAAAACTCACAATGCTCATGCCAAAAGTGCTGAATGTTCTCGTCTTTCAAAAATTCTTGCTCATGGTTTGTAGTTTCTGCACACTTTTTTGCATAACTCAGTATCTTTTGATAAAAGATGTTTTGGTTATCATATGAAGTTTTCCAAAATTCCGGAAAGATGATCTTATAGAATGTTTTATTTGTCAAATATTCTTCCTGCCCGTTCAGTCGCCAATCCGTCACAAACAACGCCCCCCTTGTCATATTCCTTATTGAACTAATTATACAGCAGAAAAGGCAGAATGTGAAGTGAAATATCCTGCGGATGTGAAATAATGATCTGCGATCATTGTGAAATTTTCCGCTTGCGCGGAAAGTGAAATGAAATAAATCCCCTCACGCCCGCAGGCATTTCACATGGCGAAGCCATATTTCACACGCAAAGCGTATATCACAAATCCCGCAAGGGATTTATTTCACTGAAAAGAAACAACCTTTGCCCTAAGGACAAAGGTTGTTTCTTTTCTGGCACGCCGGAAGGGACTCGAACCCCCAACCCTCAGAACCGGAATCTGATGCTCTATCCATACGGTCTCCCATACGCCCCTCAAACGTACGCGTCTGCCTGTTCCGCCACGACCGCAATCCGTGACTGCAAGAGCTATTATAAAGGCAAAGGCGCGACTTGTCAACAATTATTTTTTTGTATGCCGAAATGACTTTGATATGTGAAATCAAGCGTTTTTTCGAGCACGGCACGCTGTTTTGATCAAAAAAAATAAAAAAAAGTAATGCAAAGTCGGCGACAAGGTGTGGCAATTGCACATAAAATAGGGAAAAACCGCCGAAAATTCGTTTTCGACGGTCTGAGCGCGCCTGCGCTTCCTGTCCGTTTTCGTAAGCCTGTTATGCTTTGGGACTGGCGCTTGCCTGTGCGCCGCCGTTGTCCTCGTACGGCAGTATGGTGCCGTTCGGCCGGACATACACTTGCGTTGTGCCGTCGTCAGTGCCTGTCATTGTTATATGATAGACCTGCATGTCCTTGTACAGCGCATGTGTGATGCTTGTAATCTCCGCCTTTGGATACTCCTTGTTGATGGCTGCGACGATGTCGGGGACATCCTTCGGATCGACCACCGTACCGGCCACGAAACCGGGGATCTCATCAGCGCCTGCAGAGGGCGAGCCCGAAGGCGCGACCGTGGGCTCTGCCGACATCGTCGGCGCGGGTGTGAGCGCGGCTGTCGGCGCGGCTGAATGCGTCGGTACCGGGGAGGGCTTCACGGGTGTGTTTGGTGTGCAGCCCGTAACAAGCGCCAAAAGCAGTGATGACATAATCAGAATCGGCAATAACTTTTTCATGAATCTGCCTCCTTGTTTAATTATCGGCATAATTAAAGCCGACGTTCAAGGCTTATTATCCCCATGCACGGTCGGCTTATTCTAAAAGACAATTATTTTTGGTTTATTCTGAAATTGAAAATTTTGACAGAATCTCAAACCTTGGGCTTGCAGATTACAACGATTCTGTCCTTTGAGGTGCCGTACTGTGTGCTCCATTCCCCCGAACAGGTGATGAGAGTCATGCGCGCTTCCCCGTCGAGCGCCAAAAGCTCTTTAGGAAAATCGGCGTAGCTATATACGGCAACGCTCTCGACATAGAAGTAGCGGAATGATCCGTCGGCAAGCTCGATTATGACTTCGTCATTTTCTTTGAAGTCGGCGAGCACGGAAAATGAGCCCTTTTTGCCGCCGTAACGTACATGTCCGTTTATCTGGCTGTTGCCGTCTTCGCCCGGAATGGGGCTGTCCTGATACCATGCGGCTATATCTGCGGCGTCTACGGTTGCGACGCTGCCGTCATCGGAGAGGCCAACGGGCTGAATATCGCACTGTATCTCAAAGCGCGGGAAGTAGATGCGCACGGGATTCGGAACGGGCGTTGGCACAGGCGTAGGTTCAGTCGTCCGCTCAGGCGTGGCCGATGCGGAAGGCGAAGGCAATGGCGTCGGGGATTCAGATGGTGTCGGCGACGGCGGCGGATTGTATTGTCCGGGGAACAGTACGTTTTCTTTTATTATCATTATTATGCCCGTAAATATGAGTAATGCGCTCACGATGTACAGGCAAATGTTGATAGCTTTATTCTTTTTGCTGAGTTGTTTTTTCATGCTTGAATTATACCATATGCGTTCCGCGATATCAACAGCGTGAACATTTGAATATATCGCTTAAGCGCGCAAACAGGCAATATATTAACGGCTTGTAAATAATCGCACTTTTTCAAACATAATGTATCGCGGGAATTGACAATATGGTGTATAATAACAAGACGCAGCTGTTTGCGGCTGCCAACATAAGGAGAACTGTATGGCGAATATTAAATTTTTCAATACCGAAAGCTTTCCTCTGGAGATGCACAAGGTATGCACGGTGCAGCAGCTTACTATACCTTCCGTCGAACGAAGGGTTGAGGCGCTGTACGAAACGGGATTCAATTCTTACAGGCTGACGACGGACGATCTTTACCTTGATATGTTGACAGACAGCGGCGTGAATGCGATGAGCAACGAACAGCTTGCTTCCATGCTGCGCGCCGACGAAGCATACGCCGGAAGCGCTACATATAAACGTTTAAGCGCAAAAATAAAGGAGATATTCAATAAAGACTATTTCCTGCCGGTGCATCAGGGCAGGGCGTGCGAAAACATGCTTGCTCGCGGGCTCGTCAAAGAGGGCGACATTATTCCGATGAACTTTTTCTTCGGCTCTACTGTCAACCAGATAAAGCAGTGCGGCGGAACGTTCCGCATAATGCTGTGCGACGAGGGGCTCAAGCTCCAGAGCGATGTACCTTTCAAGGGCAATTTCGATCTTGAAAAGCTCGAAAGCTTTTTGAAGGCGGAGCGCGGAAGAGTGCCGTTCATGCGAATTGAGGCGGGAACAAACCTGATAGGCGGCCAGCCGATAGCGCTGGACAATATGCTTGCGGCGGTGCGCCTTTGCAAGGAATACGGCGCTTTGGCCGTGCTCGACGCGAGCCTTTTGCAGGATAACCTCTACTTCATAAAAACGCGCGAGGAAGCGTATAAGAACGCATCGATACGAGAGATTACCCGCAAGCTGGCCGACGCAGTCGACATAATCTATTTTTCTGCGAGAAAGCTTGGATTTGCGCGCGGCGGCGGCATATGTCTCAACGATTCTGAGATATACGAGCGCTTGAAGGCGTTCGTGGCGAGATTCGAGGGTTTCCCGACGTACGGAGGAATGAGTGTGCGCGAAATGGAAGCCATCTGTGTGGGCCTTGACGACACGATGAACGAGGACGTAATATCCCAGGGTCCGCAGATGATTGCTTTCCTTTGCGGCGAACTTCAAAAGCACGGTGTGCCTGTTGTTACGCCTCCGGGCGGACTCGGATGCCATATAGATGCGATGAAGTTTGTGCCGCACATACCGTATGAGCAGTATCCTGCGGGAAGCCTTGCGTGCGCCATATATATCGCGAGCGGTTCGAGAGGCATGGAACGCGGCTGCATAGATGAGCCGTGGGAAGACGGAAAGCCTGCGTACGGCGCGATGGAGCTCGTGCGCCTTGCCGTGCCCAGACGCGTCTATACCGTGTCGCAGATGCGCTACATGGCTGACAGGGTTGCGTGGCTGTACGAGCACCGCGACCTCATAGGCGGAATAAAGTTCGAAAGCGAACAGCATAAGAACTTCTTCGACAGGCTGACTGCGGTGAACGACTGGCCGTATAGGCTTGCGGAGCAGTTCAGGCGCGACTTTGGTGATTCGGTTTGATAGGAAGATAATGATTGAGGGCGCTTTAATCGAAGCGCCTTTTTTATGTAAATACGATGAATGGCGCTGAAATAAAAGCGTCTCGGAGCATATTCCGGCAAGCAGCCGGCTTGAATGTCCACTCCTGCCGCTTCTTGTTTGAATCAAAAGAGCTCTCCGCAAACAAACTGTTTGAGTCTGTGTTGAGCGGGAAAAACGCACCGCTTTATTAAAACAACGCGCGTGGGGATAATAATAATACATGAGAGCCGCGGCCTTGAAGGAGTGCGATATGCTTGCTTTGAACGCAGCCGTTGCATGAGTTTTCGGGAAAGGCGGCGAGCATAGCGGTCATATATTATTGTACAGATGACATGCCTGTCGTGTTCGAGCGGTTTGAAAACATGATCAGCGCGTAAAGAAAAAGCTCCAAGACGGCAATCGCCGATCGTTGGAGCTTCTTGAATTATGAGTAAATTATTTTCCCTTGCCAAAGAAACCGCCGAATATGGACGTCAGGAATTCGAGCACGCTGCGCCAGATTTTGGCAAACCACGAAGATACCGATGAAAGCTTATCGACGGTATCAAGCCAGCCGAGCAGGCGGCTCTGCAGATTCTCAACGTCGAGGTTTTGAAGCGTGCGGCAGAGAGTTAAAAGCTGCTCCACTTGACTGTCGGTGACGGAGATGTTGCATTGCGCGGCGATACGCCTGATTTCGGCACGAACCTCATCGTCGGTCATGCTTTTAATGTTGTTAAGAATCTTTTTAAGCTCGTTTATGAGACGCGTAGCCTCTTCGCTGCCTATGAACTCGGCGAGCTCGCCTGTCGTTATAAGCTCTTCCGCAGCGGCGGCCTTAGCGTCTTCATCGAGCTTTTCACCCGTGATGTCCTCATATGCCTTGTAGATGCCCGTGAGCGCCGCAGTGCCAGAAAGCGGATAAGGAGCGCTTACCTTTACGGAAGCGTCGGCAATGCCTGCGGTTATCATGGCGTTTATGTACATTTGCTCGGTGCACCAGTTGATGTTGTTTGTTTCGACTTTGATGCCCGAACCTGCGTCAAGTACTGTGATGTAGACGCAGGAGAGCGCTACGCGGCCGAGACGCTCATCGGGAATAAGCCCTTCAAGATATGAGCGCTCTTCCGAGTTTGTTACGGTCAGCTCCTTTATCGTGCCGCGCTCGACGCCGAAGAATTCGTATATCGATGCGCGTTGGGCATCCGAAAGATCGGCTCCCATTGTTATTCTTTGTTCTCCGGGAGCTATTGTTGCGGCCATTGCGGCGGGCATGATAAGACAAACGCCGAAGAGAGCCGCAAGTATAAGGCTGATGGTTTTTTTCATGGTTTTGTGACTCCTTTTGGTTTTGATAAATTAATCACTCATATACTATAGCACATTATTGGCGATTTTGTTTTACGAAAATGTAAACATTGAAGCAAGTAATAAATAGAGACAAAAAAGTGCAAAGACAGCAAAGACGTTGGGCGCGCTCCTGCTCAAGACTTGCCAAGGTTTTTTTTTGGAATTATAATTAAACGATGAAATGAGCGCAGCAATGCAAGGAGCAAGTGATGGCGAACGAATACAGCATAAAAGATATAAAAGTGATGGAGGGCCTCGAAGCTGTCCGGGCGCGTCCGGGTATGTATATCGGAAGCACGGGCTCGAGGGGGCTTCATCATATGTTGTGGGAGATTGTCGACAATGCCGTTGACGAGGCTGCGAACGGCTACGCAGACAGGATAAGCGTAACGCTCAACAATGACCTTTCCGTAACGGTCGAGGACAACGGTCGCGGCATTCCCGTGGGAATACATGAAAAACTTGGAATTTCGGGTGTCGAGGTAGTGTATACGCATCTGCATGCGGGCGGAAAGTTCGGCGATTCGAGCTACAATTATTCAGGGGGGCTTCACGGCGTCGGCGCATCGGTGGTAAACGCGCTTTCCGAGCATGTCACCGTAGAGGTATTTGTAAACGGCAAGGCGTACAGGCAGGAGTTTCACAGCTATGAGGATGAGAATGGCAAGGTGATATCGGGCGCGCCCGTAGCTCCGCTCAAAGAAACGGGAAGAACGCGCCTGCATGGCACACGGGTGACTTTTTTGCCGGATAAGAGAGTTTTCGAGACGCTTGACATAAACTTTGATACGGTCGCGAAGCGTCTGAGGGAGCTTGCGTATTTGAATAAGGACGTGCTGTTCATATTTGAGGACGACAGGGCGAGTGAGCCTAAAAAGCGCGAATACAAATATGAGGGCGGAATATGCGACTTTGTAAAGGAACTGAATAACGACAAGACGCCTCTCTACGCGGAACCCGTTTATATAAGCGGCGAAAAGGACGGGATAAAGGTCGAGCTTGCGCTCCAGCATAACGACGGCTATACCGAGAGCGTGTTTTCATATGTGAATAACATTCCGACAACGGAGGGCGGAACGCACGAGACGGGATTCAAATCCGCGCTTACCAAGGTGATGAACGACTATTGCCGACGCGTCGGAGTGCTCAAGGATAAGGACAATTCGCTTTCGGGAGAGGACTACAGAGAGGGCTTGACGGCGGTGCTTTCCGTCAAAATGAAGAATGTGCAGTTTGAAGGCCAGACGAAAACGCGCCTGGGCAATACGGAGGCGCGCATATGCGTTGAGGCTGTAACGCTCGATAGGCTTACGCACTTCGTCGAGGATTTGAAGAACGCCGATACAGCCATGAAGATGGCCGATAAGGCCGTAAAGGCGGCAAAGGTCAAGGAAGCGGCGAGAAAAGCCAAGACGATGGCGCGGGAGAAGAATAAGCTTGACAACGCTCCGCTTGTCGGCAAGCTTTCAAGCTGCACGGGCAGGGACACGAGCATAAACGAGCTTTTCATTGTCGAGGGCGATTCGGCGGGCGGCAGCGCAAAGCAGGGGCGCGACAGGCGATTTCAAGCAATACTTCCGCTTAGGGGAAAGCCGCTTAACGTTGAGAAAAAAAGGCTTGATCAGGTTATTGCGAACGAAGAATTCCGCTCCATAATTACGGCGCTCGGCGCGGGAATAGGCAACGAGTTTGCGCCCGAAAGCTTAAAGTACAATAAGGTGATAATACTATCCGATGCCGATCAGGACGGAGCGCACATAAGGGCAATACTCCTTACATTCTTTTATAGATACATGAAGCAGCTCATACTTGACGGGCATGTTTATATAGGCTTGCCGCCGCTTTACAAGATACAAAAGGGCAGCGACGTCAAATACGCTTATTCGGACGAGGAACTTACCCGCATAACGAAGGGCATGAAGGGATATGTGCTCCAACGATACAAGGGCCTTGGCGAGATGAATCCCGAGCAGCTTTGGGAGACTACCATGAATCCCGAAAACAGGACTCTCGTACGCGTGAACATAGACGACGCGGCAGATGTTGAGCGTCTCGTGACGGTGCTCATGGGCGATAAGGTGGGGCCGAGAAAGGAATACATATCGGATCACGCGAATTTTAACAAGCAGGATGCGTTCGCGAAAAAAATAGGCGCGGAGGTCGGCGGGAATGGCTAAAAAAACAAGCGGCGAGCAGATTAAATTCGGCGAAAAGATAATCGAGCGCAGCATGGACGAAGTCATGCATTCGTCTATGATGCCGTATGCCGAGCATGTAATACTCGAGCGTGCGCTTCCTCGGGTCGAGGACGGACTGAAGCCCGTGCAGAGGAGAATACTCTACACGATGATGGAGTTGGGTCTTTCGCCCGACAAGCCGTACAGGAAAAGCGCCCGCATAGTCGGCGACTGCTTAGGTAAATATCATCCTCACGGCGATTCGTCGGTGTATGACGCCATGGTTCGTATGGCGCAGGGATTCAACATGAGCATGCCGCTTGTCGACGGCCACGGCAACTTTGGAAGCGTCGACGGCGACAGCGCCGCCGCCATGAGGTATACCGAGGCGCGAATGATGCCGCTTGCGCTCGAGCTTTTGCGCGACATAGACAAGGACACGGTCAGTTTCAACCTGAACTTTGACGATACGCTCAAGGAGCCGGATCTTTTGCCAGGACGATTCCCGAACCTGCTCGTTAACGGCGCTTCA
Organism: Clostridiales bacterium; assembly: GCA_004558825.1. GTDB lineage: Bacteria > Bacillota > Clostridia > Christensenellales > CAG-138 > SFDB01. Next base: position 7,884 of record SFDB01000011.1, read on the forward strand.
GGCATTGCCGTAGGACTTGCTACGAACATACCGCCGCATAACCTTGGCGAAGCAACGGATGCGGTTCTCGCGCAGCTTAAGGATCCCGACGTCACCGTGGAAGAGCTTATGAAGCTTATGCCCTGTCCGGACTTTCCTACGGGCGGATATATTCTTGACTCGGACGAAATAAAAACGGCGTACGAAACGGGGCGCGGCAAGCTGACAATGCGTGCAAAGACTCATATTGAGGAGCAGAAAAACGGCAGAAAGCTCATAGTGATAACTGAAATACCGTATCAGGTAAACAAAGCGAGGCTGCTCGAGGAGATATTGCATATAACGCAGGAGAAAAAGACGCTTTTCGCGGCTGTGTCGGATATACGCGACGAGTCGGACAGGCTCGGAATGCGCGCTGTCGTCGAGGTAAAAAAAGAGGGCGACGCCGAAAAGATACTAGGATATCTTTATAAATATTCGGATCTTCAGGCGACGTTCGGCGTAAACATGGTTGCGATTGCGGACGGAAAGCCGCGCCAGCTCGGACTTAAGGAGCTCATCTCATGCTATATAGGTCATCAGGAGAACGTAGTCACGCGCCGCACGGAGTTTGAGCTTGAAAACGCGAAGCGCAGGGAGCATGTGCTGCTCGGGCTGATGGTTGCGATAGACAATCTCGACGAGGTTATAAAGATAATACGCGCGTCGAAAACGCCGAAAAACGCGCGCGATGCGTTAATGGAGCGCTTTTCGCTTTCGGAAATACAGGCGCAGGCAATACTTGATCTGCGGCTTCAGAGGCTGACAAACCTTGAAATGCTGTTAATTGAGAAAGAATATAAGGAAATACTCAGGCAGATAAAGATACTTGAGGGCATTCTCGGCTCGAAGGCGAAGCTGCGCGAAGTGATACGGAAAGAGCTGACGGAGATAAAAGAAAAATATGCTGTGCCGCGCCGCACGCTGCCGATGAGGGATGAAACGCATATCGAGATACCTGAAGAGCCGCCGCGCGTGGCCGAGGAAACTGTCGTAACGATACTGCCCGATGAAAAGCTGCGCAAGGTATTGCGGAGAAACTTTAACACGGAGCAGGCGCTTTCAGAAGGGGCGACGCATACCATATACGCGCCGAGCGATAAGAGACTGAAGATATTTATGAATACGGGCGTATGCCTTACGCTGTGCATAGACGATATACCCGAGTCGAAGCCGAATACACGCCCGACGAGCTTGACGTCGCTGATACCGGTCGAGAACGGTGAACGAATAATTGCTGTTTTTACGGAGGAGAACGCGGGCAGGCTTTTATTCGCGACGCGGGCGGGCAGCGTGCGGCTTAGCGAGGCAAGCGAATTCAAAACGCGGCAAAAGCGAATAGCGGCTATCACAATAAAAGACGGCGATGAGCTGATAAGCGTCGAGAAGGATAAGGGCGAAACCCTGGTGATGGTGACGCGAAACGGCATGAGCATACGCTTCAACACGGCAGACATACCGTGCATGGGCAGGTCGAGCGCGGGCGTTCGCGGCATAAAGCTTGACGGCGGGGACAGCGTGGTGTTCGCGGGCCAAACGGAGGACGCGGGCGAAATGCTGCTGATATCTGACAGAGGATATATGAAGCGCAGCCTTATATTCGACTATGACGTACAAAACAGGTACGGGAAAGGTCTGAAAACGTTCGATTTTAAGAAAAATGGCTCGAACGGCACGGAAATAGCGGCTGCTTTCTATGTAAAAGAACCGATAGACATGGTTATAACGCAGCGCCATGGAACCGTGACGACGGTAAATTCGGAATCCGTGCTTATCGAGCCTCGCTTGAGCAAGGGATTCCCCGAGATACTTGCTGTGCTGGATGACACGGTGATATCGGCAAAGGCCAAGGCGCCTGTCATAATAGAAGCAAAGGAGTAAACACCTTATGAAAATATTGCTTACAAACGACGACGGAGTTTTCGCCAGAGGAATATGGGAGCTCGCGAATGCGCTGAAATCAAAGCACGACGTGATAATCTCAGCTCCCGATTCAAACAGAAGCGGAGCGGCTCACTCGTTTACGCTCACAATGCCGCTTAGATGCAGCGAGGTGATGCTGAACGGGCTTGAGAATGTTAAGGCGTATTCCGTTAGCGGGACGCCGGTAGACTGCGTAAAGCTTGCGTGCGGCAATCTCGGAATAGTCCCGGATCTCATAATATCCGGCATAAATCACGGCGAAAACAGAGGCACGGACGTGTTTTATTCGGGTACTGTAAGCGCAGCGGTTGAGGGAGCGCTGCTCGGAATACCGTCCATAGCGGCGTCGAACGTCTGCTGCACCGACCCGAAGCATTTGAAGGCGTCGGCCGTGATAGTCTCGGAAATAGTCGATACGCTTGAGAAAAACGGCATAGAAAAAACTCTTCTTTTGAATATAAACATACCCGATAAGGAAGCGGAGGACATAAAAGGCGTCAAAGTAACCTCGCTCAGCTTCCAGGAATATGAGCAGACATACGACGAGCGGCTTGACACGCGGAATATGCGCTATTACTGGATACCGGCGGGGCGCCTCACGAAGTGTCTTGGCAGCGAGGACAACGATGAGAGATGGGTGAACGAGGGATATGTGTCAATAACCCCGCTGAAAACCGATCTTACCGATTACGAGCGCATTGAAAAGTACAGAGCGGTTTTTCGGAAAGGCGACGATAAGGAATGAGAACTGTAGCGGTAATAGGCGGAGGACCCGCAGGCATGATAGCCGCCGCCGAGGCGGCGCGGCGCGGAAGCGATGTTACGTTGTTTGAGCACAATGAAAAGCTCGGCAAGAAGCTTTTCATAACGGGCAAGGGACGCTGCAACATAACTAATACGGCAGGGAAAGACGAATTCTTTAATAACGTTGCGCGAAACGGGCGCTTCCTTTACAGTGCGCTCGATTCTTTTTCAAGCGCCGATATAGTCGAGCTGATAAACCGCGAGGGCGTAAAGACAAAGGTTGAGCGAGGCGACAGAGTGTTTCCCGAATCGGACAAGTCGAGCGACGTCATAAAAGCACTTGCGTCAAACCTTAAGAAAAGCGGAGCGCATACGGAGCTTAACGCGGATGTCGAAGGCATAGGGGCGAATAACGGCTTTATCGTATGCGTGAACGGCGTGAAGCGCCGATTTGACCGAGTAATCCTTGCAACGGGCGGCATGAGCTACAGGAGCACGGGCTCGACGGGCGACGGATACCGCTTTGCGAAAAGCCTCGGGCATACGGTCAACGAACCGCGCGGCGCGCTCGTTCCCCTTGAAACAAACGAGGATTGGCCGATAAGGCTGCAGGGGCTTACGCTTAAAAATGTGACGCTTTCGGCGTATAAAGGCGGTAAACGGATATTCAGGGAGCTCGGCGAGATGCTTTTTACGCATTTTGGAGTATCGGGTCCGCTTGTTCTGACGCTGAGCAGCATAATTGCGGATGCGCCCGAGGGAATAAAGTGCTTTATAGACCTGAAGCCGGGGCTTGAGGCGCATGAGCTTGACAAGCGTGTGCTGCGCGACTTTGAGGAGAACACGAGAAAGCAGCTCAAAAATTCGCTCGGAGCGCTGTTGCCCATGAACATGATTCCTGTTATCATTGAACTTAGCGGCATAGACCCGGCGGCGAGCGTCGATTCGATAACGCGCGAGCAGCGGAGAAGCTTCTGCGAACTGCTGAAGGCCGTGCCGTTCACGGTAAAGCGGGCAGGAAAGCTTGACGAGGCGATTGTGACGCGCGGCGGAGTGAGTGTGAAGGAGATAAATCCGTCAACAATGGAGTCAAAGCTTGTAAAAGGGCTTTTCTTCGCGGGTGAGATTATGGATGTCGACGCTTTTACAGGCGGATTTAACCTACAAATCGCGTATTCGACGGGTTTCTTGGCGGGTCGTTCCGCCGGCGGCGAGTGAATCGGGAGATGGGCATGAAAAGGATAAACATTGCGATAGACGGACCTTCCGGCGCGGGAAAGAGCACGGCGGCAAAGGCGATAGCGGATGAGCTTGGCATAATCTGCCTTGATACGGGCGCTATGTACAGGGCGGCAGGGCTTAAGGCGCTGAGATTGGGCGTAGACCCGTGCGATGCGGAGAATGCGCTTAGAATTATGGCGGACACAGACGTGGATATCATATACTGCGATGGCGTTCAGCATATAATGCTTGACGGTGAGGACGTTACGGACAAGATAAGGACGCAGGAGGTAGCGCAAGCCGCGTCAGATATTTCGAAAATACCGGAGGTGCGCATAAAGCTTGCGGCGGCGCAGAGGGCTTTTGCGCAGAAATACGATGTCGTAATGGACGGCAGGGAGATTGGCACATTTGTGCTGCCGAATGCCGAATACAAGTTTTTTGTAACCGCTTCCGTCGAGGAGAGGGCGAGAAGGCGCTATTTAGAGCTTGAACGCAAGGGTGCGCTTGACGGCAAAAGCTACGACGACATAAAGGCACAGATAGAGACGAGGGATTATAATGATTCAACGCGCGAGTTTGCTCCGCTGAGGTGTGCCGACGACGCAGTTGTAATCGATACCACGAATATGGACGAGGCGCAGGTTTGCGCCGCAATAATAGACGCCGTGCGCGCGAAAGGATAATTAATGCTGTACGTTATATTGAGAACATTGCTTTATCCGATACTTAGCCTTATATGGCGGCCATACATAGTTGGCTGGGAAAACCTGCGTATAAAGGGGAAGGCGATAATCGCATCGAATCATACATCCATGCTCGATCCCATAATCATAGCATTGGTGACCCCGCGAATAGTCCATTTTATGGCCAAAAAGGAGATTTTCAAAAATAAAATCGTCGGCGCGTTTCTGCACTCGCTGTGCGTGTTTCCTGTGAACAGGCATAATGCGGATATTCAATCGCTCAAAAAGGCCATGCGAGTTCTCGAAAAGGGTAAAATATTCGGGATTTTTCCGGAGGGCAAACGCTCTGTGACCGATTATATGGATAAATTCGAAAAGGGGACGGCGTTTATCGCAACTAAGGCGGGCGCACCGATTTTACCGATTTATATACATCCGCACAGCTTCAAAAAAGGTCGTGTACGGATGATAGTGGGGAAGCCCATAAACGTTTCGGATGTCGTGCCGAACACAAAGAAATCCACTCTCATTGACGTCGTTACGGACGAGATATCCGATGCGATAGACGGCCTTCGTGTGGAACTGGAGGGAATAATTGAAAATAATAAACGCTGAGCATTCGGGATTCTGCTTTGGGGTGCATCGAGCCGTCGACATGGCGCGCAATGCGGCGAAGCGTTTCGGGAGCGTATATACGCTGGGCGAGCTTATACACAACGAGAGCGTCATAGAAGAGCTTCTCGGAGAAGGCATAATCCCGATAGAGAGTGTAGACGAAGTGAAAAACGGTTCGACCGTAATAATACGTTCGCACGGCGTCGCACCGTATGTTTACGAGAAGTGCCGCAAAAAAAGTATAAATATCATCGACGCAACCTGCCCGTTCGTCATGCGCATACATAAAATTGCAGAGCAGAATTGCGGCGAAGGTACAAACCTTATAATTGCCGGGAAAAAGGACCATCCGGAGGTTATAGGGATAGCGGGGAGAAGCCGCGGCAGCGTGCGCTATGTGAATTCGCTCGAAGAAGCGCAGGAACTTCCGCATCTTGAAAGCGCGTGCCTTGTCGCTCAGACGACGTTTTCCTCGGAGACGTTTGAGCTCATAAAGGAAGCCGTGAAAGAACGCTGCGATTCATTAAAAGTGTTTAATACTATATGCGACACGACACGGAAAAGGCAGGAGGAGGCCGAAAGGCTGTCCAAAAAATGCACTGCAATGGTTGTTATAGGCGGAGCGAACAGCTCCAATACGGAGAAACTTGCTCGAATATGCAAAAAACACTGTAAAAAAGTACAATCTATTGCAAATACGGACGAACTTATACTTGAAATAATAGAATGTAATGATATAATAGGTGTTGTTGCGGGCGCATCGACGCCGCAACGGATGATTATGGAGGTTATAACCAGAATGAGCGAATTGGAAAAGACGATGGCTGCGGAAGCAGAAGAGACAACGGCTACCGTCACAGAACCCACTGCAGCGGAAAACGCTGCAACGAATGAAGAACCTATTGCAGAGCCTGAAACGGCGGACTCCTCGTTTGCGGAAGCATTCGAGAAGACTCTTGTGCGTATCAGAAACGGTCAGTTGATCAAAGGTTCCGTTGTTCAGATCGTTGATGGAGAGGTATGTGTTAATATAGGTTACAAGTCCGATGGGTTTATTCCTCGGAGCGAGTTCTCCCATGATGAGACCGTTGACCCGAATGATGTTCTGAAAGTCGGCGACGTGATCGAGGTTGAGGTTCTTAAGGTTAACGACGGCGAAGGCAACGTGCTGCTTTCAAAGAAGAACGTTGAGAACAAGAAGCTTTGGGAAACACTTATCGAGGATCCTGAAGCTGAGTCCAAAACCTATGACGGCATAGGAAAAGAAGCTGTCAAGGGCGGCCTGATTGCGACGATTAACGGCGTTAAGGCGTTTGTTCCCGTATCACAGCTTGCTATAAAGTATGTAGATAAAATTGAAGACTATGTCAAAAAGCCGATTAAGCTCAAGATAATCGAGATTGACAAAGCGCGTAAGCGCATCGTTGCCTCCCACAAGGCTGTCCTTATCGAGGAAGCGGCTGCGGCTAAGAAGGCAAAATTCGAAGAGCTCAAGGCCGGCATGAAGGTTAAGGGTGTTGTGCGCAGACTTACGGACTACGGCGCATTCGTAGATATCGGCGGTATTGACGGACTTATCCATGTCACAGACGTCGCATGGGGCCGCGGCAAGACGCCTGCCGACGTACTTAAGGTCGGTCAGGAGATAGAGGTTCTCATATTGAATGTAGACGCAAATAAGGAGCGTATATCACTCGGGTATAAGCAGCTCCAGCCCAAGCCCTGGACGATGGCCGCCGAGAAGTATCCCGTTGGTTCAATAGTAGAGGGCAAGGTCGTTCGCATTGTGGATTTTGGCGCATTTGTAGCGCTCGAGCCTTCAATCGACGGGCTTATCCATATTTCCCAGATTTCCCCGCGCCGCGCAGAGAAGGTCGAAGACGAGCTCAAAGTCGGCGACGTAGTACGCTGCAAGGTTCTTGAAGTCAATCCTGAAGCAAGGCGCATCAGCCTCAGCCGTAAGGATGTAATACTCGAGGAGAATCCCGAACTTGCACAGCAGATAGCCAAGGAGCGCGAGGATCGCGCCCGCATGGCGGCAGAACGTGCAGAGCGCCGTGCACAGCACGAGCAGAACGGCAAGCCGCAGGCAGCTTCGCAGCGTGGAGAGCGTAGCGAGAGAAACAACAACGCTCAGCAGAGCGAGCGCCGCGAGCGCCGTGAGCGCAGCAATGACAGTGCACGCCAGGAGCGCGCGGAGAGACCCGAGCGCACCGAGCGCAGGCCGCGCCGTGAGGATGCTGATTACGAGCTTCCGCCGCTTGAGCAGGCCACGACGTCTCTTGCGGATCTCTTCTCAGGATTTGCTTCCGAGGACGATGAGTAATTAAAATTTGATTCAATAGTGGGGAATCGCATATGCGGTTCCCTGTTTTGATGCAATTTATTCAACAGTCATGCGGTTATATTGTCGCCGCTGACTCCATATGGGGTAGCGAATCGAAGCGATATAAATAAAAGACGATATCCGCAAGATATCGTCCTTTTCGCTCTATATAAGATAAGCCTTATTTTGCTTTTGCGGCAAGCTTCATGCGCTGTTCCTTTGAAAGAATACGCTTACGCATTCTTATGCTTTTTGGTGTGACCTCTACAAGCTCGTCGTCGGCGATGAACTCAAGGCACTGCTCGAGCGAAAGAATTGACGGCGGCGTAAGTCGGAGCGCTTCATCACTGCCAGATGCACGCATATTTGTTACATGCTTTTTCTTGCACACATTGACAACGATGTCTTCATTGCGCGAGCACTCGCCTACGATTTCGCCCTCGTAGACCGGTACGCCGGGGCCTACGAACAGCCTGCCGCGCTCCTGCGTGTTGAATAAACCGTATGAGCTCGTATCGCCTGTCTCGTGCGCAATGAGTGATCCGCGCTGACGTTCTTCTATGTCGCCCTTATAAGGCTCATAACCGCTGAAAATGTGGCTCATTACGCCGTTGCCGCGCGTTGCGGTCATGAGCTCGCTTCTGTATCCCATAAGGCCGCGCGACGGTATAAGGAACATGAGGCGGCAGCCGCCTTCGGCTTCGGAAATCATATTTACAAGCTCTGCCTTGCGTGCGCCAAGTCCTTCCATTACGGCGCCGACATACTCCTGCGGCACGTCTATCGTTAGCTCTTCAATAGGTTCGAGAAGCTCTCCGTTTTCACCCGCTTTATAAATAACCTTGGGCTTTGAAACGGCGAATTCATAATCCTGCCTTCGCATCTGCTCGATGAGTATGGAAAGGTGAAGCTCGCCTCGTCCGCTTACCTTGAAGCAGTCGGTCGAGCCTGTTTCCTCGACGCGCATGCTGACGTTCGTTTCTACTTCTTTGAAAAGACGATCCCTAAGGTTGCGCGATGTGACATACTTGCCCTCTTTTCCCGCAAACGGGCTGTCGTTTACCATGAACATCATGCTGACAGTAGGTTCGTCTATGTGCACGAACGGCAGCGGCTCAATACAGTCAATCGCGCATGCGGTTTCGCCGACGCTGAGATCTGCGACACCGGCCACGGCAACGATATCGCCGGCAGAAGCGGATTCGGTTTCAACGCGCTTGAGGCCCTCGAAACGATAAAGCCGAGAAACTTTTATTTCCCTGTTGCCGTTGGCGCCGCAGAGCATTGCAGGCTGGTTGCGCTTAACTGTGCCGCGCACTATTCTGCCGATACCTATGCGCCCCACATAGTCGTCATAGTCTATTGTTGAAAACAGTATTTGGAGCGGAGCATCCGGATCGCCGATGGGGGCGGGAATATATTTGATTATCGCCTCGAAAAGCGGCTGCATATCCGTGCCGCGCACATCAGGGTCACTGCTGGCAACGCCTTCCTTTGCGGAAGTATAGACAATGGGAAAGTCCAATTGACTTTCGTTCGCACCAAGCTCCATGAAAAGCTCGAGCGTTTCGTCTACAACCTCGTAGGGCCTGGCTCCGGGACGGTCGATTTTATTTATGACAACAATAGCTTTTTTGTTTAGTTCAAGCGCCTTTCTTAGCACGAAACGAGTTTGAGGCATGCACCCTTCAAACGCATCAACGAGCAGGAGAACGCCGTCGACCATTTGCAGTATGCGCTCGACTTCTCCGCCGAAATCTGCGTGGCCGGGTGTATCGACTATGTTGATTCTGTAATTTTTGTAGTTGACGGCGGTATTCTTTGAAAGAATGGTTATTCCGCGTTCACGCTCGATATCGTTCGAGTCCATTACACGTTCGACGACCTGCTCGTTAGATCTGAAAACGCCGCTTTGACGGAGCAGCTGGTCGACGAGCGTCGTTTTGCCATGGTCGACGTGAGCGATTATAGCTATATTTCGTATATTGTTCATACGTTCCTCTTCTTTGTTTAATTAACCCTATTATTATAGGCGTTTCCCGCATAAATGCAAGGGGTGCGATGCAGATATATCATAATTTGCATGTATGCGTTTACGAGCCGTTTATAACAAAAACAAAGTGTGAGCGCTTGACGTGAGGGGAGCAAGGCGGTATCATGTATAGAAACGTGAGCGCTCTATGGAGGCATTATGGCAAAGAAGAAAAAGAAATTCGATTTTAAAGACAACCTGCCTGAAGAGGAAATCCTTTGGCGCGACAGAAAAAGGACGATATTTGGGCTTCCGTGGAGCTTCACGGTGTATGAGGTTACGCCTGAAAGGTTCATAAAGCGCAAAGGACTGTTTGTGACGGAGACTGATGAGATAATGCTCTATCGCGTGCTCGACATAAAGATGATACGGACATTGGGGCAAAAGCTTAACGGCGTCGGCACGATAGTTCTCTATAGTGCCGATCAGAGCAGCCATACAGAGCGTATTGTAAGCGTAAAGCATCCGGATAAGGTGCGCCGCTTCTTGTCGAGTCAAGTGGAAAAAATCAGAAACGAGAAGGGGCTTACGGGGCGCGAGATGTTCGGAACCGCAGGAACGGATATGGATCACAGCGAGTGCGATCATACGGATGAATGATTCCGAAAAGGCTTTCGACATATAATGTGTGCCGAAGGCTTTTTTGCGTTGCAAAATTAATAGCCATGGCTGAGACTGTCGAAAAAGTGGCTAAACGCCACTTTTTCGAGTTTTTGCGGATTTCGCCTCTTGCATTCGCTCATGGGCGGCGAAATCCGCAAAGCACGAAAACCTCCGGGTTTTCATCCGTTCTGACGCACATGTCGTCAGAACGGATTGAACATAAGGGGCTTATTGACAGACTGCAGCCACGGCTTTTTCATGCTTTTAATCAGATGTTGTCGGTTGTGTTTATGCAGACAATGTTGAACCCAAAATCGCTGGCGGCAGGCATAACGGTGACTACGTGAGTCGCAATTACGCGACCGTCTTCGTCTAACCTTTCGATTGTTACGTCTATGCCGGCGTTGTTGAATATTACGTTAGGATTATTCTCCATATATTCTTGAGACACATACCTGAAATTCACGCTCGGATAATCCGAGAGTAAAATATGGTAATTCTCCTCGTCGGCGTATATGAGCTGAGTGCCGCTGCCGTCATAATCGGTCTTTATGGGATAGGAAATACCGAAAGTGTTGTTGGCAAGCGCAGAAGCTTCATCGATTGAGATGAGGCCGTATGAAGGCTCTTCGGTTGAGCCGGAAAGCCTGCCCGTATAATAGTAATAGAGGAAGCGCTCGGTTTTTTCAGGCGATATGCCGCTCACGGCTGTGAAATCGCTGTCATCTATAAAACCCCACATAAGATTCAGCAATGTGTTTATTTGCTCATCCGAAAGCTCGGAAAGAGAATATATGGGCAGTCCGGGCGTTGAGCCTGTGTCTGTCGGCGACAATGTTTTTTCGGCGTTGCTTGAATTATTGCCGTTCCCGGGAGTGTTTGGCGTATTCCCTCCCGAGCATGCGACCATGCATATGGCGAGGCAGAGCGCGCAGAAAGCGGCGGCTGCCGAACGCAGAAATTTCATAAACTACGGTTACCTCCTGTTTTATGCCTGCTGCGCCTGCCGAGCTTTAAGTTGGCAAGCACAAGCGATAAAAGTATTATACCACAACCGAGTACGAGCTTAAAAGTCAATGCTTCGTGAAAAAATATTACGCCGAATATTACGCCGAACACCGACTCGGTACAGAGAATGAGCGAGGCGTATGAGGCGGAGGCGTATTTTATGCCAATGTTTTGCAAAAGCAGTCCGAGAAGTGTGCTTGCGATGCCCGAATAGGCGAGCGCGAGCCATATTTTGCCCGAAATCTCGGAGGGGAGATCTTCAAACGACACCGAGAACGTCCATGCAAAAAGCGCTGCGAAAAGAAACTGAAACGCAGTCATGACCATTACGTTTTCGCCGCGGCTCATATAAATATCGCTCAAAACTATATGGAGGGCAAACAGCACGCCGCACGCAAGCGTCAGCATATCACCCAAAAAAGAAGAGCCGCTTGCGCTGTCGGTAGAGTCAAAAGAGAGTATGAATATGCCGGCAAAGCAAATTATGGCGGCCGCGAATACCTGCGCCGATGGCTTTGTGCGCTTGAAGGCGAATACGAAAATAGGCACGAGCACCACATATACGGCCGTGATGAATGCGTTATGGCCTGCGCTCGTTCGCTCGAGACCGTAGGTTTGAAGCGCAAATGCTGCGTACAGTACAGTGCCGAGAACGGCAGACCGAAGAAGCGTTTTGAAAGAAAGCGTACGGTATGATTTGCGGATGATGAAGCCGAGACCAAAAGCGCCTATTGAAAAACGCATCGCGAGTATTGCGTTCGGTGGAAGCGCGCTCAGCGTGCTTTTCATGACGACGAATCCGGCGCCCCAAATCATTGCGGCGGCGAGAAGCATGAGGTTTGCGGACAATTCGGAAGGTTTGCTTTTCATGGAATAATTCTACCACACGTTTTCGACTTCGGCGATGCCAAATTTATAGAACATGTTTTTCACACAAAATACACTTTTATCTTGCAGGAATTTGAAATGGAAAATAGAATATATTAAACGTGAATTATAAACACGAGGTGAGGCTCTTCGGCTCGGTTGCTCGAGCAGAGGAGCAAAGAAATGAAAGGAGTAATTACCATGCGCATTTCAATTACAGGAAAAAATATTGAAATTTCCGAATATCTGAGCGATCTGGTAAATAAGAAAATGCTCAAGCTTGAGCGCTATTTTCCGCAGGATACCGTCGCCCAGGTAACGCTGTCCGTTGAGCGCAACCGCCATATTGTCGAAGTGACAATACCGTTCCCCGGAGGAATCATAAGAGGCGAAGAGGTAACGGGTGACATGTATGCTTCTATCGATAACGTTATAGATAAGCTTGAGAAGCAGATAATCAAGCATCGGACGAGACTTGAAAAAAATTTGCGTCTTGATGCGCTTAAAACGCCTGAAATCATCGAAGGCGAGGAGCTTGAGGATGAGTATGAACCGCGTATTGTAAAGGTGAAGCGCTTCGACATGAAGCCGATGACGGTTGAAGAGGCTATGCTCCAGCTCGAACTGCTCGGCCATTCTTTCTATGTGTTTACGAACGCCGAGACTAACGACATAAACGTAATATATCAGCGCCGTGACGGTAACTTCGGACTAATCGAGCCCGAGTGAGCCGACGAGCGCATTTAGAATAAACGGATAAAGCCGTGGCGGCCGCTGCTGAATGCAGCGGCCGCTTTGTCGTATCTCAAAACGGCGCATTTATAAAATTGTTACAAAAACTGAACGCTTGTTTTGCGGAAAAAAACGTTTTATGCATGAATTTGTGAATTTTATATAAACAAATGACGCAAATATATATACACTATGCGGTAGATATGATACAATTTCGTTGGAATTATGGTGAATTTTGCGATTTTTTATCGCAGCGCAGGGGGTGAATACAGATGAAAAGAATATCGGCATTCTTGCTGGCGCTTCTTTTTACGCTCATACTTTTGCCGTCATTCGGTTCTGCCGATGCGAGCGGAGGTCAGTATGACTATGTGCGCGTTAAACTCAGCACCAACAATGCCTCGACGCTTCTTATATATGTGACGGGAAAATACTACATTAAAGAGAACGGAATGACTGTTGAGGACACCACGCTCGGCGTTACGGTTCAGTCTGACGGAACGCTGCGCGTGACGCATTCGCAGCTCGGCAACATACTTTTCTCCGAATCCCTGAACCTTCTCCGTGCCGACATGAATAGGACGGCGGGCTATCTGCGCGTGAATTCGCGTAGATATCTCGGCCATTTCAGCGTCGGCGTAGATTCGGGAAAAACGATACGCATTATTAACACCGTTCCTATGGCGCACTATCTTTATGGTGTGGTCGGATATGAGATGAATAACTCGTATCCGCCTGAAGCGTTGAAAGCGCAGGCACTTGCGGCGAAGGGGTATGTTATAACATCGCTTAAGCCGAGCAGCTCGCTTTATGACATAGGCGATACGTCGTCGCAGCAGGTATACAAAGGCTACGATCCAAAAGCTGATAAGGTTATAGGCGCCGTAGATTCAACTATAAACGAAGTTGTGACATATAACGGCACCATACTTAAAACATTCTATGCCGCAAGCAACGGCGGCGAAACGACGCTCCCGTCGTACGCGTGGTCAAGCTCATTTTCAAACAACGGTTACGCCATAACGCTCGACCCGTACGATTTTGAAAACACGCTCAGTCCGTGCGAAAAGGTGTTCATACCGATTACGTCCGGCACAATGAGCGCAAACCTCAGGACGCTGCTTATCTATAAGGCCCAACAGGCGTCCGGGCAGTTGATAGACGACATTGTTTCAATAAGCAGCGTTGACATGGATACGCCGATGTACAACGGCGTAACAAGAAATCTTACACGCATAAACATTGAGCTTATCGCCTCATACGAGGAGGATGACGGCTCCGGATCTACTCAGACAGAGTTTGTTCCGCTCAATATTTCGATAGCGGTTAACGAGCTTTTGAGCTTTAACGTAGTAACGAACGGCTCGCTGCGCGTATACTGGGGAGAAAACACAAACGGCGGCTATACCATATACCACTGCCGCTGGGGTCATGGCGTTGGCCTAAGTCAGCGCGGCGCACAGCAGAGGGCGGCAAATGCGCATAGCTATAGGGATATAATTGCGTTTTACTATCCCGGCGCGTCGATATCGACCATAAACGTTAACCCGCCTCAGAATCCTACGCCCCCGTCACAATCCCCGACGCCGTCGGCAACGCCCGGAAATTCGGCGAGTCCGACGCCTGCAAGCTCGACATCGCCCACACCGACACCGACACCGACGAACGGCGCAGAGGGGCAGCAGCCTGTAGCTTACGGAACGGTTACGGGCAACGGCGTTAACTTCAGAAAAGGCCCGTCGACGGATACGGATATATTGACCGTGCTCTACAGGGGCGCAAAGCTTACGATACTCGAGGTGCTTGACGGATGGTATAAGGCGATAGAACCGTCGGGACTCACGGGCTACATCAGTAGTCGATTTGTCGAGATTACGTCAACGGTTACGCCTTCGCCTACTCCTGGCGGAACAACGGCGCCCGATTCGACTCCCTCCGTTACGCCTTCACCGACATCGACGACAGGAGTTGGCAGTGTAACGGCTTTCGGCGTGATAAACAAGAGCGGCGTCAATTTCCGCGTAGGTCCCGGAACGAATTACAACATTATAGCAACACTGAAATCGGGCGAATTTGTAAACGTAATAAGCGAGACGAACGGTTGGTACTGCGCTGTAATACGCGGCATGGTCGGCTATGTTTCGAAGCAGTATGTTACAATAACCGGCTATCCGTCGATAAGTCCGACGCCGGGTACGAGCACATCGCCGAGTCCGACCGATTCGGCGCAGCTCAAGCGCGGAATAATAACTAAGAACGGAGTAAACTTCCGCAAGGGTCCGTCAACGTCGTTTGAGTCGATGGGCAAGCTTAACAAGAACACGAGCTTGATTATCTACAATAAGGTCGACGAATGGTATTATGTCAGAGTCGGCGATAAGATGGGGTACGTCCATTCCGATTATGTAAAGATAACCGGAGACTACAGCGAAGGAGGCGGCAGCAGCCTTCCGAGCGGCGCGACAGGCCTTGGCAAAACCACAGGCAATGTTAATTTCCGCACGGGTCCCGGAAAGACCTATGACGTGATACAAACCCTGAAAAAGGGTACGGAGCTTACGCTTTATTCGCAGAAGGACGGCTGGTACGAAGCGGAGTACAACGGCAAACGCGGATACGTCAGCGGCAAGTATATTGAAATACTTATGACTGTAGGCGATCAGCACGGCGGCGAAGACGACGGCGATAATCCCGTTGAGGGGCTTGGCACAGGCATAACAACGGGCAAGGTTAACTTCCGAACAAAACCTTCGACTCAATCGACGACGATAACACAGCTTCCGCGCAACACAGAGGTGACGCTTATATCGCTGAACGACGGTTGGTATAAGGCGGAATATAACGGTAAGACCGGCTACCTGTATGCCAAGTATGTAAGGCTCATAGGCAATTCGGGCGGAGGAACACCCCCTGAGAATACGCCGGAACCTGTGCCGGACGAGCTAAAACCCGCAGAGGGAAAGACAACGGGCAAACTCAACCTCAGAAAGAGCGCGTCGAAATCGGCGACCATAATCGAGACGATGCCGCGCGATACGAAGGTAGTAGTGCTTGGCGAACACGGCGACTGGTACTATGTGCTTCACGACGGTAAATCGGGTTATGTCAGCAAGGCGTATCTCAAGATAATCAGCTCGGGCAACATGGGAATAGCGAAGGTTGACGATGACTGCCGCGCACGCGATGCGTATGCTTCGGCAAACGTAAACATGCGCACACAGCCGAATACATCGGGAACCATAGTTATCGAGATAAAGCGCGGCGCTGAGTTTACGGCCTATTTTAAGCTCAACGGCTGGTATCTGATAAGGTATAACGGTAAGTGGGGCTACGCTTCGGCGGACTATGTGAAACTCAAGTAGGATATTAAACAGGAGGCTGACGCGTCTGCGGCAGTCTCCTAACTGTTAGACGCGGCTTATTGACAGCCGTAGATACATTATTTTGTAAACAGAAAACATTTTGAAATGACCGCCTGCGTGGTATAATCAAATTAAAGGAGGCGATTGCTTTGGAAATCACGCTTAATCACGATAAGGAGATCGTCGACGCAGTAAAGGAGGGATTGAGGCGTAACGACGGCTATTGCCCGTGCCGCTTTGAAAAAACTCCCGAAAACAAGTGCATGTGCAAGGAATTTCGCGATCAGATAAAAGATCCGAACTTTGAGGGCTTTTGCCACTGCATGCTCTATTACAAGAAAAAATAAGGAGAACGAAAAATGGCTGGAATAACACTCACAAAATCGAATTTTGAAAACGAAGTGCTTAAAGCCGACAAGCCCGTGCTTGTCGACTTTTGGGCGTCCTGGTGCGGCCCGTGCCGCATGCTTGCGCCTATAGTTGATGAAATTGCGAATGAATACAAGGGCAAAGTCAACGTCGGCAAAGTTAACGTAGACGATGAACGCGAGCTCGCAATGCGCTACGGCATATCGAGCATTCCCACGCTTATGCTGTTTAAAAACGGCGAGGTTGTGAAAAAGAGCGTAGGATACGCGCCGAAATCCGAACTCGAGGAAATGCTAAGGCAGCACTAAACGGCTGAAGACTGTTTGCGTTCGACATAAAGCGCCTCCGATGGGGGCGCTTTAATGATATATAAAAAAAGCTGTGCAGGGTGTTGATATCGGCCGCATAAAGTGTTATATTGTGTATACACGATATACACAATATGGAGGTGCGATATGGAGATGCTTTCGGTAGACGGGCTTTGCAAGAAGTACCCGAGCTTCGAGCTTAAGAACGTTTCTTTTAAGCTTGAGGCAGGTTATATAATGGGCTTTGTCGGCAGAAACGGAGCCGGTAAAACGACTACGCTCAAGTCAATGATGAATCTCGTTCATCGCAACGGCGGCGCTGTCAGCATGTTCGGTAAGGATTTTTATGAGAACGAGATATCGTGCAAGCAAAGGATAGGTTTCATGCTCGGCGGCATGACGAGCTATCCGAAGAAAAAACTTGCGGCATTGGCAGATGCTGAGAAGCGTTTTTATACGGAGTGGGACGACAATGCATTTACGCGCTATATGAAGGAGTTCGGTCTTGACCTAAATAAACGGATAGAGCAGTTAAGCGACGGTATGCGCGTTAAGTTTTCGCTGGCGCTTGCGCTGTCACACAATGCGTCGCTATTCGTGCTTGACGAACCGACGAGCGGCCTTGATCCGGTTTCGCGCGATGAGATACTCGATATTTTCAGGGGTTTAATATCTGAAGGCGACAGAAGTATACTGTTTTCAACTCATATTACATCTGATCTCGAGAAATGCGCCGATTACATAACGTACATAAAGGACGGCGAGGTAATCGAGAGCGGCGACATGCCCACCCTGCTCGATTCGTATAAAATAATCGCAGGAGAGAAGGGGCTTTTCGAGAAGTATAAAAGTATAATGATCGGGTCAAAGACGAATATGTTCGGCTTTAGTGCGCTCGTACGGACAAGGGATGTGCCTAACGATGCGTCGCTCACGGTTTCGCCGTCAGACATTGAGTCTATAATGATATACCATGAAAGGAAGGCGTAAGCATGAAGAACCTAATATATAAAGAGCTTAAGCTCGACATGCATCCAACGGTGTATATTTATCCGCTGTTTGCAACAATGCTTTTGATACCGAATTATCCGCTGCATACAGCGTTTATATATACCTGCATGTCGGCATTTTTCATATTTTTGTCCGGCCGCGAAAACAAGGATATGCTTTTTACAGCGTCTTTGCCTGTAAGAAAGAGCGATATTGTGAAGTCGCGTATTTTGATGGTTGCGGCGACAGAGGTTTTTCAGGTGCTTATATCCATACCGTTTATATTTATACGGATGGCCATATATGAACTGCCGAACGCGGCGGGAATAGAGGCAAATGCCGCTCTGCTTGGCTCGGCGCTCATTATGTACGGCGTATTTAATCTTGTATATATGCCCGTATTTTATAAAACGGCGGCTAAACCGGGCATAGCGTTTTTATTCGCGGGAATCGCTGCGCTTTTATACATAGGCGTAAGCGAGGCGCTCGTTCGGCTTATTGAGCCGCTTAAGACTGCGCTTGACTCTGTGGCGCGCGAGACGCTTTGGGCAAGGCTTACGGCTTTTGCGGCAGGTGCGCTCGTATTCGCCGCATTGACTGCATTATCCTGTGCCATATCGAAGAAACGCTTTGAAAAGGTAGACATGTAAAACGTGGATATCGTAATATCAAATACATCGGATAAACCGATATACAGGCAGCTTTCCGAGCAGCTCCGTTCAAAAATAATAAATGGCGAGCTCGCGGAGGGCTTTTGCCTTCCGCCAATAAGAAGCGTTGCGCTTGAGCTTGGCGTGAGCGTGATAACGGTAAAAAAGGCATGGGAAGAACTTGAACGCGACGGATATATCAAGTCGTACATCGGGAAAGGGTGCTTCGTTGCGCCGCATAAGATGGGAGAGCTCACTTCAAAGCGATACGCGCTTGCCGAAAAAAAGGCGGCGGCAGACATGGAATATTATAAATCACTCGGTTTAAGCAAGGAGGAGCTTATTAACCTCATAGAAAAGTATTATTGAAGCCCGGAAAAGCTTTGCGCTCTGTGCGGACAGCAGGCACGGAGCTTTTTTGCGTAGCTTTTTGAAAAATTCACAGATTGTTCTCCTGTAAAGCTGCTTAAAGCGTATATGAGATGTAGAAATTGATCTGTTGATATGGTATCATATACAGAAATAGGTGCGTCTGTTTTGAAATAAGTACGCATACTAACGTCATAACAGAATATTGCCTGAAAGGAATAAAAAGAATGACGCAGGAAGATGTATGCATTAACGCGGTGAAGGGCGTTTGCTCAAAAAGTGTCGGCATCGAGTCAATGGATGAGGTGATTCGACTTTTCGGCGTGTTTGACGAAAATCTGAAGATAATCGAGGCCGAGACGGGCGCGCATATAACGACGAGCGCCGACTCTGTGAGGATAGACGGCAGCGCTGAGCAAACGCAGCTTGCGGCATGCGTTATAGAAAAGCTCTTAAAAATGCTTCGCCGATCCGAGACGATAGACAGAAGCCGTATACGCTACGCCATTGATCTTGCGAAGGAAGGAAACGCCGATCTTATCGAGGAGCTTTTCGACGATGTCGTTGCGTTTACAAATAAAGGCCGCAAAATAAAATGTAAGACGCTGGGCCAAAAGCAGTATGTCAACGCGCTGAAGCGCAACACAGTCGTTTTCGGCGTAGGCCCGGCGGGAACGGGAAAGACGTATCTTGCGGTAGCGATGGCGGTGCTCGCGTTAAAGAATAAAGAGGTTTCGAAGATAATCCTGACGCGCCCGGCGGTTGAAGCCGGTGAAAAACTTGGCTTTTTGCCTGGCGACTTGCAAAATAAGGTCGATCCGTACCTTAGGCCGCTTTACGATGCACTTTACGATTTCCTCGGTGCGGAGGGCTTTAAGAGCCTGTCGGAGCGCGGGTGCATCGAGGTCGCTCCGCTTGCGTACATGCGCGGCAGAACAATAAGCGACGCCTACATAATACTTGATGAGGCGCAAAACTGCACCATAGAGCAGATGAAGATGTTTCTGACGCGCTTTGGCGAAGGTTCGCGCGTGGTTGTCACGGGCGATATAACGCAGATAGATTTGCCGCGCGAGAAGAAGAGCGGACTTGTTCATGCGTTGACGGTACTTAAAGACGTGGAAGGCATCAATATAGTTTACTTGACGTATAAGGACGTTGTGCGCCATGAGCTTGTTCAACGAATAATACGCGCCTACGACAGGGCGTCGAAGCACGAACAAAGGGATGCCGACGTCACGGAGACGGATAAGCAGCATTCGTGACGCAAAGAACAGGGGGGTATCTGCAAGTGGCAAGGATGAACGGTAGAAGCAGGGCTGCATACGGCAATGTGCTTGTTGCCGCGCTTATACTTGCGCTTACTTATTTAATAACGAGCGTAATTGTATGCACGATGGTAACGGCGCCAAGATACAAATACGCCGTGGGTGATACCGTCGAAAAGACGATATATGCGACAAAAACGATAGAAAACGAGCTTGCAACGGAGTATTTGAGAAACAGTGCGCGCGCATCCGTTGCAAACATATATATGATAGATGAACCGCTAATTACGAAACAGCTTGAGCGGCTCGACGCGGCATTTGCATCGTTGTCGCAGGTGCGCGCGGAGGCGAATAGCATCTTGTCGAGCGCGGGCGAGTCATCAAAGCTTCCGACGACGGCCGAAGGCTGGCTTGAAAAGCTTGAGCCTTCGCAGATACAGGCGCTGCTGAAGAACGTGGAGCTGCCCATATCGCAGGGGCAACTGCTTTCGGTGCTCGCCTCAAAGGACGACGAGATACAGCTCTTGAAAAATATTGTTATGCCGAAGATAAGCACGAATCTCGGCATGCTTGCGTCTGATAAGCTCAAAAGTGTAAAGGAGCTTTGCACGCGGGAGCTCTACGCCGCAGAGGGCGTGAACGACGAGCTTAAAGCGATAGGCGCGCTTATGTTTGAGATATACCTTGTGCCGACGTACATCGTTGACGACGAGGCGACGGAGGCGGCGCGCGAAGAGGCAGCGCTCGCCGTGGAGCCGCAGGTTATAGAAGCTGGCAGCGTACTCGTTGCCGAAGGCACTACGCTTACGGCGGCGCAGTATGATATGCTGGTGAAGCTGAAATTAGTGCGCGACGACGGCTCCGATACAGGTATGTACGTCGGCGCGGCGCTTATGCTGCTTGCGGCGTTTACGACGTTTGGAGCGTACATGCTCCTTTGCGGCAAAAACGTGTTTAATGCACGCGAAATGCTTATAATCTGCGCTTCGGTAATAATTAGTACCGCTCTGGCATGGGCTTGCAGCCTTTTGTCAGTGAAGCTTATGCCTTGCCTGATAGCGCCGATAATCGTTGCGTTGATGATAGGAGAAATGCCTGCGTATGCCGTATCGCTGCTGATGGGGGCAGTGCTGTCGCTGATGGCGGGCGGCAAGGGCGCCGACGCTATGCTCGGCGAAAATGCGGGCGTCATGTGTTTCATGGCGCCAATAGGTGGATTTGTTGCGGTGACACTTCTGCGGAACTCAACGAAGCGCGCGAGAGTCATAAGCGCGGCGGTTGCGGGCGGCGGAGCGTGTATGTTTATAGATGCGGCGGCGTGCGTACTGCACGGGGTGAGTTTGTTAAACACAGTGATAGACTTGGCGTGGGTGTTCGGTGGGTCGCTGATTGCGGCGGTATTCTGCGCGGGAACTCTTCCTGTGTGGGAAAACGTCTTTAACGCCGCAACGAGCGCAAGGCTGAGCGAGCTTACGATGAATCATCCGCTTATAAAGCGGCTTATGACGGAAGCTCCGGGAACATACCACCACTGCACGAATGTGGCGGCGCTTGCTTTTGGCGCGGCGCAGGCAATAGGCGCAAACGCGGAGCTTGCGCGTGCGGGCGCACTCTTCCATGACGTTGGAAAACTTAGACGGCCGCAGTATTTCAAAGAAAATCAGCGCTCAGGGGAAAATATACACGACACGCTGCCTCCGAAGGAGAGCGCCGCGATAATAATAGCCCATCAGCAGGATGGAGCGACGCTGCTTGCGCGGAACAAGCTGCCGGCCCCTGTGGTGCGCATCGCTGCCGAGCATCACGGCAATTCGCTGATGGCGTATTTTTACCATAAGGCAAAGGCGGAGCGCGACGGGAATCTTGTTGAAGCGAAGGACTTTAGATATAACGGCAGCAGGCCGAGCACGGCGGAAAGCGCGATAGTCATGCTCGCCGATTGCTGCGAGGCGGCGGTAAGGTCGCTCGGCAGCACTGACAGAGAGGCGGTCGAGGAGCTGGTGAAGAAGGTAATATCTTCAAAATATGCCGACAGAGACGACATGCTGATGAATTCGCCGCTTACGCTCAGCGAGATAACGATAATTGAGAAGAGCTTTCTTAAAACGTTTTACGGATTGATGCATGAGCGTGTGGAATATCCTGACGCAAAGGATTCGCAGGGGGTAAAATGATGGTCGAAATCTTGGAAAGAACCGACGGAATGACTGACGAACTCAGACAGACAATAGTCGCCGCCGCCGAGGCTGCGCTCAGGAATTGCGGGCATGATGGCGACATAACCGTGGCGATTGTAGACAATGCGGAAATTCACCGCATGAATCTATGTTATAGGGATAAGGACTCTGCAACGGATGTTTTGAGCTTCCCCGCGCTTGAGGGATTTGATATGCCCGGAGTGCCGGACAAATTTTTGGGCGATATAGCGATATCGCTTGAACGCGCTAAGGAGCAAGCCGATGAGTACGGTCACAGCCTTATACGCGAGCTGGCGTTCCTGACGATACATGGCTCGCTTCACCTTATGGGATATGACCATATGACGAGCGAGGACGAAGAAGAAATGTTTGAGCTGCAGCGGGAAATACTAAAGGAAATGAGGCTGTAAAGGTGATAGCAATACACGATTTAGAGATAAAAAACATGATAAGGATGGCTATGGACGCGCGCGACAGGGCATATGTGCCGTATTCGGGCTTTAGGGTCGGTGCGTGCATAAAAACGCATACGGGAGCTTACTATCTAGGCTGCAACATAGAGAATGCATCGTTCGGCGCAACCAACTGCGCTGAGCGCACGGCGCTGTTTAAAGCGGTATACGAGGGCGAGCGCGAGTTCGAGGCGCTGGCGATAGTATCCGACAGTTCGAATTATACCGTTCCGTGCGGCATCTGCCGGCAAGCGCTGTCAGAGTTCTGCGAGCCCGATATGCCCGTAATATGCGCCAACAACGAGGGAAAATATAAGGTGTTCACATTCGGCGATATGCTGCCCTATTCGTTTAAGGCGTCTGATATGCGGGAGTAGATATGGGAGAAAAATATCTTTCGGGATTCGTGTCGCTGATAGGTTCGCCAAACGCGGGCAAATCGACTTTGATGAACGCATTTGTGGGACAAAAGGTGTCGATTGTTTCCGAGCGCGCTCAGACGACGCGCAATCGTATACTCGGCGTGATGACTCGCAGGACGTATCAGATTGTTTTTATAGATACTCCCGGTGTGACGATGCCTAAAAACAAGCTCGGCGAATACATGCTCAAGGTTGCGTACGAATCGTTGAACGAGGTCGAGGCTATACTTTTCATGATCGACGCCGCGATAGGCATAGGTGAGAAGGATGAGGCGCTTATTGAGAAGCTTCGTGGGGCAAAATCACCCGTCATTGCCGTGATAAACAAGACTGATGTGGCAAAACCGAAGCGTGTCGAAGAGATAGAGAAGCGCTTGGCGGGAGAAAAGTTTATAAAAGACACGGTGCGCGTGTCGGCGCTGACGCACGATGGACTTGATGCGCTCGAAAAAAAACTCGTCAGTTATCTTGAGGAAGGGCCGCAGTATTTCCCCGACGATATGGTAACGGATATGCCTGAACGTGTGATATGCGGCGAGCTGCTGCGGGAAAAGGCGCTCAGGCTGCTCAGACAGGAGATCCCTCATGGGATAGGCGTTGATATCGAGAAGATGGAGCTAAGGACGGACGGAATTTATGACGTATGGGCGAGCATATATTGCGAGCGCGACAGCCATAAAGGTATAATTATAGGCAAAAACGGCTCGATGCTTAAAAAGATAGCTTCGCAGGCCCGCACCGATATGGAGTGGCTTTTGGGGATAAAGGTCAACCTGCAGGTGTGGGTAAAGGTAAAAGAGGATTGGCGCAACAGGACGAGCGTTATGAAGGAATTGGGATACGAGTAAGCTTTACCCTTTGTGATGGGGTCTAAGCATCGTCCGTGCGCTCTGCGGAGTCATCGGACGGCGAGTCTGAACGCGATTTGAAGCGAAGATATGCTTCTATGCTGCCGCTCGTTTCAAACTCGTGCCAAAGCTCCGCTCTTGTTTTTTTCATATTCATCGCCGTGCGCTCCTTCGTGTTGTTGAGATTATTATCCCGCGCAGCGCTGCGGCGGATACGATGTAATAATTGGTGAGGGAAAGCGATGCCGCTCAACACATATACCGGAATAGTGCTCAGAGGCGCGAATTACGGCAATTATGACAAGCTGCTGACCGTATTCACGCGAGAGGCGGGAAAACTTACCATGGCTGCACGCGGCGCGCGCAAGCAGGGGAGTCCGCTTTTGGCGCTGAGCCAGCCGTTTTCGTACGCCGAATATGTCGCCTTCAGCGGCGCGGGAAGGACGCACATTAACTCGGGCGAGCTTAAAGAGAGCTTTTATCCGATAAGGGAGGATATAGACAGGCTTGCTGCGGGCTCGTTCGTGCTTGCGGTCACAGAGGCGTATTTGCCCGATAACGAGCCGAGCGATGAAATGTTCACTCTGCTTTATTACATATTAAGCTATCTTGCGTATTCGGAGCTTTCGCCGCTTGACCTTTCCATATGCTTCATGTCCCGAGCACTGGCTATAGCGGGATATATGCCGCGGCTTTCGCTTTGCGAGAATTGTGGAGCTGCGGCTGACGGAAAAAAACGTATCGTCTTCGGAAAGGCACCGAGCTGCGAATCCTGCGGAGCATGCGCGAAAAGCGGCATGTGCGTGTCGCCGCTGTCGCTTGAGGCGTTTAGGCGCATGAGCTTCATTGATAACAAAAACATATCGAAAGTTGTGCTTCCCCCAAGGGTTGCGCGGGAGCTTCGCGGGCTTTTATATAAGCTGACATGCGATACGCTCGAGAAAACGTTCAAATCATTTGAGATGATAACGCGATAAGAAGAAACGAATATTTAACATAGTTTTTACTCAAAAATATTCTTGATTTCCGATTAAACGGATTGATTATTGACGAAAATAAGGTTATAATGACTTGTTAGTGTAAAAAGCTTACATAAGCTGAATATAATGGAGGAACACCGATGACAAAGTATGTCTATCTATTTAGTGAAGGCAATGCCGGTATGCGTAACTTGCTCGGCGGCAAGGGCGCTAACCTGGCAGAAATGACAGGCCTTGGTATGCCTGTACCTCAAGGTTTTACCATAACCACAGAGGCCTGCACGCAGTACTATAACGACGGCGAGCAGATAAATGCCGAGATTCAGGAGCAGATTTACGCTCACATTAAGAAACTTGAGGAGATATCCGGCAAGAAGTTCGGCGATCTCAATAATCCGCTGCTTGTGTCCGTACGCTCGGGCGCACGCGCTTCGATGCCGGGCATGATGGACACCATACTTAACCTCGGCCTTAACGATGAAGTAGTTGAAAGCTTCGCAAAGAAGACAAACAATCCGCGTTTTGCATACGATTCGTACCGCCGCTTCATACAGATGTATTCCGATGTCGTTATGGAAGTCGGCAAGAAGTATTTTGAAGAGCTCATAGACAAACTCAAGGCCGAGAGAGGCGTAAAGCTCGACACGGAGCTTACTGCCGACGACCTCAAGCTCCTGGCGGAGCAGTTCAAAGCGGAGTATAAGGCGAAGATAGGTAAGGATTTCCCGTCCGATCCGAGGGAGCAGCTTATGGGCGCCATTAAGGCCGTATTCCGCAGCTGGGACAACCCGCGCGCCATTTACTATCGCCGTATGAACGATATACCCGCATCATGGGGAACTGCGGTAAACGTACAGATGATGGTATTCGGCAACATGGGTGAAACCTCAGGAACGGGCGTTGCATTTACGCGTAACCCTGCAACGGGCGAAAAGAAGCTTTTCGGTGAATTCCTTATGAACGCTCAGGGCGAGGACGTCGTAGCCGGCGTACGCACACCGCAGACGATAGACCAGCTTGCAAAGGTTATGCCTGAAGCCTACGCGCAGTTCGTAGACATCTGCAAGAAGCTTGAAGAGCACTATAGAGATATGCAGGACATGGAGTTCACCATAGAAGACAAGAAGCTTTACATGCTTCAGACGCGTAACGGTAAGCGCACGGCAGCCGCAGCGCTCAAAATAGCATGCGACCTCGTCGATGAAGGCATGATAACTAAAGAGGAAGCCGTCATGATGGTAGATCCGAAGCAGCTTGACGCACTCTTGCACCCTCAGTTTGAAGCGGCAGCTCTCAAGAACGCAAAGCCCGTTGCCACAGCGCTGGCGGCTTCTCCGGGTGCTGCATGCGGCCGTATCGTATTCACGGCTGAGGACGCGATAGAGTGGTCCAACAGGAAAGAAAAGGTTGTCCTTGTACGTCTTGAAACAAGCCCCGAGGATATTGAGGGCATGGCTCATTCGCAGGGCATACTCACGGTTCGCGGCGGCATGACGTCGCATGCGGCGGTTGTCGCGCGCGGTATGGGTACATGCTGCGTATCCGGCTGCGGCGATATCGTTATGGACGAGGCGAACAAGACATTTACGCTTGCAGGCCGCACATATCATGAGGGCGATTGGATATCTCTTGACGGTTCGACAGGCAACATATACGGCGAAGCTCTTAAGACGGTTGAAGCTTCGATAGGCGGTGACTTCGGCAGACTTATGGGCTGGGCGGATTCAATCCGCACGCTCAAGGTTCGCACGAATGCTGACAATCCGAGAGATGCCGCCGTTGCGGTTAAGTTCGGTGCGGAGGGCATCGGCCTTTGCCGCACAGAGCATATGTTCTTCGAGGAAGATCGTATCCCCGCTGTCCGCGAGATGATAGTGGCCAAAACGGAAGAGGCGCGCCGCAAGGCTCTCAACAAGCTCCTTCCGATGCAGCGCAGCGACTTTGAGGGTATCTACAAGGCAATGGAAGAGCGTCCTGTAACGATCCGCTTCCTCGACCCGCCGCTTCATGAGTTCCTGCCCCATAAGGATGAGGAGATTGCGGCGCTTGCGAAGGAAATGGGCCTTACATTTGAAGAACTCAAGGCAACGGTTGAAAGTCTCCACGAGTTTAACCCGATGATGGGCCATCGCGGATGCCGACTCACGGTTACGTATCCCGAAATTGCCGAAATGCAGACACGCGCTGTCATAGAAGCGGCCATCAACGTGCGCAAAGAGACAGGCCTCAATATCGTTCCCGAAATCATGATCCCGCTCGTAGGCGAAGTTAAAGAGCTCGCATACGTCAAGAACTTTGTAGTCGCTACGGCTAAGAAGGTCATGGAAGAGCAAAACATGGAGATTCCGTACTTGGTAGGTACGATGATTGAGATTCCGCGCGCAGCTCTCACGGCGGACGAAATTGCAAAAGAAGCCGAATTCTTCTCGTTTGGCACAAACGACCTTACCCAGATGACATTCGGCTTCAGCCGTGACGACGCGGGCAAGTTCCTCGGCGCGTACTATGAGAAGAAGATATACGAGTCCGATCCCTTTGCTCGCCTTGATCAGATAGGCGTAGGCAAGCTCGTTAAGATGGCGGCAGACCTTGGCAGGAGCACGCGCCCCAATATCAAGCTCGGCATATGCGGCGAGCATGGCGGCGATCCGTCGAGCATTGACTTCTGTCACAGGATTGGCCTCAACTACGTTTCCTGCTCACCGTATCGTGTGCCGATAGCAAGACTTGCGGCAGCACAGGCAAAGCTCAGGAACAAATAATTAAATAAGCGTTAGAGCTTTTAGCGGCGCGGAGAATCGGTTACGATTCTCCGCGTTGTTTTTAATCAGCGGCTTTTGGCGTATCGGTATTATTATGTTTACAGCGGATTGTTTACAAATCTGTTACATCTGATGTTATACAATATAATAGGGGTGTAACAATGCTGCGCATATTGATTGTGGAGGATGAAAAGCCGATAGCGAATCTGATAACGATGAACTTGCGGATGGAGGGCTATAACTGTACCACGGTATACGATGGGGAGGAAGCGGCCGACATGATCGAGAAAAGGACGTTCGATCTTGTGCTGCTCGATATAATGCTCCCTAAGATTAACGGATACGAGCTGTTTGAGTATATACGTCCGCTCGATATACCGGTGATATTTATAACCGCGATGGGCGGCATTGATGAAAGAATACACGGCCTGCGCTTAGGGGCCGACGATTATATAGTCAAGCCCTTTCAAGTGGGAGAGCTTACGGCAAGGGTGGAAGTCGTGCTGCGCCGTATGGGCAAAAAGGTAACGGAATACAACGTAAACGGTGTCAGCATAAACACGGAATCGCGTACTGTCATGCGCGACGGGCGGCTTGTGGAGCTTACGGCGAAGGAGTTTGATTTGATGCTCGAGCTTGTGCGTAATAAAAACGTAGCTCTTTACCGCGAAAGGCTGTATGAGCGCGTATGGAACGAACCGTTCAGGTTTGAGACGCGCACGCTTGACGCTCATATACAAAGGCTTCGAAAAAAGCTTGGCTGGGAGGAATGCATCAAAACGGTGTTTCGCATAGGCTACAGGTTGGAGGTGCGCAGCTAATTGAGGCTTTTCACGAAGATATTTATTTCTTCGCTTGCGGTGCTGTCAGCGTCGATGGCGGTAACGGGCGGAATGCTCATAAAAGAAAGCTTTGATAATTCACTGAGTCGCGAAAAGGGTGTAGCGCTGAGCGAATACGGTCATATAGCGTATACGCTGCAAACGGGTATGCAAAGTATATCCGAGAGCGGAGAGCTTACGCGCGAAAACCTGACGATACTGGCGCGGCAGGCGGCAGACGTATCGCCTTGCGGCGTTGCGTTGTTCGACGCGGAGGGGGAAATGCTCTACTCTACGCTTCCCGACATGCGCATAGCGGAGGGTAAAAACAACGATTCGGATATTGCCGCGATGTATTCCATATTTGTTACGGACACCGGGCGGTACATAAAGGTAACGAGCGGTTTGACGGTGAACGATGTCTCCGTGGCGTTTGTAATTTCAAAAAACATAGATTCGATCTATCAAGAGTCCGAAGCTTTTGCGCGAAAGTATATTTTGATTTATTCCGTTTCAGTGTTTGCAGCTGCAGCAGCGCTTGCCGTGCTTTCATATTTTATTGCCCGACCGATAAGACGCCTGACGGTGTCTGCGGCGCGCATTGCCGAGGGTAAATATGACGAGAGATGCCCTGTATTCAGCCGCGACGAGACGGGGGAGCTTGCGCTCGGATTCAACCGAATGGCGGAGACTGTCGAGGAGAGCATATCGGAGCTTAAACGGAGCGCGCAGCAAAAAGAGGATTTCATGGCGAGCTTCGCTCACGAGATAAAGACACCGCTGACATCAGTGATAGGATATGCCGACATGCTCTATCAGGGACGGCTCAGGGATGAGGAGGCAGCGAATGCCGCAGGCTTTATTCTGAGTGAAGGGATGCGGCTCGAGGCGCTGTCGCTGAAGCTGATGGAGCTCATTGTGCTTGAAAAAACCAAATTTTCGCTCATATCGTTGCCGGCCATAGACGTTTTCGATGATATAGGCAAGGCGCTTATGCCTATGGCGGCAAAGTGGGATGCGAGCGTAAGCCTCCGTGCAGATGAAGCGTTTATAAAAATCGAACCTGATCTTTTTAAGACGCTCGTGATGAATCTGGCAGATAACGCAATAAAGGCTCTCGTTGATGGCGAAAGGGCGAGGACCGGCGGAATCGTCGAGGTATTTGGAAGGCGCTTAGGCGATAAATATGTTGTCGAGGTTGCGGACAATGGGCGCGGCATGGAGGAGAACGAGCTTTTGCGAATAAAGGAAGCGTTCTACATGGTGGATAAATCGCGTTCGCGCAGAATGAACGGCGCAGGGCTTGGACTCGCGATAGCCGAGCGAATTGCCCTTATACACGACACGACGCTCGAATTCGAGAGCGAATCGGGACGCGGCACAAAGGTATCTTTCAATATAGCGGCGGAGGCTTGCGATGAAATGGAGTGATAAAAAGAGGCGGGCGGAGAATAAGATAATGCAAGCTGCTGCGGCCGTACTTTGCGTAGCGATTATTGTGTTTGGCGGCGCGCTGATACCCATTGCTCTGATGCGGAAGCACGAGGCACGCTCGGTCATGTATACGGAAGCGATAGTGGTGGATGAATACAGGACGGCATCGTTTCGGAAAAAGGCAAAGAACGATGCTCTTGCGGAGCGCACGCGTATAGCCTTGCTTTTAGATATAAACAATTTAAGAGTGCATAGGAAGGAGGAGTATAAAACCAATGCTGAAATTGATTTGCCGGCGATATTGGAGAGGTTCAAGGAATATGGAATATTGAATATCGAGAGCGTTGAGGGCGAAATAGTATACAATGTATTCTATATGGAACCGGACAGCGACGAGTATACTGACGCAGTTATTGATAAGACGCCGCGGCCGCAGTCTAAAACGGAAAACAAGATTGAAAGCTTCGGAACCGAAATAAGAGAACATGACGGCGCGCATGATAAGAAG
This sequence comes from Clostridiales bacterium, assembly GCA_004558825.1. GTDB lineage: Bacteria > Bacillota > Clostridia > Christensenellales > CAG-138 > SFDB01. The sequence continues at coordinate 38,400 of SFDB01000011.1, forward strand.
ATATTAACGGACATACAGTTTTGTTCGATTCAGGAGGATGGCAACGCAATTGCCGTAACTCTGGTTATAGCAGGAGACAACAAAACACCGGTAGGCTTTAGAGTGCATTACGAGCGCGGCGAATATAGGGCGTACAACAACGCGTACAGACTGGCGTCAGATTACTGTAAAATGCTTGGAATATGGGATGAGGACGAGGTGGAGATAATTAAATCGACCGGCGATAATAGGAGCAGCTGCCTTATATTCGTTGACAACATACAGGTATATGCTTATATTGGCGACGGAATTGTCGACGTAAACTTATCGTCAAACGGAGATTAGCGGCGCTTGAAGGAGCAAAAAAACGCACAGTTTACAGAAAGGTGACAGACGAATAACAATTTGAGAACAAGCCCCCTTTATGATTACAGCATAAAGGGGGCGAGCTTATGAACAGAAAGAATGCGAAAAGCAAGAAAAAGAAGGCGTCAGGCGTGTTGCTTGCGGCGGTGATGACAGTAAACGCGGGACTGTTGGCCGCGTTGACGGCAGTTGTGCTTGGTGGAGAGTCTGCGCAAATTATGCGCAAGTCTGATATGACCGCATATGAAGCGAATTATAAGATATACGACATTACGCCAGGAAATTCGCAAATACAGATGACGCAGACGCCTGAACAGGATAGCGACGAGTTCTTGCGGCTCGTGAACTGGGATAATCCTATATATGAAGAGCCGGAGGTCGTGTATATCACCTCGCTTCTTACGGCTGCGAACGTGGAGTGCGATTCTCGGCGCCACATAAATGAAACGGCAGGTAAGGCGCTTAACGAAATGATGCTTGCGGCGCATCAGGAGGGCGAATATAAATTTATAATTGCAAGCGCGTTCAGACATATATATGAGCAGGAGATGCTTTGGAATCGCAGAGCGAGCAAGGAGCCAAACTACGGAAGCGACCCGTATAACAAGCCTGTCGCCGTAATGCCCAAAAACAACAGCGAGCATACGACAGGGCTTGCCGTAGACATATTGTGCGAAGAATGCCCTCGTTCGAGCGAGGAATTTGCAAATACCGCTGAGGGGAGGTGGCTTTATGCAAATGCGCACAGGTTCGGGTTTGTGCTACGTTACGGAGCGGATAAGCAGGGGATAACGGGAGTGAGATATGAACCGTGGCATTTTCGCTATGTCGGGATTGAACACGCAAAATACATGTATGAGCATAACCTTTGCCTTGAGGAGTATGTGGAGCTTTTGGATACAATCGGTTAGTGCGCTCAATTTTTCGTTGCAACTCGAGGCTTCACGCTGTATGTGAGCCAATGACTGCCGGCAAATCACTAACGTCCGAATGATAATATATGATAGCTATTTGAAATTATCCTTGCTTTTTTCTGAATATAAGCTATAATAATAACTGCGCATGCATGGGGGCGTGGCTCAGTTGGTAGAGCGATGCGTTCGCAACGCATAGGCCAGGGGTTCGAATCCCCTCGTCTCCACCATAAAGGTCTCTGACGAACACGGCGCAAAGATTTATTGTTTCGGTCTTTTGTTCGTGTTAGAGTGCAATCTGGGACAAGTTTAAGAAACAGAGGGACTATTGCTTGTACAATGTTTGTATTTGCAATAGTCTTTCTTTATGTTACTTCGTTTCATCTATGCGGTCTGCTGTATTGGCCGTCTTGGGTGATTCAGTCACCTCAGGCAAGCCTGCAATGCTTGTAAGCAATGACAGTATCCCTGCGAGGGTTGACGATGACGCGACGATAAGCCAATTCACATCAGAAAACACTGCCGAAGTTCCTATTGTCGCTATCGCAGTCTGCGCCATAGTCTTCAGCGCGCGTATCCCTGCCGCCTTAAACCAACCTATTGTGAATATTTTCTTATTCATGATGTTCAACTCCTATTCTATTTTCTTCAAGTCTATCAATTCTTTTGTGTGCAGATTTAGTGGATTCCTTTACTGTTTCAAGCTCACAGGACAAATGAAGCATAGCGTCAGAACTAAAATGGTTTAAGGGGGTGTAGATTTCGTGATTTGTCCATATAGTAAAAACGAAATCTATGTTAGCGAACAGTTTTGTCCAAAATGCGGGCAAAAGCTAATTGGTACAAGCGATAGTGCGATTTCACAAAAATACTGGAAAACCGTAAAGGGCGATAATTCAAAGAATGATAAGGAGAAAGCCGATATAACGCTCCGGCTCCGGCCTCCATACTGCAAGAGATTTCTGAATGCGGGATTTGCCGCGGCGGATATGAGAGAGCTGGTAGCAGAAAATCAGCACACGGCTGCGCAGTTTCTCAAACCCTTCCGCTATGGCAGGGACAGTGTGGGCAACCAGCGCAGCCAACTTTTTCACTTCCGCTTTCAGCTCCCGCAGCAGCTTGTTATCCGCCTTGATCTGCCGGTTGACCTCACAGCGGTCAGAAATAATGCCTTTCCGCTCCAGTGCCCGTGCGTCACGCCCTCATGGATGGTGGGCTGCTCGCCACGCAACAAGCTGTTCCTCGCTGTTCCAGCGTTCAGAGATGGGATTCTGCCTGCCGTAGCGTGTGCTCTTGGGATGCTTGTCCGCACGGACAAGCCCCTGCGCCTCGGCAGAGGATGGCGTCATGTAGACCTTCTTTTTACCAACCTTGTAGGGATATTGTTTCTTACAGCCTTCATTCTGCGCCGTCTTGAACTCTGCGGCAGTGAATCCCCATGCGTCCTCTCCACCGGCTCTCACCTTTGGAGTTCTCTGTACAATATGTTTGACAAACCTACAATTTACCGTAGCGGTCAATGCAGTTTAATGTGCCGACACGTCCGCTAAAACGTATAGCACATAAATAAATATGGCTCTGTCACAACAAATGGTTGATTTTTGACGAGAAATAGCGTATAATAATAGTAAGAAACAGTACCACCGAAGGAGGTAATTGGATATGCCTACTA
>SFDB01000047.1 GCA_004558825.1 Clostridiales bacterium
ATTTTCCAGATGCAGCGAAAGCTCGGCTTTTCCGCTGCGTACGGGCGCTTCTGCATGCTGCCCGTCGAAGCGCGCGGAGAATACCGCGCCGTCGGGGGCGCTTACCTGCGCGGAAATCTGTACGTCGCCGGTTATTTTCGCCGTGATACGGAAATCGGAGATGTAAGCCTGCGGGCGCTCTTCGAGCCAGACGGTTTGCCAGACGCCCTGAATCTCGCCGTAGCCCTGCTTGCCGTAGGTCTGCGTTTCGCGGCGGTAATCCTCGGCGCGTACTTCAATGAGGTTATCGCCGGATTGCCAGATTTCGGTAACGTCCAGTTCAAAATAAGCGTAGCCGCCCTGATGACCGCCGGCATAGGTATTGTTGACGAAAACGTCCGCGCGGTAATCGACGGCGCCGAAGCAGAGAAAGACGCGTTCGCTGGCTTCAAAACGAACTGTTCTGCGATACCAGCCGACGCCGGCGACGTCCTCTTCGACCTTGGACAGCGGGCATGCCCACGAAAAAGGAACGACGATGCGGCGGTTATATGCCGCGCGGGACCGCGCGAAAAGCCGTTCGTCCGCTTCGTGACCTTCGGGGAAAAGTCTGAAATCCCATTCGCCGTTCAGATTCAGCCAGCGGCTTCGCTGCCGCTCGGGACGGGGAAACTCTTTTTTCGGAATGTTCTGCATACAAGGAGCCTCCGTTCAATGATGCTGGCTCCATTATAGGCTTCCGGTTTGCAACAATCAATTCAGAGTACGCCTGAAAAATTGATCTATTCTGCTGCGAAGGCCGAAATTGACGATGAAAAACGAATCAAACGGCGCTGCTGATGATAAGCGGCGCTCCGGCGGCTCCGGAGCCCGGACGCAGCCGCGCGAAAACGCCTGGGAGCGGCGAAGCCGCCCGAGAAGCCGGACTTGTATTTGCGCCGCCCGTTTGCTATACTGCTCATAAAGATTTGATTTCGGACGGGCAGGGGAATGAATATGCAGAAAACGCTGAAGGAACGGTTGAAAAATCATTTGCAATATGCATGGTGGCAATATCTCGCGCTGGCGCTGGCGGCCGGGTTCGGATGGAGCCTCATTTTTACGACGACGGCCTATCGCGCGCCCGCGGAGAAGCGGCTCGACGTCTATTTTGTCACGTATTCCGTGCCGGAGGAAACGCTGGAGTGGTTCCAGGAGCAGATCCTCGGCATGTTCGACGACGTAGAGGACTCCGACTGCCTCTCGATCGTATATACGGACGATGATAACTATTATGGTTCCATGCAGATGTCGACGTACATGGCGGCCGGACAGGGCGACGTATACATTATGGCGCGCGAACGGTTTGAAACGATGAAATCGTCGGAGGGGTTCCTGCCGCTGGACGAGGCGATTGCACAGGGAAAGATCGACCTGCACGGAATCGACGTTACGCCGGGAATGGCTTTGGACGCGCAGGGCGCGCCCTATGTCGCGGGAATCCCTGCGGCTTCGCTTAATAAGCTCAAAGAGCTGGGCATAGCGAACGACGACCTTTATATATGCGTCATGGTGAACAGCGCGAATACGGAACGCGACTGCGCGTTTGTCGATTGGCTGATCGATACGATGTACCAGCCCGCGGAGAACGCGGAAACCGAAACGAAGAGCGACAAAAACGGCACCGCAGTGAGCGATATGCCGTCGTACTGAGGCGAAAACGCGGAAAAGGGGCAAAAAAGAAGCAAAAAAAGCGGAAAAAACCTTGAAAAAGGGGTTGACAAAGAAAGGAAGCTGATGTATTATAAACAAGCGCTCGCGAGACACGGTAAGCACCGAGCCGAAACGAAAGCGCAAGGCGGTCCTTGAAAACGATACAGGGAAGAAGAGAGAAAAGAGACAGTCAATTCGCTGAGAGCGTTTCGGAGGGTGAGAGCCCTTCGAGACGATAACAGGATTTAACGCAAGAGTTTGATCCTGGCTCAGGACGAACGCTGGCGGCGTGCTTAACACATGCAAGTCGAACGGGGATAAATCGGGAGTAATCTTGGTTTATCTTAGTGGCGGACGGGTGCGTAACGCGTGAGCAATCTGTCCTCAAGAGGGGGATAACAACTGGAAACAGTTGCTAATACCGCACGAGACCACGGTTCTGCATGGAACAGGGGTTAAAGGAGAAATCCGCTTGAGGGTGAGCTCGCGTCCCATTAGATAGTTGGTGAGGTAACGGCCCACCAAGTCTGCGATGGGTAGCCGATCTGAGAGGATGACCGGCCACATTGGAACTGAGAAACGGTCCAGACTCCTACGGGAGGCAGCAGTGGGGAATATTGGGCAATGGGCGCAAGCCTGACCCAGCAACGCCGCGTGAGGGAAGAAGGTTTTCGGATCGTAAACCTCTGTTGTAGGGGACGAGGAAAAGACGGTACCCTACGAGGAAGCTCCGGCTAACTACGTGCCAGCAGCCGCGGTAATACGTAGGGAGCGAGCGTTGTCCGGAATGACTGGGCGTAAAGGGCGCGTAGGCGGTTTTGCAAGTCTGGAGTGAAACCCCCGTTTTCAAGGCGGGGCCTGCTTTGGAGACTGCAGGACTTGAGTGATGGAGAGGATAGCGGAATTCCCGGTGTAGCGGTGAAATGCGTAGAGATCGGGAGGAACACCAGTGGCGAAGGCGGCTATCTGGACATAGACTGACGCTGAGGCGCGAAAGCGTGGGGAGCAAACAGGATTAGATACCCTGGTAGTCCACGCTGTAAACGATGGATGCTAGGTGTAGGAGGTATCGACCCCTTCTGTGCCGGAGTAAACACAATAAGCATCCCGCCTGGGGAGTACGGCCGCAAGGTTGAAACTCAAAGGAATTGACGGGGGCCCGCACAAGCAGCGGAGCATGTGGTTTAATTCGACGCAACGCGAAGA
>SFDB01000025.1 GCA_004558825.1 Clostridiales bacterium
GGCGCGAGTGCCGTCTTGAGCGGCGAGGTAGTCGCGCAGTTGGGCGAGTGATCCTTGGTTGCTGTCGGCGATGAGTATTCGACTTTTCGTCATTGGTGGTTGACCTCCGTTTAATTCTTCCCGAAAACCGCTTTGATATGATAAGAACCGTTAAATTGTTTATCGGTTTTCAGCTAAATTGATTATAGCAAGCAAAATAATTTCTTGCAACGTTGAATTTTACCATAATTTGTCTATTATACTTGGTTTTGCGCATTTGACGCTTCGAACAAAAAAACGCGAAATTAAAGGAAATATAACAAAATCAGGTTGGTCTAACCGGTTCTTTCGACTTGTTTTACATTGCTTTAACATTCGAAACAGATATGCAATATAAATTACGAAATATGTAAATGATAAAAAGATATTAATATGTTTTATTAAAAAATAAATTACCTGTTTCCCGCAATAAGACATTGGGGACGGAAATAGAACTGAAGCCTAAAGCCGCAATTTTCACGCGCCGCTTTTTTGCTCAATTTTATTGACGCTGCAGAGTCTTGAATGCTATACTTATCAATTGAAGAATGTGGCGCTCACGGAAAGGCCGAAGCATCGTGATAGATATACATGCGCATATATTGCCTATGCTCGACGATGGGGCGGAGTCCGTCGAGGACGCCGTTATAATGGCTGAGCTGGCGGCTGAAAACGGTGTAAGCACAATAGTTGCGACACCGCACAGCAGCCCGTATGAATCGGCGAAGGTGACGGGTTGTGAGTATGTATATGAAACGCTCAAGATGCTGCAGAGCAGAATTGACAGCGCCGATATACCTGTAAAGCTTCTGCCCGGCATGGAAGTATTCGCCTCCGATGACATAGTGGACAGACTGCGGCGGAAAAGCCTGCTTACGATAAACGATTCGCGCTATGTGCTTGTGGAATTCGGCTTCAGGGAGCAGCCCTACATGATAGATACGATTATAGGCAGGCTCGTATCGGCGTCGTACATACCGATAATAGCGCACCCCGAGAGATATCCGTTTGTGCAGGAAAACCCGGATATTTCGTACGACTGGATATACGGCGGATGTCTGCTTCAGGCAAACAAGGGCAGTTTTTTCGGAAGGTTCGGCCGCCGCGCCTATGAGACTGCCATGACGCTCATGCGTCATAACGTGATAAATGCCGTTGCCAGCGATGCGCATGGGCCGTTCATGCGCACAACGTCGCTCAGCGAGATACACGAATTGATAAGCGATATGTTTTCGCTCGAATATGCCGACATATTGCTTGAGAAAAATCCGCAAAGAATAGTATCGGATAAGGAACCGCTCGTTTTTGAGCCGATACCTTTCGGATAAGCTTATGCGAGTGTGAGGTAAGTGGTGAAAAACCGTAAGATAAGGATTACAGTGCTGTTGATTGCAGGCGTTGCAATAGCTGCGGCGTTTGGGCTTTATGTGGCTCACGCGCGGGAGAAGTCCCACGATGAGCCACCTGTGATATCGTGCTCAACGGATAAGATAGAGGCGAGCATAAACGTGACTGACGAGGAGCTTCTGCAGGGCGTAACCGCGTATGACTCGGAGGACGGCGACGTTACTTCGTCAATCGTTATCGAGAGCATTTCGCAATTTGTGGAAAAAAATACGCGCATAGTGACGTATGCGGCGTTCGATTCGAAAAACCATGTTTCGAAAGCAACGCGAACGCTTGTGTATACGGATTATACACCTCCGCGCTTCGAGCTTACGGGCAGCCTCATCTTCAGGAGCGGCATGAACGTAAATGTGCTCAAATACGTTAAGGCCAACGATTGTATAGACGGAGACATATCCTATCGTGTCAAGGTAACGCTTATGAGCAACAGCGGCAGCCTTGCCGTCGCCGGAACGCATGACGTGCGCTTCAAGGTGACAAACAGTGCGGGCGATACGGCCTATCTTGACACAACCGTGGATATCTACAACGACGTTTCAACCGTGGGCAAATACCGCGCCGAGATACAGCTTAAGCAGTACATACTTTATATACCCGTCGGAGGCAGAGTAGATGCAAAGTCGTTCCTGCGCGGAGTATCTTATGGGAATGAGTCAATGCCGATATCTGAATATGGCGTGTATAACGTCCATGCGAGCAGCGATGTTGACACAAAGACGCCGGGTTATTATTTGATAACATACACCACGACAACGCCTGACGATATGTATTCGGGCATGGCGAAGCTTGTCGTGGTCGTCTACGATCCGGAGGAATAGCATGGAATTTATAGAATCGTCGAATACGGGCGCAAAGACGGGCGGCAAATCAGCGCCGACGTTTGACTTTGTCAGCATGGCGCGTTTTGTGCTCAAGCGCTGGTGGGTGGTTGCGCTTGCGGCTGCGCTGTCGTCCATGCTTGCGTTCGTGTATATAACGGAGACGTACAAGCCCGTTTATACGTCCGGCGCGACGTTTGTTGTATCGACGAGCGGAACCACGGCGTCGGTTTATTCGAATTTGTCTACCGCGTCATCTCTTGCGGGCGTTCTTTCGCAGCTTTTGAACAGCGATGTTCTCAGGGCGAAAATAGCGCAGCAGACGGACATAGCGAGCTTTGACGGAAGCATAAGCGCTGAGCTTGTGCCTGATACCAATATACTCGTGTTAACCGTTACGGCCGATTCACCTCGAGCGGCCTTTGAAATGGCTGATGCGATAGTAAAAAACCATGGCGTCATAACGGAGAGCGTAATTGGCAACACGGTGCTCGACATGCTGAGAATGCCGTCGGTGCCTGTGGGCGCGTCGAATCCGATGGGCCGAGCTTCGCGTATAAAGCGCGTGGCGCTTATTGCGGCGGCTGCTGCTATTGTGCTGCTTGCCGTTATATCATATATGAGCGATACGGTAAAGACGCCTGCAGAAGTCCCCGAAAAGATTGACGCGCCGCTTATTGCATCGATATATCACGAGCGAAAGCGAAGAACGCTTGCGTCACGCTTTAAGCGGAAGAAAACAAGCATACTTATTACGGGCGCGGCGACAAGCTTCGGTTTCGTCGAGACTGTAAAAAAGATACGCACGAAGGTGGAGTATCGCTGCGCAAAGACGGGAGCCAAAGCCATAGTGATTACGAGCGTTCAGGAGAACGAGGGCAAGTCAACGGTCGCTGTCAACCTGGCGCTTGCGCTGGCGCAGGCTGGTAAGCGCACGCTTTTGCTTGACGCCGATTTCATAAAGCCCGCAGTAAATAAGATAATTGAGCAGAAGGTGTCAACAAACCGCGAGCTTGCGTCGCACTTGATGCACTCGTCGCCGTTGAAGGAGCATGTGTTCAAGGAACCTGTGACGGGGCTTTTCATGCTGCTTAACAGGAGAGCGCGTTCGGACTCGGGAGATCTCGTATCATCGAAGGAATTTGCCGAGCTGCTAAGAAAGGTGCGGGAAATGTTTGATTATGTGATAATTGACACGCCTCCGTTCGCGGTAGCGTCCGACGCGGAATCAGTATGCGAGCTTGCGGATGCCGCGTTGATAGTTGTGCGCCAAGGCGCGTCGCGTACGAGCAGCATAAACGATGTTGTCGACACCATAAATGCGTGCGGATGCGATATGATAGGCTGTGTATTTAATAACGTATATGCGTCGGTCACGGGCGGCGAGAGCGTGAGAGCGGGATACGGAAGATACGGCTATGGATATCCGCGCGGCTATGGCAGGAAGCATGGCTATGGCTACGGCTATGGTTACGGCGGCAGCGGAAACAATACGATGGAGGAGTAGACAAATGCAGGAAAACGAAACGTTGCAATCGCCTCAATCACGTCCGCTGTCGTTTATGGACTATAGGCTTGCTTTGGACGCGATAGTCAAGGCAGCGAAAAAAATGTTCTTCATACCGCTCGTGCTGATGGTGCTCGGCGCGGCGCTTCTTTGCGGATACAGATGGTATAAATATTCGCCGCGCTATATTGCAACGGCTACATTTACCGTCGCAATACAAAACGATCTTGGTGCAAGCACACAGTATTATAGCAGCGCAACGGCGAAGCAGCTTGCGCTTACGTTTCCGTCGATACTAAACAGCGGGCTTTTGAACAACACCTTGATGAAGGACCTCGGCGTGAGCGCCCTGAACGCGTCAATATCAGCAAGCGCGGTTGGCGAAACAAACCTTTTCTCCATGTCCGTAACGGCGTCAAACGCACAGTATGCATACGATGTGCTTCAATCCGTCATAAAGAATTATCCCGAAATAGCCGAATACGTTGTCGGCAATACGAAGCTCACTCTTATAGACGAGTCGGGTGTGCCGAAAGCTCCGATTAACAAGGTAAACTACGTCAAGAATGCACAAAAGGGCGCGCTTTTCGGATTAGCTGCGGGGGTTGTGATAATCGTGGCCTATGCGCTTACAAGGCAAACGATTAGGACTCCCGATGAGCTTAAGAGCTATACGTCTGTTCCGTTTATAGGCATCGTGCCGAACGTCAGATTCAAAAAGCGCAAGAAAAAGCCGGGTCCGATAAGCATAATGAATCCGATAGTGCCGCGCTCGTTTACAAACGCGATTAGGGTGCTCCGAACGAGGATAGAGCGTGCCGCAAAGGCAGAGGACTATAAAAAGATATTGATTTCGAGCGCTGTGTCAGGAGAAGGGAAAACGACCGTTTCGGTCAACTTGGCGATGGCGTTTGCGAAGCATTCAAAGAAGGTAGTGCTGATGGGCTGTGATTTGAGGAACCCATCGGTTGCGAAAAGGCTCGGCGTCGAAAACGGCGTCGGCATAACGGAATATCTTTCGGGCAAAGCGACGCTCGATGAAATCTGTACGGAGCAGAGCGAAAACCTGACATTAATACTCGGCGGCGCGCCGATACAGAACGCGTCCGAAGCAATTGCGTCTAAGCGTATGCGTGCGCTCATAGATACGATGTCTGAGAGATGTGACTATCTCATACTCGACACGCCCCCGGCATCGCTCTTAACGGACGCATCGGAGATCGCACGGTATGCCGATGCGGCGGTATTTGTTGTAAGGCAGGATTATGCGAGAAGGTCGCACATACTCGAGGGCCTCGATTATTTGTCGCAATCCCGCATACCGTTTATCGGCTGCATAATGAACGGCGTAGAGGGAGGAATATCGAGTCACGACTATGGCTACGGCTATGGTAAATACGGCGGCTATTACGGAAACAGCAAATAATAGGTTCGATAATCCGGGGCAGGCGGTAAATCCTGCCGCTTTACCGTGTAACAAGCGCCTCGGGAGGGGCGTTTTTCAGTGCGGCTGTTATTGACGAGCTAAGTATAGTCGAAAGATATTCAATTGTTGTTTCGCGGCTGTGCCTGTTTTGCCCCCTGAACCACTCTATAAGCACCCCAACGATAGCTTCGGTAAGCATACTGCAAAGAAAAAGCTTGTAATCATCGCCAACTCGTATGCCAAGCTCCGCCTCGGTGCTTTCGATGGCGTTGTTGGCTATATTTATGAAATCTGCGCGGAGAAATCGTTTCATTTCATCGCGTCCCAGCGCATCATAAACGCAGTTGATTATGTATGAATTGTTCTCAACATAGTCCATTGCTAAGGCGATTGCATCTCGGTAGCCGAGATGCATGTCGTATTGCTTTATGAATTCTATTGCATCTTGCTCAAGTATCCACTTCAGAAGCGCGAATATGTCCTCGAAATGATAGTAGAACGTTTTTCTGTTTACATTGCAGTCGTTCACGATCTCGGTAACGGTAATTTTGCGAAGCGGCTTTTTTGCCATGGCTTTTTTAAGTGATGACGCAAGCGCCTTCTTCGTTTTAATAGATGATTCGGCATGTTTCATAATAAAACCCTCCATATTTTGATTATACGCTTAAATCGGCGTCATACATCGGATAAAATCGGACATTTGTCCCATAAACAGTCATGTTCACCGAAAGTTTGCTGTACTTACACATATTGTACATGATTGCATATGCAACTGTAATTTGCGATTTGGCATGAATATGCAGAAGAGGAGCGGCCGAGGGCTTGACGGATTCGAAAAGACCTCAGCCGTTTTTTGAATAGGCGTGGGTGGGCAGTCCTTTATCCTTGCAGGTCAATTCATGATGATGAAGGCGTATTCGGTGCTGTCGCCGTACGAGAATGTCACGAGATACGAGCGGTGCGGAGCAAGGTCTTTAAGTATCCATGCCTGTGAGGACAGGCCCGAAGGAGTTGGGAAGCTTATAGGCTCTGACGGCACGGAGAGCAGGTAATCCCTTATCGTGTACTGACCGACGGGGCATATTTCGCCGTTGAAGTAAACGGTAAACGGTTCACAGCGTTTGATATCATGGTTCGGGTCATATGTTATGCTGCCTATATGCTCTGAATCGGAAGAAAGCATCGTGCAGACGGAAGCGCCCGAGAAAACAACGGGAAGACCTGCAGCACGCGATTCGCGCTCTCCAATGAAGTCGGCGATATTCTCGTCAAAAAGGTCGCATTCCGAACCGGAAGGTTCGAAGCGAAGCGACAGATTGGCATGGGAGAAATCGAAATTGTAGTCCAATACTGCGCCGCCACATGCCATTATCAGGCTCCAGCGCTCGTTTATGGGGAAGCTGTATATATAGAGGCCGCTTCCTATATCGGTATGGGCAAAGCAGTTGAGCATGTCGAATGTCAGTCCATCTCTGCCGGACGCCGAAAGTCCGAGAACATCGCTGAGCGACATACGCGGCAATTCGAGCTCGGGAGTCGCTTTAAGCGAAAACACGCTGAAAAATCCACTTCGATGGTTTATGCTGTTATAGTCGCCGCTTACGAGCAAAATGTCGCCCCCATTGCAAATGAGAGAGTAGCCGTTACCCATCTTTGAGATAACGGGTCGCGGCGATAGGGGATCGCTTTCATCGTAAAGCTTGGCATCTTCGGGAAATATTATATTTTCAGCCCATTCCTCGTTTGTTATAGGTCTCCAATCCCATGATATGCCGTAGACAACGACATTTGCAGCGCCTGTTTTTTCGTCGATTATGCGGAAGCTGTCGCCGCTGATTGCATAGTATTCACCCGTACCCTCGTGTTCCGGAATGAATGTCGAGCTAAACGGTGACATATATACACAGCTTTCAAATTCGTACGCTCCGCATCCGTAGTAAAACGGTACGAGCTCGTATAGGCGCATGAAGTCGCCTTCAGCTATCCAGGCGCTCCCGTTGGGAAGGAATACGGCCGCGTATCTTGTCTGCGAACCGTCCTCATCGTCAAAATAGCGCGTCAGTGAAGCGCTGCCGCTGAATTTGATGCGCTCGAAGAAATCGCCCACGCCTCCATCGCTTAACGCGACAACATTTGAAGCTTTGACGGTGTCGAGAAGCTGCTCGTATGTAAGCTCGCTCGTCTCCGAGCGGGCGCTTTGGAATACATTGTTGTCGAAAACGATCGTTAGAGCTCCGCCGTTTATGATGATGCGCCTGAGATGTGCTCCGCTGTCGGGCATATAGGACAGCGCTGCATTCTGCCCGATAAAGCTTCCGCCGCAGTATACGCCGCAGCGCTCAGAGGCTTCCTGAGCAGTTACGGGTTCAGGATTTTTTCTGGGGTTGGTCAGGAAGCATACGGCCAAAACGGCGCATATGATTACGGCGGCAATGATTATGTAGAGAGTCGGTTTTTTATAATTAAGCACGTTTTTCACCCTTTCTTTTATGCCGGCTTCGCCAAACGCGATCGGACATGCTGCGATAGAGCTCCGCGGGAGGCTGCATTTTACGAGCGCCTCCGAATAGGAACGTTTGTATTCTTCGCCCAGTTCGCTTATAACGCGCTCGTCGCAGGCAAGCTCGATATCCTTTGACAACAGCGCATATGCCAGCCACATGAGCGGATTGAACCAATACACGCTCAGCAGCAGGTATGCCGCAGGCTTGATTATGTGATCTCTGCGCTTTATATGCGATAACTCATGCGCCGCGACATGAAACACTATGTCGTCGCTGAGGCCGTAGGGCACATAAATGCACGGCCTGAACAGCCCGAGAAGGAAAGGAGTATCTATGTTTTCGGACTGCCATATGTTGCGCTTTTTGTCGTACACAACGGACAGCTTTACCGAACGGCGCACGCGTATATAGCTTATAAGTGCATATGCAGCCATGAGCGACACACCGATGAGCCATACCGTGACGGCGATATCGGCGGCGGTGCGCATGGGTGTACGCGCGATAGGTTCCGAAACTGCGCCCGCGATGCTTTGACACTCGTTGATTGGCGGTACATCAGAACCTTTTTGCCCGGCAAAGTCCTCAAGTAAAGGATTTACGATGCTGTTCAGCGCGGCTATACCGCTGTGAACGGTGGGAGCGTCCGAAACGAGTATGTCTTCGGAAATCGTTTCGCCGCTCGGCACGAGGCTTACGCCGCTTTCGAGCGCAAACGGGACGACGAGCCTTATCGCAACGAGCGCCCAGAGTGCGCAGAAGAGTTTTCGCGGGGCTTTTTTGAACAAAAACCTGATACAGGCTACGGCGAGAACAAGCCATGAAGCTGATATGCTCATATTGATGAGTTTTATGAGCAGGCTACTCATCGGCGTTGTCTCCGTAATTGTCCAAAAGCTGTTTTATGGCTTGCAGCTCGTCCTTGCTCAGCTTTTTCCGCCGGGAAAACGCCGCAATGAAAGCGGGCAGAGACCCCCCGAATTTTTTCTCAACGAGGGCGTCGATTTCAGCGGCCTGAATTTCTTCCTTTGATACGAGCGATGTAACGACGGAGTTTTCGTTTTTGACGACTCCGCGTTCTGACAGCCGCCTTATAACGGTATATGTCGTTGTGCGCGACCAGCCGAGTTTTTCTTTGCAGAGCGCCGCGAGCTGCGCGCATGTTATAGGCTCGTTCTTCCAAAGAACGAGGCAAAAGCGATATTCGCTTTCATAGACTGTAGGCGTAGTCATGTCTCTTCCCCTTGTCTAATACATTGGACAAATATATTCTAATGCATTAGACATGACGTGCCAACATGCATTTATGAATTGGAAAAACATAAATGGTTCAAGGTCCGTTCAAAAATCGCGCGTCATACGGGCTACCTCTTCGCCGCTCAGGCGCGACATATGTGTCGAATCAATTCTGTACACGCTTGCGCAGAGAGAGAGCACGCTTGGGCGATGCGTTATAACTATGCAGGTGCGCCCATTACGCAGCCTCATTATGTTTGTGAGCACGCGGCGTTCGAGCGCGACGTCGAGAGCGCTTGTCGCTTCGTCAAGGAGCATTACGGGAGCGTCGCGCAGCACGGCGCGAGCTATTGACAGCCGCTGCGCCTGACCTTCGGATATGCCCTTGCCGCGCTCCATCATGGGCGTGTTTATTCCGTCAGGAAGCTTTTTGACGAATTCATACGCGCAGGCCGCTTCGAGCGCGGAAACGATCTGTGCATCGGTGGCGTCGGGCTTGACCATGCGCAGATTCTCCGCGACGGTTCCTGAAAAGACGGTGTTTTCCTGCGGGACGAATGAGAAATACTTTCGCGTGGCGGGCGAGACGGCACACTCATGACCGTCGCTGTCGACGAGCACCGCAGAGCCTTCTGTCGGGCTTACGAGACCCAATAGTATTCTTATAAGCGTCGTTTTGCCTTCGCCCGACGGGCCGACAATGGCCGTTATTTCGCCCGGCAGAGCGTTAAACGATATGGCGTCGAGTACGTTTATGCCGTTTGAGTAGACAAAGCTCAGGCGCTCCGCTTTAACGCCGATACTGCCCGCCGAGCCGCTGAAACCTTGCTCGCACTCGGGCGCCGCGCCGAGCGTTTCGCGCGGGAGTTCGGTCACGTCCATTATGCGCCGCGCTGACGTGGTAGTCGATATAGCTGTCGGGACGAGCGACAGAAGCGCAGAAAAAGATGAAGAAAGATTGCCGGCGAGGAGCAAAAAGAGCGTCATCGTGCCGTAGCTTATCGCTCCAAGCCACAGCCGATACACGCCCCAAGCCATGCAGCCGCCCGAAACTATAAGCCCGACGATTGACATTATTGCTGACATGTATACTGAAAACCTGTTGTAATCTATGAAGGCCGACTTATATTCAGCCTGAATACGGCGCATTTTGCCCGCGAAGAGCTTAGTAATATCGAAGGCCTTGAGTGATTGGAGGTTTTGGAACGAGTCATCGGTGAAGGCCATCATGGCGCCGTCCATTTCCTTTATTCGCTTGCTGTAGAGGCGTATTCTCTTAACGAGTATTTTTGAAACTATCGCGGAAACGGGTATACCGAGAAGCGCTATAAGCGCCATGGTGGAATCGTAATAGAGCATTATGGCGAGCGCGCCAACGAACTGCACTGCCGAAGTTATGAGGCTCGGTATAAAGCTCGTTATGCTCGACGACACTGCCTGCGCGTCGCTGCTGAGCCTGTTAATGAGGTCGCCGCTCGAAAAGACGCTCAGAGCCTCCCAATCGGCCTCGAGTATTCTATTATAAACGTCAGCTTGTATTTCGTGGCGCACGCGTATACCGATTCTGGCGGAAATGCGGCTTGAAACGCTTTTGAAGAGAATGTTTCCGAGCGACAGGCCTGCCATAAGTCCGGCGGTGATGAATATCGGGCGAAGGGCCGAAGCATCGCCGCCGATTGCGCCGGTCACCGCGTCGATAAGATATTTTGTCGCCCAGTTAACGGCGAGTCCCATGAGCGTACCGAGTATGCCGAGCGTTATATATATGATTATCGCGCCGAAGTATTTCCGCACATACACCTTAAGCCATTTGGTTTCCGCTATCATGTCGGAAACGGTTTTACTCCTGAATACAGAAAGAAATTTAGTCAATAATCTCATATTTCCTCATAAGCTCTGCCCTGCTTTTCGCGATATTGAGCGATTCGAGCGCGGAGTTGTCAGCATGACCATTGTGAGCGATAAGCTCGATTAAATAGCGGAATATGCGCTTAAGCCAATAATACGGCAGCAGCGCGGGATATTTTTGCAGCCTGGGATATCGCCTTTTCATGGAGACAAGAGGCGGGAACAGAGCCTTGAACGGAGACAAGCGGCCGCCGTTCGATTCCTCGAGCGCCCCGCGGAGCACGAGCGTGCTGTGGCGGCGGCTTAGAGAGCTCTGACCGTAAACGCCCGCGGCAAGTATGTCGCTTAAAAGCGCGTCGGACGATACATAAACGTCGTTCATGCATTGGCACAGCGGAGGACTTTTGTCGAAGCCGAGATGCGTAACGGCTATATCGGCAAGGTTTGCGAAAAAGCAGTATGCCCGAACGGACGAAAGGCGTTCTTTCACGCAATTCCAGTCAATTTCATTGCCGTAAACGGAAGCGAGCTTAAATATGTCGCATACGGTGCGTATACCGAGACCGCTTGAAAGGAAGTGCTTAAATGCGTGAGCGGTGAGGAAAATGAGATTTTCCGTCGGCGCGAACGTTCGTATACGCGTCCCGGCAACAACTGTTTCGACGGCTGAAGCGAGGGCATGCTCAAAATACTCGTTGAGCGGCGCGAGCAGCGGCGCCGTACTCGAGAAGAGCCGCGAATGAAGCTCGACCTTTAAGCCGCTTTTCGGATCGAGAAATGCCATGACGTCGGGTTCATCATCGGCGGCGCCCGTGTTTTTCATACCGAGGTCGGAGAAAAGCTCCGCGCAGCGCGCAAAATCATCGCGTGAAACGAAAACGTCCTCGTCGCATGACGAACGAAGGTCGCCGTTAGCGTAAAGCGAGCGGCACACGATGCCTTTGAGCGTGGCCGCGCTTATGTTCTCGTCCGCGATGCGGGAAACAAGGCGCAAAAAGGCTTCGCTCTTGACGGCCTGCGATGCAACGGACGAAATGACCGCTTTGCGAAGCGATGCTTTGAGGGAGCTCGGTGCAGTTTTGAAGCTCGGAAGCTTTGATACGGCTTCAAATACTACGGGGACGAGCTTATGAGCGTAAGCGGCGCCGAACAGAAGCTGCCAATCATTTTCGGCCGCGCCGGTCATAAAGTCGCTGGGTGGATATTCGTTTGCAAAGCTGCCTGCGCAATCGAGCAGCTGCGCATACACGTCAGGCAAGCCGACACCTCGTTTTCGTAAAATTAGTTTAATTATACAGCATTTCGGCGAGATAAACAATGATAAGCGGACAGCGAAAAGGCGGCAAGCGCAGAAAGCGGGCCGCGATGTAGAAATAACTCACAGTTTGTCAAAAAATGTTAAAATTGTTGATTATTTTTAATAAATTGATATAATATAAAATAACCTTATGCAATAACGTTTATGAATGAGCATGGGATTGTTGATGGCAGCACATATGTGAAGTCGGACATATGGGGCGGCAAACGTGCTGCGAATTACTATTTGGGAGGTGACATTTTGAGGATCGATGTATGCATCGCTTTGGATGACGAGTTGATGCCCGCTGATTATCGGCGCATTTTTTTGAGCCTGTTCAAGCATGCAATGCAGGAGTATTCCGAAAAAAAGCTGCTTTACTATTTCGGAGGCGAGGCAATGAAGGCGCGAAGTTTTCGGGCGATACGGTGACGCTTTCAAAGAGCGAGCTGACGCTGCGCTTTTCGACGCCTGACGCAGCGGTATTTTCGGATTTCTACAATGCGCTGAACGCGATCAGGGGAAAGGCGTACTCTCATAACGGCGTCACAATGTGCATAAAGGACATCTTTATGCCGCCGATGAATCGGGTAACGTCAGGCACGATAACGGCGCACATGATTTCGCCGCTCGTTCTGCGGGAACACGACGCGAAAACGAATAAGGACGTCTATTTTACCGCAGAGTCGGAGGACTTCGAGATAAGGCTGCGCGATACCGTGCGTAACCGCCTTAACGATTTCTGTGAGGATGCAGCGCTTGCCGACACGCTTGAGGTGCTCGACGTTTCGCGGGCAAGGCGCACGGTTATAAGGTATTACGGTATGAAATTCCATGCGACGATAGGCGACATCGTTCTGCGCGGAGATCCAAAGCTTCTTGAATGGATGAGGCTTATAGGGATAGGCTCGCACTGTTCGGCTGGCTTCGGCATGTTCAACGCTGTGGAAAGGCGGTGCGATAATGGCTAAAGGAGCAGAGAAAAAGAATGCTGTCGTTGAGCCGCCCGAGATAATTAAGCTGCGCATGAGTCACGCGCTTTATAATGCGTCGATGCTCGGGTTTTATAAGGTGCTCGTTCATAAAGCGAAAAGCGACAACGACGATGAGGCGCAGAGTATGCTGAACGAGGATCATGGCACGGAGCTTTGGTTCCCGCCTCGCCTGCTTCAGGGGATAGAGGAGGCGTGGATAGACGAGATGATAGACGAGTTCGGCAAGGCGACGAAATGCCGTGATATGCTAGACAGGTATGAGGCGCTGCGCGGTGCCGTGCAGCGCGGCGAGGGCGACGCAAAAGCCGCGCGAGAGCTTTTTGGCGCAGTTAAGGACAAGATGAAGTCGGCGAGTTATAAAAGCGCCGCAGAGATTTGCGCCGCTGCAGGCGATACATATAATGCGCCTGAAGCTCTGAAAGCGGTTGAAAAGCCTTCAAAGGCAGATGCAGAGACATTATTTAACGCACTTAAGCTCGTGATTGAATACATCGAGAGAAACAAGCGCGTTTTTATGATGAAGGATATAGCGTAC
Organism: Clostridiales bacterium; assembly: GCA_004558825.1. Lineage (GTDB taxonomy): Bacteria > Bacillota > Clostridia > Christensenellales > CAG-138 > SFDB01. The sequence continues at coordinate 13,589 of SFDB01000025.1, forward strand.
GCCGTTATAAACAAATACTGGCAAAACGTTGCCTTCTTGAACAGGCAGACTACGAAAATCGATATGCAGAAATGTATATTCGATACGTTTGTTGAGCCTGCTTTGAGGGCAGCCGCCGAGCCGCAGAAGAAAGAGTACGAATGCTTTGAATGCGGGCGAACTATAGGCAAAAAAAACATGATGTTTGCTACGGCTTGGCTTTGCGACTTCGGCATCGATGAGACGCGCAAAAGTTCGAACTATCGGGATTTTCGGCCTGATGACCGGGCATGCCCGATTTGCGCGCTTTGCTATTCATGTATGCCGCTTGGATTTCAGGTGATAGGCGCGCAGGGCTTTTTTATCAATAACAACGAAAGCTTTGCGATGCTCAAGAGTGCGAACAGCAGCGACGGCGAGACCGTTAAGGTTGGCACGGGCAGTCCGAGCGATTTCCGAAGGCATATTGCGAGGAAATATTTATCTATATGCAGCGCGAAGCAGGCGAACAAGCAGCTAAGCTCGATACAGGCGATAATTCGAAAGCAGGAATCGAACAACACCCCGGAGTATGTCATACAGATATTGTCGGGGCCGCAGATGAGGGCGCTTACGGAATGTAAGAACGAGTTTGATAAGCTGACGAACGCATATATAACCGAGGGAAAAACAATAAGAAGCGTATTTGATGAGGCGCTTAATAACCTTATGCTTATGAGAAGTCAGAACAGCCTGATTTTCAAGCTGCTTGGCACGCGTCTTGCAAACGGGGAAAGGCTTTACGATGCGAGGGCGCTTTTAAAGATTCAAGCGTATTCAAAAGGAGGTTGTGATATGAAGAAAAAAGATGCAGGATACTTCAGTCGTACGGACATGGCTATGCTCGAGGGAAGCCGCGTCAGGGCTATGTTCGACGCTTCCGAGGGAGACATCGACAACAAGCTTCGCGGATATATTTATAAGCTCTTAAACTGTGCGAAGGGCGACGACAGGGAGGGCTTTATGGATACCGTCGCAAGGTTTTATATCGGAATGGGACGAGCAATGCCTTCCGAAATGCTCTCAAAGATGTTTCAAGGCCAGGAAGCGTTCGTTACGCTCGCGCAGGCATACATAATCGGCCTTGGCGGAGGATGGGGCAGCAATGAAAAAGGACAGGATAAAGAATGAACAATGTATTTGAAAAGGAGATAACAATGAAAAATTTCGGCTTAACGGCGACAATGGTATTTGAGGCGGAGAGCGCTAATTACGGCGAAGGCTTCGGCAATATATCCGTGCTTAAAAAGATGAGCCGCAGGAACGGCGAGACGTATACATACATATCGCGCCAGGCGCTGCGCTACAGTATAGTCGGGCAGTGCGGCTGGGACAGTACGCCGGTTGGCGCTCCCAAAGATTCAAAAAAGAATTCCGACGATGAATCAGAAGGTAAATCAAGCGGAACAACGGATAAGTCTGTCGTTCAGTTCTCCCCGGACGCGACGATAAAGGACTATCCCGAAATCGACTTTTTCGGATACATGAAGACGGTGAAGGGCTCGAACGCCGCGACACGCGCCGCCGTGGCAAGGCTGAGCAACGCGGTGTCGCTTGAGCCGTATCGCGCGGACACTGATTTTCTGACTAATATGGGGCTTGCTAAGCGCGCGGGGCAGCAGAACTCCATTGCGCAAAGGGAAATACATCATTCGCTTTATGCATACACGATAACGATAGACCTCGATAAGGTGGGCATCGACGGAGATATTGCGGTATCGAATGAGGAGAAGGCGAAGCGCGTGAGAGAGCTGCTCGACGCGATAGCGCACCTTTACAGAGACATCGCGGGAAGGCGCGAGAGCCTTGCGCCTGTTTTTGCGGTCGGCGGCGTGTTTGAGAGGCGCAACCCGTATTTTGAGAATAACGTGATTGTGAAAAACGGTGCGCTGGATGTCGGCAGAATAGCGGAGATAATCAAAGACGATCCCGATTGCGGTAAAAACTGTATTTGCGGCGTGCGCGTTGGGGCGTTCAGGAACGAAGATGAGATAAAGAATGAGCTTAACGCCGTCACGGTCGGCGAATTTTTCCGCGAGCTTACGTCACGCGCAGAGGCGGCGTACAATGAATAACGAAACGGCAGTAAAGCTGAAGCTGACCCAAACGACGGCGTCATATAGGCGGCCGGGCAGCTTTGTTGTGCGCGAAAGTTATCCGCTGCCGCCGTATTCGACGGTGATAGGCTTTGTTCACGCGGCGTGCGGCTTCACGGAATATGTGCCCATGCGCGTCAGCGTTCGCGGCGTTTCAGCGGGCGGAGTGTCCGAACCGTATACGCACTATTCGTTTAGCGCGGGCGGAGGCTATGAGGAGGGCCGTCACAACGTAAAAATATGCGATGCTGAAAAAACATACGGCATAATGCGTGGACTTTCGCATGTCGAGATGCTGTGCGACGTCGAGCTTTGCCTGCACATAATGCCGGAAAACGCCTCTATGACGGACGCTATATTTGATGGACTGAGGCATCCGATGGAATTTCCAACGATAGGCAGGCGGGAAGATCTCGTAAGGATAGACAGCGTGAAAAAGGTACGCATAGACAACCGTACGGCGGAGGAGTTGTACGACGAATATATCGAACCGTTCGCCAAATACGGTGCTTACATACCGCTTGATGAGGCGAATCGCATGGGGCAGACGGGCGGCACGCGGTATAGACTGAACAAGGTGTTTGTGCGCGATGAAAAGGACGGCGTGCGCAAATGGTCTGAGCGTGTCGAGGCGGTGTATGTCGGCGCAGGCACGGAGTTTAACGCCGATGAATCGTGCGCCGTATATGTCGATGAGGACGGGGAAATTGTTTTCCCCGTATGATGGCACTGCGGGAGGGCCTCTTCCTCCCGCAGTCGAATTTTTGAAGTATAAATGATATACTACGCAAAATCAAGGCCTATAGAGACTATACAAGAGCATACGGGACGGCTGCTTGCGCTGCTTTCAAAGCTTAAAGAGCTGTATCCAGGAATACTCGACGAAAAGCATTGGCAGATGCTGTATATTGCCTGCAAATACCACGATTGGGGGAAGCGAAACGTTGAGTTCCAGAACAAGATTCGCGCTGCGATAGGCGAAGCGCCCTTGCTTCGTCAAGGCGAATCGCGCAGCGAGATACCGCATGGTTTTCTGAGTCCTGCGGCGCTGCCGTACGAAAAGCTAAAGGAGACGTTCAGCGAGGAAGATATAGGCATTCTGTGCGCTGCCATCTTTCACCATCACGAGCGAAATCAGGAGTCTGCGAGCGATATACGCAGATACATATGCGAAGAGCTTTCGGAGCTTTGCGAGCGCGAGAACGGCCATAAACCTTATACGGGCTATATTAAAAATGCGAAGAGATATAGGGAAGAAAACAGCGGCGAATGCGTAAGGCTTTGCAACGACAGGGATTATATCATGATGCAGGGCCTGCTCAACCGTCTTGACTATGCTGCGAGCGCGCATCTTGACGAAGCTGAAATAAGCCCACTTGACGACGGCAAGACATATTCGCAAAAAACGGTCAGTATGCTGGCGCAATATGAGAGCATGTCGCCCGTACAGGCGTATCTTGACAAGCACCGCTTGGAAAACACCGTAGTGATAGCTGCTACGGGCAGCGGTAAGACGGAGGCGGCGCTTATATGGGGCGACGGCAGGAAGATGTTTTATACGCTTCCGCTGAAAACAGCAATAAACAGCATGTTCAGGCGCATAAGGGATGGGGGTATAGGCTTTGAACCTTGCGCTATCCTTCATTCGGACGCGCTCGGCGTTTATGCCGCAGATGAGGAGGCCAAGGCCGCGGAAGATATGGAGAACGCGCATAAGGGGCGCTCTGCCATCGAGCTGTACGCTTCCGCAAGGCAGCTTTGCAGTCCGCTGACGGTATGTACAATCGACCAGCTATTTACGTTCGTTTTCCGTTCGCGAGGCAGCGAAATGCGTATGGCGACGCCTGCATATTCGGCCGTGGTTATAGACGAGATACAGTCGTATTCTCCAGACGTGATTGCGGCGCTTATAGTGGGCGTAAAGACAATTGCGCGCCTCGGTGGAAAATTCCTTATTATGACGGCAACGCTGCCGAAGCTTCTGCTTGAAAAGGATATGCTTGGAGGACTTGTGGGGAGCGTGCCGCCGCCGTTCCATACGAGGCTGACAAAGCGGCACAGGGTGAAGCTTGTTAAGGACGCGAGCTCGTTTGATTACGAAGAGATAGCAAGGCAGGGCGGCGAGAAGCGCGTTCTTGTAGTATGCAACACCGTTGGCCGAGCGCAAAAAACATATGAACGGCTTGTTGAAACATGCGGCGACGGCGTAAGGCTGCTTCACAGCGCTTTCATACGGAAAGACAGGAAGCGGCTTGAGGAGGAGATAATGCGTTTTGCACCGAACCGCGCCGATAGGCCGAGGCAGGCTGGCATATGGGTGGCGACGCAGGTCGTAGAGGCGAGCCTTGACGTGGACTTTGATGTGCTTTTTACTGACATGTGCGCCATAGAATCGCTCCTTCAGCGGATGGGGCGCGTATATAGAGGGCGAGAGCCAAAGCATGACGAGCCGAACGTCATCGTATACGACATGCGAAGCGGCGTTGGCAGCGATAGCGTAATATTACCTCAGATATACGATTTGTCGCTTGATGCGCTCGAAAAATACGACGGGATGATGCTTGAGGAGAGCGACGAGCGGGATATGAAGCAGGAGCTTATGGATCGCGTGTATGATCCGCAGACAATGCCGTGTATAAAGAAGGGCGATTATTACAAGGAGATTAATAAGCGGGTGAGGGAGCTTACCAATATAATTCCCCATTTGCAAGATATGAAGGACGAGAAGTATAAACTCAGAGACATCGATTCAAAGGTGTTTGTGCCCGAAAAGGTATATGACGAGCTTTGCGCGTGCGGCAAGGTAGCTGAGTGGAAGCGCATAATCAAGGAATGCGGCGAAAGAGGCGACAGGGAAGAGCGCGCAAGGATACAGGATGAAATATGCGATTATACGCTAAGCCTTAGCTATTATAAAAATCTCCCATACTATACGCAGGACGCCGACAAGTTTTACCCCGGCAGCGGTATAACACTCGTACACTGCGAATACGACGAAAAGCGAGGATTTATACGGCAGACAAAGAAAGAGTACGAAAGGAACGACGAGAGCAATATCTTGTGAGGTGCGAATGTCTGAGGAATCGGGTCGAGAGATTACGGGTATGATGGTGTATTACGCCAAGGTGTGTGAAAGAAAGCTTTGGCTTTTTACGCATTATATAGAGCTTGAGGACGAAAGCGAGCTTGTGGCGATAGGCGCTGCCATAGATGAAAATAGCTTCAGGCGCGAGCAGCACAATATAAGCATGCTGCCGGGCATAAGCGCCGATTTTATAGGTGCGAACGGGATAGTGCATGAGGTGAAAAAGGGGAAGAGTATACCCGAGGCCGACAGGGCGCAGCTCCTGTTTTATCTCTACAGGCTTGACAAAGCTGGATTTCCTGAGACGAAAGGGATACTTCATTACATGGAAAACCACTCGACGGAGGAAGTGCGCCTTACCGCAGAAGCGAGGAAAGAGATAGAAGGAATTATGGACAAAATCCATGAATGCATGGCGAGTGCGGAACCGCCGCCGTATGTAAAGAAAAGAATGTGCCTAAAGTGCGCGTATTATGAGCTTTGCGCAATATGAAGGAGGAAGGAAAATGAAGCAATCGTACTACTTTTTCAGCAGCGGAGTGCTTTCGCGCAAGGACAATACGCTTAGACTGACAACGGAGGATGGGCGCACAAGCGATATACCTATAGAACGCGTTGCAGACATATTCTGTTTCGGCGAGATAAGCGTTAATTCAAAACTTTTGTCTATGCTCGGCAAATACGGCATATGCCTCCACTTCTTTAATTTCTTTGAGAATTATATCGGCACATACTATCCGCGTGAATCACTGATCTCGGGCGATCTGCATGTCAAGCAGGCTGCGGCGTATATCGACAGCGACAAGCGATTGTCGATAGCAAAAGGATTCCTTACATCGGGCGTATACAATATGACGAGAAACCTGCGCTACTATTCCGAGCGCGGCAAGCAAACGGCAGCGGTTGCCGATGAAATAAAAAGTCTTATACCCGGACTTGAGCGGGCAAACGACATAAACGAGCTAATGGGCGCCGAGGGGAATATAAGGCGGGCGTATTACTCGTGTTGGAACGAAATAATGCCTGCGGCGCAGTTTGAATCACGCGTCAGGAACCCGCCGGACAATATGGTTAATTCGCTTATATCGTTTTGCAACATGCTCGTATACTCGACGTGCGTATCCGAGCTTTACGCAACGCAGCTTGACCCGTCTATAGGCTTCCTTCATTCGCCCGGACAGCGCAGATTTTCGCTAAGCCTTGACCTCGCGGAGGTGTTCAAGCCGCTTCTTGCAGACAGACTCATTTTTTCACTAGTAAACAAGCGAATGATAGACGAAAGCGCGTTTGCAAAGGACAGCAATTCCATGTTGCTCAAAGATGATTTCCGCAAGATAATAGTTTCGGAATATGATAAAATATTGAAGAGGACAATAAAGCATCGTGCGCTTGGCCGCGAGGTGTCGTACAGACGGCTGATAAGGCTTGACGCTTACAAGCTCGTCAAGACGCTTTTGGGAGAGCAGAGCTTTCAGGGCTTTCGCATATGGTGGTAGAGCGCCGTCTTGACGTTCGAAAACAGCACCTTGATAAGGTAATATTGAGATCTTGCTTACATTGTGCAGCGCAGGGGGGGAGCGTATGTATGTGATATTGATTTACGATATAGCGGACGAAGGCGCCGGCGCACGGATATCGCGAAACATATTTAAAATTTGCAAGCGATACCTTTCGCATGTGCAGAAATCCGTGTTTGAAGGAGAAATATCGGAGAGCCAGCTTGTGGAGCTTCGGCTTAGCATAAAGTCTTTCATAAGAACCGATTTGGATTCCGTCATCTTATTTACGGGCAACAATCCTAAATGGCTGAAAAAGCAATTCTGGGGGATTGAGGATGACGCGACGAGCAATATGCTTTAATCTAAGTCATGTGGTTCGGCGATGCGAAAGCGAGGCATGCATTGGAGGGAGCGCTTACCGATGTGCATGCCGCATTTTTGCTTAATTCAAACGTCTGTCGACATTTCTCGCCGTAGTCATGGCGGGGCATCGACAGATGACAAAAAGCGTGATATAATGATATAAAAGCTGTTGTGCGTCAGCGTAATCCTTCACTGATTGGTGTTTTTCGTCTCAGCGACAGAATCGACAGAGAAAGTACAAGAAACGCGGCATTTGCACTTAACAGCGTCTTAATCTCACCATAGTGGATTGTAAATTGCTGATATGGCTGTACACGCAGGACAGCGAGGCGGAGTCTTAATCTCACCATAGTGGATTGTAAATCCGTGATTATTTTAAGCGCTTCGGTGTCGGATATAATGTCTTAATCTCACCATAGTGGATTGTAAATTGATGTTGTCATTTACGTTCCGCAGAGCGGCAGCAGTCTTAATCTCACCATAGTGGATTGTAAATAACATGCGGCATTTCAGGAGCGGCTTGCGCGCAACGGTCTTAATCTCACCATAGTGGATTGTAAATCTGATTCGCAGAAGAAAACGCTTGGCGCAGCAATCGGTCTTAATCTCACCATAGTGGATTGTAAATCTCGTGGCAAACAGCTCCCGGAGATTCTGCGAATTGCTGTCTTAATCTCACCATAGTGGATTGTAAATGTTGACATGTGGACGTTAGGTAACGCTGCGATGGGTCTTAATCTCACCATAGTGGATTGTAAATTGGAGAATCAAAGAGTATGTAAGTGCGGGAGTCCGGTCTTAATCTCACCATAGTGGATTGTAAATTGCGCGTGATTGGGACAACGAAGATCACAAGACTGTCTTAATCTCACCATAGTGGATTGTAAATAATGCGGAAGCAGTGCAGGTAACGCCGACCATCGAAGTCTTAATCTCACCATAGTGGATTGTAAATTTCACGCGACGAACCTTGAACGTCATATCTTGATGACGTCTTAATCTCACCATAGTGGATTGTAAATATAAAAGGAGGTGTGGTATGACTGACGCCGAAATTGTCTTAATCTCACCATAGTGGATTGTAAATTAAGACTAAGGCCGTGCTTGCGTGTGACGGAAAGGGTCTTAATCTCACCATAGTGGATTGTAAATAACTCTGAAATGTGGGGGTATATTAACGATGGCGCGGTCTTAATCTCACCATAGTGGATTGTAAATTTGCTTCCGCAAGTGGTATTCCTTGAGGAGCGTTTGCGTCTTAATCTCACCATAGTGGATTGTAAATACGGGCGAAACAGACGCGGACGGAAACGCTATCTATGTCTTAATCTCACCATAGTGGATTGTAAATTTTTTATTATCTGTGGCGCGCGGGAACTTATTTGCGTCTTAATCTCACCATAGTGGATTGTAAATGAAGGAAAGCTCGAAAAATCGGACGATGTAAGCGCGTCTTAATCTCACCATAGTGGATTGTAAATTTTTCATCGGGCGTAAGCACAAGGGATTTATTGCGGTCTTAATCTCACCATAGTAGATTGTAAATTAAAGACAATCCGAAGCGTATCATCATAACCACGGAGTCTTAATCTCACCATAGTGGATTGTAAATATCGGCGACTGGACGGGCGGCACGGATGTCGATACCGTCTTAATCTCACCATAGTGGATTGTAAATATTGAACGCCGAGCGGGAAACATCAATACGTTGTGCGTCTTAATCTCACCATAGTGGATTGTAAATGCTGATCGCGCGCAAGAACACAAAAAGCGAGACTTGTCTTAATCTCACCATAGTGGATTGTAAATAAGCATAGCGAAAGCGGTTGAGTGTTCGTGCAAGATTGTCTTAATCTCACCATAGTGGATTGTAAATGTCGACATGTGGACGTTAGGTAACGCTGCGATGGAGGTGTCTTAATCTCACCATAGTGGATTGTAAATAATTTCGATAGTACATGGACTGTAACTGAATTTACGTCTTAATCTCACCATAGTGGATTGTAAATATGAAGCAAGTGGAAGCGGAGTTAAAAGGGCGGCTCGTCTTAATCTCACCATAGTGGATTGTAAATAGAATTGATTGGAATCGTCGATAATGCGAAGTCTATCGTCTTAATCTCACCATAGTGGATTGTAAATATGATGCCGATTGGGTTCTCTATGGCAATCCTCTCAGTCTTAATCTCACCATAGTGGATTGTAAATGTTGGGCGAACTGACGTTTTAGATTTTCTACAGATGTCTTAATCTCACCATAGTGGATTGTAAATGCTATCAACGTAAACGATTGATAGCAGCTGCATTTGTCTTAATCTCACCATAGTGGATTGTAAATCGCATTGAAGTTAAGATTGTAGAACCAGAAGGAAAGGTCTTAATCTCACCATAGTGGATTGTAAATTTTCATTTTTTTCGCTGCTTATAAATATAATTTTTTCGTCTTAATCTCACCATAGTGGATTGTAAATTACAGCGAAGCTCTACGCAAATGGAGCATAAAAAAACGTCTTAATCTCACCATAGTGGATTGTAAATCTTGCTTTCGTATTGACGGTGATACCCTTTGAATATCGTCTTAATCTCACCATAGTGGATTGTAAATGTATGTCAGACATATTTAGGAGGCGTATATCTGTAGTCTTAATCTCACCATAGTGGATTGTAAATCTTGCTAATGCAGTTTCATAATTGCGCTTGATGTCGTCTTAATCTCACCATAGTGGATTGTAAATTTTGAAGCAGAGGTGTTAAACGTGCTGATTACTAAGCGTGCACTTGTCAACAAAAACTGGACACAGAAATGAGAGTTTTAGACTTGTAAAATCGTAAAGTTGTACTCTCATCACCGCCACCCTTGACATCGCTGTGA
>SFDB01000048.1 GCA_004558825.1 Clostridiales bacterium
TTGATGCCGTCCCATATACGCGCGAGAGTCGGCACGATAAGCAGGAAAGTTGCATTGAGCAGAAGAACATCGGTTAAATACTTTGTAAGGAACGAGTTGAACAGACCGTAGCTCAGATCCATTCCGATAGCGCCCACGCCGAAACCGAGATATCCGAATATCCATGATATCCCGCCGGAGCTGCGCTTGGCTTTTTTCTCTTTCATTGATTCACATCCTCATAAAGGTTATAAGATAATATTAATTCAAACTAAAGCTTCCGTCAAGCCGAAAAAGACAAAATGAATTGAAAAATCGCGGTTTTGATGGTAATATATAGTCAGAACCTAAAAGGAGACGCTGTATGCAAGCTATAGACGAAAGACTTCGAGAATATATAGCTGACAGAATAATTCTGAAAGCGCTTTAAATGAGCTTTTCAACAAATACTATAAAAGTGAAAGGGGAACGGAATAATGCTCAGATTCAACTCCGACCATAAATTCAAGATAATGCAGATAGCCGATACTCAGGAGATTCCCGCCGTGTCACCTGACACGCTGAGTCTCATAAACAATGCGCTTGACCGCGAAAAGCCCGACCTTGTTATTTTCACGGGCGATCAGATAAAGGGCTATTCAAAGAAGTTCAAAAAAGATCCTGCAATAATTGAGAGCACCATAGATATTCTCGTTGAGCCGATTGCAAAGAGAAACATTCCGTTTATGGTGACCTACGGCAATCACGACGCGCAGTGCGGCATTGATAATCGCGGTCAGTACAAGTTCTACGCGAAGTACGACAATTTTATAAGCGGCGATCTTAGAAATGCCGACGATGTCGGAACGGCTGATATTCAAATATATTCGAGCACCGAAGACAAGCCTGTGTTTGAGTTATATATAATCGACTCCCACGGCAAGGCAAAGGACGGAGCAGGATATGCGCCCATCGACAAAAAACAGATAGAATGGTATGTCTCGCGCCGCGAACAGCTCAAAGCCGAAAACGGAGACTATCTGCCGTCGCTCGTGTTTCAGCACATCCCCGTTCCGGAGTTTTTCGATGTAATAAAGAAAGTGCCCAAGGGCACTAAGGGCGCAGTCCCGGCATACGGAGCGCATGAAAATGAGTATTTTGTGCTCAATAATGAAACTATCGCCGAAGGCGGATTTATGCTCGAATCGCCCGCTTCTCCCGATGTAAACACCGGCGAATTTGAGGCGATGAGCGAAAAGGGCGATGTCCTCGGCATATATGTCGGTCACGATCACAACAACAGCTTTGTCGTAAAATACAAAGGCGTTGATCTCGGATATACTCAGGGCGCGGGATTCAATGTGTACGGTCCAGGCGAAAACAGGGGAGTGCGAATCTTTGAGCTCGACGAGACTGCACCTCGCGAATACAAAACCCATACCATGACATTCAAAGAACTCTGCGGAACAAAGATAAAGACCCCGGTCAAAGAGTTTATCTATAAGCACGCGCCGACCAGCCCGCGCGCAGTCAAACCGATACTCATAAAAATCGGCATCGGCATTGCCGCAATTGCAGCTGTTTACGCCGCATATAAGTTCTTTACAGGGTTCAATATATAAACAAAAAACACAGCACCGCATTGAAAAATCATGCGGTGCTGATTATTTATTTTATAAACGAGAACATATGAATTATATTCATGTCTTCCTGCATATCAAGTCCGTGGCTTCCCACGCCTCCGTCTATCTCATGGCAGCCGTGATCGGGACAGAAGCCCAGCAGAGTTTTATGCCCGCTCCACTTCGCTTTTATAGCGTCGTGTATCTCTGAAAATACGGCTATATTAGCCTTGAGCGCATCAATCGACTCTTTACCCTCCGGCGCCCAGCGGTGCATCGTGCCGTCATAGTTGCCGTTATAGAGCGTGATGAAATCGTATTCATCTGAATCTATCAGCTCAAGCGCTTTTGCGTTGCATTCTTCAACGGACGGATATATGTAGTAATCAATGTTACGCTCAAGGAAGATTTTTGAAATACTGTCGCCCTCGGTCGAGACGATTGCGCAGCGTTTGCCTGCGTCGGCGAGGACATCAAAAGCCGTCGCTATTTTTAAAACCGGCTTTTCGTATTTCATTATGCCGTGAATCTCCGGCATAACGCCCGAATACATCGAAGCGAAGCAGACCGGCGTCACGCTCGGCATAACGGAGAGCATTGGGAGCTGAATCTGTGTTCTGAGTATCACATCTTTGAACAATTCAGTATATTTCTGAAACAGCCACAGTGCGATAGCGTCGGGGTTATATATAAACACTCTGTCTGCTCCGTCTTCGCCGAACTCGGCAAAGAGTTTGTCGAGCACTATGTCGCACGGGGCATCTGCACCGTCGGGAGCATCGATGCCCAAAGCGCGCGTAAATGTGGCGGCGGAACGGGTCAGCCTTATTGAATCATAGAGTTCACTCATTGTTTTCGTTCTCCTTGATTAGATTATTTATATCCGATATTTCCGGCATCGAGAGCAGCGCTCCCTTTTTGCAGGTCACAAGAGATGCGGCAGCGTTTGCGAAAACAAGCATATTCCTGAGTTCAGCTTCTTTAACCTCTTTGCCGCCGTTATTCAAAAACCAGTCTATACAGCAAGCACAGAAAGTATCGCCCGCTCCGGTTGTGTCTATCGTCTTTACATTGAGAAAAGTCGGCGCTTCGGCATAAATATTTTTATAATATGCGCGGCTTCCGCTGCGCCCCGCAGTCACAGTCAGTAATGCAACATTCGGGTAGCACGTTCTGAATATCTCAACAGCTTTATTTATTTCATTACAGCCGGTCAGAAAACGCAATTCGTCAATCTCGATTTTTACAATATCGCT
>SFDB01000049.1 GCA_004558825.1 Clostridiales bacterium
TCTAACGAGCGTCACGGCGCGCTTTTTTACGATTTCGTTTGAAACGAGCAGGCCCGTTCCGTGCATACGCGCGGCTATCGCGCCCGACTTGCCGCCGGGTGCGGCGCACATGTCGAGTATGCGCTTATTCTCATATTCGTCGATAGATGCCACGGGGCTTGCGGCAGACGGCTCCTGCATATAAAAAAGCCCCGCTATATGGTAAGGATGGACTCCGATTCCGGCCACATCTTCGTTGAGAACAAAGCTTTCGTCTATTATCCCCGACGGCGTTATGCTCCACGGGCAAAGGCGTTTGAATGAGTCCAAGTCTGTTTTGAGCGTGTTTACGCGCAGACCGCGTATCGGCGGCATACTGTATTGGCACACGAAGCTTTCGTATTCGTCTCCAAGCTCGATTTTCATTCGCGTTAAAAATGCTTCCGGCAGCCTCATGCGCAACCTCCGTTTTTCTGTAATTATAATTATATCATCATTAAGACGGAATCAAAAGGAAAATCGTCCTTGCGATGGCTTCACCCCCTGCGAGCCTTCGGAACACAGAGGGTGAATAGAAACGGAAGCGTTTTGCCTTATGGGTTTTGCAAATTCGAGCAAGTCATGCCCGGCCGTCTGCCGCAAAAGGGCGTCGCCCCGTTTTTGTCAAAAAACTGACTCAGCCACAGAACCGTATCGCGCAGCGTTTCGTCGAGGCTTCGCGGCTCATAGCCGAACTCGTACGAGGCCTTGCGATGCGAAAAACATCCGTTGGAGGCAAGGACCGCGATTGAATACGGCGTAAAAAACGGCTTCTTTTTCCTTATTCGGCTTATAGTTTCGGAAAGCGGCGCGACTGCCCGGGCAATACCGATAGGTACGCAGAGAGGCGGCTTGGCGCGGCCGATAACTGAGCCGGCAGAGGCAAGCAGGTTGCGGATGGAGGAATAATGTCCCGAAAGAATATAGCATTCGCCAATGCGGCCCTTTTCGGCGCACGATAGAATGCCGTCCGCAACGTCGCGTACGTCTGCGAAATCATATCCGCCGCGTACGCCGAAGGGAAGCCTGCCCTTGCAAAACGCAAGCAGCATTTCGGTAATATTGCCGCGCGCAGTGTCTCCGGGTCCGATTATGCCCGAGGGCAGTACGACGCTCGCATTAAGTCCTCTGCGTGCAAATTCGAGCATGATTTGGGTAGCCGAAGCCTTGCTCTTTGCGTAATCGCCCCATACGGCGCTTGGGGAAAAGCGTTTCGGCTCGGTGATGATATCGCCTGAGGACAGCTCGGGAATGGCATGGACGGAGCTGACATATATAAGCTTTGAAGCGTGATAGGCTTCGCACAGCTCCGCGACGTTCCTTGTGCCGCCGACGTTTACGCGGTATATACGCTCGTCATGTGCAGAAGCTATCGATATTATGCCCGCGCAGTGAATTACGCAGAAGTTTTCGCCGCCGCTCTCAAAAAACGGACGCATTGAAGCTTTATCGGATACGTCGCCGTAAAAAACAGAAACGCCGTCGGGCAGCTCGGCAACAAACGGATCTGACTTCATGACGAGCGCGGATACATTCATGCCGCGTCTGTCCATTTCGCTCACGAGCGTCCTGCCGAGAAAGCCCGTCGCGCCCGTTAAAAGATAATGCTGATACATAATGCTTCCTCCTTTCAATATTTAGCAATACATGTGTTGATTATCTTCCACAATTATATTATAATTCATGGTGTTCGGAAAAATATAAACACATTTCTCCGAACCGAAAGATCATCGACACTTTTTATCGAAGCGTCGATTAACTTTGTAAACTTTTTGTGGAGAAGGCATGAAGACTGACGCAAGGGTAAAATACACCAAAATGGTGCTGAAAAACGCGCTTCTGGAGCTGATGAAGGAAAAGACGGTCAACAGGATAACCGTCAGAGAGGTCTGCGACAAAGCGGGTCTGAACCGGGCGACGTTTTATACGCACTATGCCGACTGCTTCGCGCTGCTCGAGAACATCGAAAACGACCTGTTGCGCGACTTTGAGCTGTCGATGGAAAAATGCGTGCCGATGTTTGACATCACGAAGCTTGTGACGGCGATTTACGACATAATCGAGAAGAATGAAGAGGTATGCCGCGTGCTGATATTCGGGCGCCGCAGCACAACACTCCTGCATAAGATGATAGATTACGCGCACGATCTGAGTATCTCCTCTTGGCGTGCAAAACTCGGCAAAGCGACAGAGCAGGATTTGGAAATGCTGTATCTTTGCCTGTCAAACGGCCTCCTCTGCGTGGTTGTGGACGGCTACGACAGGTTCGACAAGGAGGCGATGATTCGGTTTGTCAATCGTGTGTTCATAAGCGTTACTGCCGCATATATGTGAGGGGTACCGAACGAGCGGCGTGCAAAAGCCGCGCGGAAACCGCACCGAGCGTTAAATCGAGAGAATAAACGGGGAATATTATTCTTTCGCGTATTGACAAACGAAAATGGGTGAATTAGAATAATATCGCCGTATTTTGATGTGTGGGCGAACTGCATCCTGCTAAAGCGCGGGTGTAGCTCAGTGGCAGAGCTCCGGCTTCCCAAGCCGGCCATGTGGGTTCGATTCCCATCACCCGCTCCAAACATATCGCCACGCACACAATATTTTCCGGCGAAATAAACAGGAGGATTTTATAATGGCAAAGGCAAAATTTGAAAGAACCAAGCCGCATGTAAACATCGGCACGATCGGTCACGTTGACCACGGCAAGACAACGCTGACGGCGGCCATCACGATGGCGCTTTCGCAGCAGGGACATGCCGCGGCAATGCGCTATGATGAAATCGATAAGGCGCCGGAAGAAAAGGCACGCGGAATAACG
>SFDB01000050.1 GCA_004558825.1 Clostridiales bacterium
GTGTATCCTCGGCTATCCGTGCATCCTCTCCGAGATAAGCCGTATTCTGGCGTTCCCCGTGCCGTCGCTCGAAGAACATGTGGATAGAAATACTCCACCCACATTCATCTTCGGCAGCGCGTCGGACAAAACCGTCCCGATAATAAACTCCATAAAATATGCCGAGGCGCTCACAAAAAACGAGGTGCCGTTCGAGATGCATATTTTCGCCAAGGGCTGGCACGGCTTCTCGCTGTGCACCCCGAGCGTCTGCGATAACCCTAAGTCGGTCATAGAAAATGCCCGCGCTTCCCAGTGGGTGAAGCTCTGCACCGATTGGCTCTCGGATACCTTCGCCCTCGGCGAGATGTAATAAAAATAAAATGAGTCTCCGTATATCGGAGGCTCATTTTTATCTTAGCTCGCGGCCATCTCTTCGATTGAATTTCCGTGGATGACGCGCTCCGTCGTCTCTTCTTCGGGCTCGGTCGTCTCGTATGGGGCTTCGCTCTTGAGATACGGGACATATAATGTTCTTATGGCTGATCTCACCCAGCAGAATCGCTGCCCTTGCTCTGAATCTATCTGAGTTTTCGGTGTGCGTTCGGATATCCACAGTATCGGTCTTTTGCGATGAATGTACGAGGCTCCGAGCTTTATGTCATATATCGGATATGGCGTGTCGGCTATGGTGAGGTCTGCGGTGTAGAAAATCCTCATCCCCGGCTTGCATTGGAATTCGACCTCGGAAATCGCCGTGTTTCCGAGCGCGTCGGTTTTTCTCTTGATATTCAGCGGCTTGTTTTTCAGTTCCTGACCGTCTTCTTGAGTCAGGATGAAAAACGAGTCGTTGTTTCTGTATACCTGATATGTCATCAGACTTTTGTTTGCGTCGCTTTTCTCGAATTCAAGGCAGTCGACATAGTTTTTTATATTGTCCTTCTTGGCGGATTCAATATCTTTTAGCTCAAAAGAACAGAGCAGCCGTTTCTTGCCGTCGTTATCCGTGACGCAGTATGTTAAATTTTCAAAATAATATGACCGATCGCCGGTAGTGCCCATCGTGTAGACTCCGGATTGAAGCTTGCCGTCGCTGTTCCTGCGGCGCTGATATTCCTTTGTGTATTTGATGTCCTGAAGAGACATGTCTGTCAGCTTGTCGATACTCGCCGTGTTGCGGAATCGCATAATCTCGCTGTTCGGCAGAAGCTTCAGAACCTCTCTGTCAACTCCGTAGTCCGCAAGGGTGTTTTCTATTCTCGCGCGCTCGTTTGCGTCCATTGCGATGTCCGCCGTGCTGTACGGCTCAATTTCGGCTTTTCTCGTCAGACGATATGCGTCGAAACCCGCGCATGCCGCGAGCACCAGCGCGAACGCGCAGAGCGTTACGGCGGCTTTCTTCAGCCCGGAGCTCTCCGCCTCATATTCGTGACCGCTCTCGTAGAGGAACTTATTTGCCCGCCGCAGAACGGCTATCGTGATTATCATGTTGAGTATAACCAGCGATATCGCGATAAGGAAGAAAATCGGCGCGTTTTCCGAGTTTAGGGATGCCGTTTTTGTGATGTACATATATATGTATGTCCCGCCGCTGAGCGCACTGAGAAGCACGTTCGACACAGCGCACAGCGGGAGATGCAGAGCCTCTGCGTCCTCGCGGCCTCTTGTGAGATCAATCAGCCCGCCGACAAAAAGAATCCAGAACGCCGCTCCGCATATCGCGCCGAGTAGCGAAAGAATGAAGATTGGGAGCGGGTGATCCTCCGCAATCGGAGTCAGCACCGTTGAAGCGCCCGAAAGAACATATTGTCCCATTATCGCGGCGAAGGCCAATCCGAGCTTCTTGTGTGCCTTGCGCAGGCAGAATATGCCCGCTATCATCAGCGATTGACCGAACAGCTTCGTGAGTATGTCCATGCCGCTGAGCAGATTTATTTGGAACGATGCGAAGAAAAATCCGGCGATAACGAGCGCCAGCGCACTCTTGAATCTGAGCTCGGGAAAACTTGCGTGAACCTGACCGAGCTTTGTCTTGACATCGTTCTTGTCGCCCATGGAGTTCTCCGCTTCAATCGCCGCTTTTTCTTCGTCCATGCCCTGCGCGAGGTTGCATTCGTAGGTGCACATCAAGTGGTCATAAAGCTCATTTCTGGCATTTTCACGCTCACGGTCTGATATTATATCGCCGCAGACATAGTCGAGAAATTTGTCAAACCTCTGCTGCAAGCTTCGCACCTCCCAGTACCTTTGAAACGGCGCCTGAGAAGCTCTGCCACTCGCGTTTTTTGTCCGCGAGCTCGGCGAGCCCCGATTCGGTTATCTTATAGTATTTGCGTTTTCTGCCCTCCGCTTCGCACCAATAAGATTTGAGCGAACCCTCTTTTTCGAGCGAGTGCAGAATGGGGTAGAGCGTGCCCTCGTTGAGGCTGAACACGTTTTCGCTCATCACTTCGAGCGTCTTGATTATCTGGTAGCCGTACATATCGGTCTTTGATATGACGCTGAGCACCAACAGCCCCGTGCTGCCCTTTGCGAGTTCCTTGCTTATTTTCATACTATCACCTCGTATACAATTTTACTCAATGCATTGAGTATCTATGCATATATGCTATCATGTATTTTCGCCTTTGTCAACAGAAAAAAGAAATTTTTGCATTCTCCGCCCGCATTGAATATGCAATACAGTTGTGGTATAATCTACCTGTTATTCAGTTCTGAGGTGCATTTTATGGATAAAAAGATAGCAGTCCTGACCGGGGGAACGTCAGGCATAGGCATGCAGACCGCGCTCGCGCTCAAAAGTGCGGGCTATACCGTTTAT
>SFDB01000051.1 GCA_004558825.1 Clostridiales bacterium
GGGCGAGCTGCTCTCGCTTCAAGATGAATGCGCCCTGAGCTGCGATGTGCCGGATATTTATTCCGTCGCCGCGGCGGACGGGGAGACTCAGATGCTGCTCGTCGCATATTATACAGACGACGCCGCGCCTCTGCCGCGCACATTCAAGGTCGAAACGGGCGAAGACAGGCTATATACTATTTATACGCTCGATGAGGAGCACGACATGGAGCCGTTTGAGACGATAGCCTCGAACAACGGCGGATTCACTCTGACAATGCGCCCGAACACGGTGGTTGTGATAAAATAAAATTGATATAAATATGCCGCCTGCATGAAACTGGGCGGCATTTTTTACAAAACCCGCTTGACAGAACAGAAATATAATGCTATGTTATATACATAGAACGCCGATGTATAGAAACTCTATGATAAAAGGAGGACTTTATATGAATATCCAGAAAGAACTGTCAAAGGGCAGCAGCTCGCTGCTCGTGCTGTCCGTCCTCGGAACAGGGGACATGTACGGCTACCAGATCATCAAGGAGATCGAACAGCGCAGCGAGTTTGTGTTCTCGTTCAAGGAGGGCACGCTCTACCCGATACTCCACGGCTTCGAGCAGGAGGGGCTCGTGAAGTCCTATTGGCAGGACGGAGAGCGCGGCAAAAGGCGCAAATATTATCACATTACCGACAGAGGGCTGAAAATGCTCAACAAATCGACCGAGGACTGGCATTCGTATTCGAGCGCAGTCGAAAAGGTGATAAGGAGCGGGTTAGCACCCTCGGTGGTCTGAGGTAGAGAAAATGGACAAAAGAATAGAAAGCTACCTCGATTCTGTGATTCCCGAAAAGCTCTCGAAAAGGCGGCAGAAGCTTATCCGCGAGGAGCTGCGGGATCATATATCCGACCACATCGATTTTTATACCGAGATCGGCTATAGCGAAGATGAGAGCATCCAAAAAGCGCTGGCCGATATGGGCGACGACGGAGGTGTAACCGCAATGGTGAAAAAGGATTTCGAGAAAGTCTACGGCGAAAAAATATGGATGCCGATTTTGGCGTTTGTGCTGACAATACTTGTGATATTTACGGCTGTGTCGTGCGGAATATTTGTCACTATGGTAGAGTCAAAGGGCAACCCGCAGGCGTATGAAGTTTTTGTGAGCTTTGTTATTGTGTTCACTATGTCACTTGCTTTGGCGGTGATTTACAGAAAGGGCTTGAAAAAGACACTGCTCGCGATGGGAATAGCCCACCTGCTGTCCGGAGCAACCGTTCTTTACAGCGGATATTCTCAGCCTGCGATATATGCGCTCATCAGTGATATCGGGTTTCTGCTCGAAAAAACAACTCCGCTGATTACATATAAATTTGCGAGCGAGCAAGAACTTGTCAATGAATATATTTCTTTTATAGCGGGTATCGTGCTTGACATCGGGCTCGCGTTGGTGTCGCTTATACTGTTTATAAGGCTACGTAAAAAAGGCACGCCGGAGAAAAAGAGCAAAAAAGGCATTATAATAACGGCATCCGTCCTGTGCGCGGCGGCGATAGGCTTGACTTTTATGTACACGGGCACGGAGAAGTTTTACAGGAGCTATAAGTATGTAATGAACGGAAAAAAGTTCGAGACCTCGGACGGGATATGCAAGCAGAGCGAAGCGGCGTTCGAATCTATAGACCTCGGCATGGATTATAATGAGGCGGTGCGGAGACTTCGCGTTCAGGGCTATATGCCGTTTGACGAATACCGCAAAACGCAGAGCAGAGAAATGAGCAAGCGTCTTAAATATTCGCTCGGTGAGCTTGAACTTACGGTTACAGACGAGGGCTATACCGTGTTTATCAATCCGAACATATTCTATGACGACAACGACATTTACGGGCGAAACGGCAGCAACGGTTTTGTTTATCTCAGAGCCGATTCCGACGGCTGCGTAGAATCCAAGGGAGTCGGAAGCGGAGCCGCCGTCAAGGATAAATACGGCTATGTCCCGGATCATCATTCCGGCGGAAGCGGCGGAAGAAGCTGTTATCAGAACTTCAAAACAGTCCGCGTCGGAGACAGAAAAGACGAGGTCATGAAAAAGCTTGCCGGAGAAAACGGCGATGTGTTCGCAAAATTCGTGACGCTTAAAAACGGTGAAGAGAACGAATACTGCCGCGTGAGCCATGCGGGGAGCTACGGCTCGGATGAAATATATTGCCCGGTCGTTGTGGAAATATGGTTTGAAAACGAAAAACTCAGCGACGCAAAGCTCTATGTCCTTGATGAATTTGTGTATGGTCGGCAGCGGGTATATGAGCTTGAAAAGTAAAAAAATCGCATAAAATATCATGCGAATCGGTGGAAAATTAAATGAGTTTAAAAAGCCTACCCAACATAAAAATTGGGTAGGCTTTTTTCATCGTGGGAAGTATAAAGGCTTTTGCCGGGTGACGCGAAGGTAGAAGTCGATTATCAAAAGTGTCTTGCCGCATTATTACACAGATTTTTTGACCCCTATCCTGACTCTGCCCTTCTTTGTCTGCGTGAACTCTTCGCCGAGAATCGCTCTGCCTTTGCCGCGCAGAACGATTTTGTCTTTTGGGGAGAGGCGGCGGTCGGCTTTCAACACCTGCTCGTCGTTTACGGTCACCGCGCCCGAGGCTATAGCCTGCGCCGCAGCCGAACGCGAGAGCGAGAATATCTCGCCTGCTACTGCGTCGAGTCGCGGCGATGCTACGGTGATGCTCGTTTCCTTTATATTTACCTGCGGCGCACGG
>SFDB01000052.1 GCA_004558825.1 Clostridiales bacterium
TGATGCTTGAGGGTGTCATGCTGACGGCAGGCAGGATATCGCTGAGAAGATACAGCCGCGAAACGGCAGAAGAGTAAACACAAAAGCCATCTCTGAAAAAGGGATGGCTTTTGTGTTTTTAGTATATAAATTGAGCCGCCCCATTAAGGAGCGGCTTTTTGTTTATTTTTCTTTTCCAATCGTCACGGTGCTCTGTCCCCTGTGGCGAATGAGCCTTTGGACGGTGAATGTGCCGTCGTTTTTGATATTTATAAGCTGGCCGCCCCTGAAAGGCACGACATAGATATTATGGTCGCACGATAGACCGTAGCTGAGCCTTATCCCGTGATATTCGGCGGAATAGTTGTTCATATGGTCGTGACCCGCGAAGCACGCGACGGTGCTGCCGAGCTTCTCCATCGTCTCAAACATCTGATCGTCAACGGCGGGGCTGCACTCTTTTTCGAGCCTTGCGCCCGCGATGCGCTCGCCCTTGTCATATGCGGTTTTGAACTCCTGCATAGGGATATGGAAGAACGCGATGGAGGGCACGACGCGGCTTTCGTCGCCGTTTACCTGCTTTGCAATCTGCTTGACGGTCTTTTCATACCACGCGACCTGGTTGTCGTGGAAATGATCGTAGCCGTTGTTGACAGAATCATAGCTGTTGCTGTCCATCATTATCAGCGACATGATGACCTTGCTGTTTTTGTCGGTCACGTTGCGGTAATAGTTGCCCATTCCGTCAACATTTTCGTCGCCGCGCTCATAGACGCAGTATTCGAGGCTCTCAAGATAATCGCTGAGCTGCTGCTTATCGGCGATTTTTATTCCGTCAACAACGTCGTCGGCATCGTGACCGTTGTCGAGTCCCTCATGGTTGCCGAAAACGAACGCCCACGGGATTTTGAAGCTCTCCATGAACTCGCCGAAGGTGTGGAAGGCGGTCATATTCTCTTTTTCGCTGGTTATATCGCCGGTGACCATGATGAGATCGGGATGAGTCGTGTTCACCATCTCGGTTATCGTCTTGAACGCCTTGGCATCTTTTTTCGGATTGTTGAGAATATGTACATCGGTTATCTGGAGCACTTTATATGCCGTGTTCTCCGCCGGGGTATACTTCTTGCCGGCAAAGGTCACGGTCAGGCACACTGCACCCGCCGCAACCGCGAGAGCTGTTATTATGCTCACAAAAATCTTGACGCCTTTTTCATTCCGACATCTCCTCAATAATAATATTTGAATCCGCATTTTTTATAGGATAAGCCGAGCGCACGCGCATCGGTCGGTCGCTGCTGAGATTAATTATTGCTCCGTCCTCCCAGCCGAATGACAGCTTCGCTCCGTCAACAATGATATTTTTAACGCTGCCGTTCGTCCAGCCGTTCGGGAGCGCGGGCAGAAGCTCCGCAACGCCGTCCTCGCTCGTCACGAGCATCTCGTTGAGTCCCGCGACATAGCCCATGTTGCCGTCAATCTGGAACAGGAACGGCGGATGGACGCAGAAAAGATTCTTGAAAACCGAATGACAGAGGAAGTTGCGCGTAACTTTCTCGGCGGTCACGGCATCTCGCAGGCGCGCCGCAAGGCATATCGCCCACGCCGCCGACCAGCCGATATACTGGCTCGAATTGTCGATTCTGTATTCAAAGAGTTTGCGCACCCACTCGCGCTTTTCGCCGTCGCGGCGGTAGCCGATTATATGCCCGGGATAGAAAGCATAGAGCGGCGAGAAATGGCGGTGACCCTTCTCAGGGGTGTCGAAATCGGTGTGCCACTCGCAGATTCCGTACTTGCCGTCTTTGAAACCCCTGAGCTTTCCGCTCTTTTCGGCGATAATACTCTTCAAATCTTCGTCGTCCGAGAGCTCGAGCGCGTTCGCAAACGCCTCTCTGACAAGACCCATATCAAACGCCGAAGCATAGTCGAGAGAGCAGCTCTTGCCGTCGCGCCTGAAGCTGTTTTCGGGCGAGGGTGACGGGCAAATGACATATTCACCCTCGTGCATGACGAGATAGTCCGCCGCGAACCGCGCCGCCTCTTCGGCTATTTCAATTACTCTTTCACGATACTGCGAGAGGGCGCCGTTTTTATAATGAGTGCAAATTTCATTTGCAAGCCACACTCCGCACAGCGGTTCGAGCATATAGTTCGGGGCGCCCAAAACAGGCGGAGTCTTTCGCCAGATATCGACATTGTGGTTGCAGGCGAAGCCCGAACAGCCGTAGTTTATCTTCGCGGTCTTTCTGCCGGTCTGCACCGTCTCCCACACCATTTGAAGAAGCGGTTCGATGCATTCGGAAAGCCCGCACGCCGACGCGCCCCAATAGTTCATCTGGGTGTTGATATTGACTGTATAGTTGCTGCTCCACGGCGGGCGCACTGAGGCGTTCCATATGCCCTGGAGATTCATCGGCCGGCCGCCCTGCCTGCTCGCGGAGATAGTCATATACTTTCCGAAATTATAGAACAGCTCGCAGAGCGCTCTTATGTCTCCGCCGTCCTTGGCGTTTTTCAGCAGCTCATCGGTATTTTCATCGGACTCCGAGCCGAGAGAAATGCTTTGGCGGTTATAGAGCGACGAAAAATCGCGGATATGCTCGCTCTTCATTTTTTCAAAGTCGGCGCACCAGCTGAGCTTAGCTTTGCAGGCGGCTCTGACTATATGCGTATCGGTATCCGGCATCTTGTCATAGCCGCGGAAGCCAGTTGCGGTCGCGAAATAAAAAGT
>SFDB01000026.1 GCA_004558825.1 Clostridiales bacterium
TACTGAGCTGGACACGGCTTGGGAAGATAGGCAGCTGCCGGATACCATGAAAAAGCAGAGCATTTGCTCTGCTTTTTCTTGTTTCCACATGTTTGCATATAAAAAATATATTTTGTGCCTTATTGTAATATTTCAGCTTTTTTGGGAACATATGAGAGAGGAAGAAATGCTCTCGCTTTACAGTGCAGACTGCACGACAGCAGCGCTGAAGAAAGGAGGCGTGATTTCAGTATTCTTTGGAACAATGCGCGTTCTGTGGTGTATGATGCTGTACATGGGAAAAAGTTGATTAAGAATTGTTTTGAAATGAATTTATAAAAAACGAAGGGAAATAACAAACATGAAATCAAGTAAGAGTATTACGGCTGCTTTTGCGCTGCTGCTGTCTGCGCTCTGCGCTTTTTCCTGTAAGCCTGCGGTCGTACCCGATGATGTGCCGACGCCTGCGCCTACGGAGTCTCAGGAGATATTCGAGCCGACGCCCGAGCCGACGCCGTCAATAACGATAGAATCAAAGCAGTTCCCCGAGCCGGTTGAGCCTACGCTGAACGAACAGGGCGAACCCATGCTGCTGCTCGACACCCCTGTATTATTCGATTTTGACGGCGATAGCGAACGCGAAATAATAT
Source organism: Clostridiales bacterium (assembly GCA_004558825.1). Taxonomy (GTDB): domain Bacteria; phylum Bacillota; class Clostridia; order Christensenellales; family CAG-138; genus SFDB01. Next base: position 630 of record SFDB01000026.1, read on the forward strand.
GCATGACGAGCGAGCCCGATGAGGAGATAGATGAAAACGAGCCGGGCGCGTGGACGTTTTACAGCTATTATTTCTATGTGGTTGACGGCGAAGAATGCAAGTCATACTGCATACCGGGCACATTTCTTGAGCTGCCTGACACAGGCGGCATCAATCCGTTCATAACGAAGCGCCTCGGCGGTGGCTTTTACGTCATTGTGGCCGAGACCGGAGATGAGCTGCTTTCGGAGACGCATATTATACCCATCGGCAGCAGCGACAGGGACGTCGTCAAAGGGCGCTTCAGCTTCGAGGGCATAGAAAACGGTCTGATCCGCGGCTACTCGACTTTACAAAACTTCGGCACGATAGGGTGCATAGCCGACTACAAGTATTCGCAAAGCGGTATCGACCGCGTCAGCGACTATGATATAAGCAATGAGTTTGACGCCTACGAGGACGGCATGATGTGTGTAAAGGCTGAATTTCAAGTAAAATTCCTTCAGTCCAACGGTAAATACAAGGACGGGAAGCTTGAAGCGGGCACGAAATTCATTGTTACGGCTACGGACGGCGCAACATATGTTGATTTCAAGACGAAGGACGGCGCGGTCGGACGGATTGCGATAGAGTTTGACGGAATAGGCACAAAAATAAACGGAGTGTTGATCGACGACCTGCTTGTTGAGATTCATTACTTCGGATAAAAAGCTTTTCCACGATTGATGCAGAAAAGCATTATAACCTGAAAGCGGCGCCGCCGCTTTTTTATCAGCGTAACAGCATAGTTAGCAATAACGGATAACGATTATTATTTTACAAGACGGACGGCGGAAGCGCCGCTGCCCGATATCCGCGCAAAATGACTACAATTTGCACAACGTGCGTGATGATGTGAATAAATGTGGTATAATATACTCAAGTAAAAATTAAGAGGTGATAAGCATGGCAAAGCGCATACTTCTCGTCGACGACGAACCCCTTATACTTAAGGGGCTGAAGTTTTCGCTTGAACAGGACGGCTACGAAACCGATTCTGCCACGGACGGCGAGCAGGCCCTCAAAATGATACAGTCAAATAATTACGATCTTGTTTTGCTCGACGTTATGCTTCCCGGGCTGTCGGGCATAGAGGTATGCCAGCGCACGCGCGAAACAAGCGATGTGCCTATAATCATGCTTACGGCAAAGGGCGAGGATATGGATAAGATACTCGGCCTTGAATACGGCGCGGATGATTACATGACGAAGCCGTTTAATATACTTGAGGTGAAGGCGCGCATAAAGACAATACTCAGGCGTACGGGCGGTGCAAAGGAAACGCCAAAGCTTGTGCTTGAATCACGCGGCCTTGAAATAAATCTCGGCAGCCGCAGCGTGACTGTGCGCGGCGTACCGGCAAACCTTACGGTGAAGGAATTTGACCTGCTGCAGCTTTTTATGAATAATCCGGGCAAGGTTTACAGCCGTGAGGATTTGCTCGATAGGGTGTGGGGCGTCGACTATGTGGGCGACTTCAGAACAGTCGATGTGCACATAAGGCGTTTGAGGGAAAAGATAGAGAGCGATCCTGCAAACCCCGAATACATAATGACAAAATGGGGGGTAGGGTACTACTTTGCGTAAGCGCGGCTTTTTCGGCTCGATACGTTCGCGCATGGTGGCGATACATATGGGCGTCACGCTGTTTGCGATGCTCATTGTAAGCGTCATCGTTATAAACATACTCTCAAACAGTATGCTTGCCGAAAGGGTGGACAAGCAGCTCGGGGAGACGGAACGAATATCGTTTGAAATAGCGCCGAAGCTTGCCGAGGAAGATATAGACGCCGTATTTGCGTTTATTAAGGCAAAATCGGAGGCACTTGGCGGCAGGATACTCGTGCTCGATAACTATGCCACGGTTACGGTGGACTCTGCCTCCGCATATAATGGCTATTTTCTTGCTTATAACGAAGTGCGCGCGGTGATTGCGGGCGGGCGCGACAGCTATTACGGATTCCACAGGGTGGAGACCTCTGCGTCGAGCCGCCGCATAGATGATATGGAATGGGTGGCGTATTATACAGCCCCGATAATCGACGGCGGCGTGCATATAGGCGCGGTGCTTTTCGCATCGAGCATACAGGATGTGAGCGACAGCATAAACGAGGTTGTTGCGCGAATCGCGCTTGTGTTCGTCGTAATGACTGCCATCACGGCGATAGCGACGTTTATTCTTTCAAGCTTTATTTCAAAGCCGATAGTGACGCTGACCGGAGCGATAAGGCGTATGAGCACCAACGACTTTACATCGCGGGTGCCTGAGAACGGGAAGGGCGAGATAGGGGAGCTTTCGCGCGCGTTTAACAGAATGAGCGAGCAAATACAGGATCATGAGCGCGTAAGAAACGAATTTGTTTCGAACGCTTCACATGAGCTGAAAACGCCGCTTGCGACGATGAAGCTTCTTTCAGAATCGATATTGTACGAGGATAATCCCGACCCTGCGGTAATGAAGGAGTTTTTCTCGGACATAAACAGCGAGGTTGACAGGCTTACGGGTATAATTAACGACCTGCTTGAACTCGTGAGGTATGACAGCGTGACGTCGGAACTTAAAATTGGCAGCATTCGCCTGGACGAGCTTGCACAGCGTGTCGTCAGACGCCTTGCGCCGCTTGCGGCGAAGAAAGGGCTGACGCAGGAGACGAAGCTTTCACCTGTGCTCATAGAAGGCGACGAGAGCAAGCTTGAGCAGGTTATGATGAATTTGATAGATAACGCGATAAAATATACTGACAAGGGGAAAATAAGCGTTACCGTGAAGCAGGACGGCGCAAACGCCGTGTTCAGCGTTAAGGACACAGGCATAGGCATATCCGAGGAGGCACAGCCGCGTCTTTTCGAGCGCTTTTATCGCGTGGACAAGGCGCGTTCGCGCGCGAGCGGCGGCACGGGGCTTGGGCTGTCGATAGCGCAGCGCATAGTTGCCATGCATGGCGGGTATATAGACGTGCAGAGTGCGCTGCAGAAGGGAAGCACGTTTACGATAACGCTGCCTGTCAGAAGGGAGGAGCGAAATGAAGAATAAGGCGCTTATGATGGCCGCATTGTTCATATTCGCGGTAATGCTTGCTTTTTCTGCTACAGGATGCTTTTCCGTTGCGCTGAGAGAGACAAGGGGCGACGCGAAGCTCCCGCCCATCGATCCGGCGGACGGAGTGCCGAGGGACGCGGAGGCTGAGCTATACTACAGGCTCGGCTCGTCAGATAAGCTTATCGCCGTCAGGCAGACAATTTCCGTGCGTGCGAACGAGCTTACCGAGACGGCGGTATTAGAGGCGCTTGCAAGCGTTCCGAAGGAGCACGAAGGTCTTCTCGTGCCTGCGGTGGCGGATATGGAGGATATAGTCGACGTTCAGCTCGACGGCGACATACTGTATGTGACGCTGTCGGAGAAATTCACAGACAAGACAGAAATGCAGCGCCGAATAGACGAGCTTGAGAGGAGCCGTGACGACATTTCGAGCGATGAGTATAGGAGCATATTGCAGGCGATACGCGATGAGCATTACTCGTCTGTCAGGCTTTCCATATATGCAATGATAAATTCGCTTTTGAGCGCCACCGAGGCGGAGAGGGTGCAGCTTTTGGTGGACGACGGTACGGGGCGCGGCGTGCGCGTTTCGAGGCGGGAGTTCGGGCTTGAGCCGCAGAGCAGCGGCACAAATTCAGACATTCTCGAGCCGCTCAAGCGGTTTGAATCCGTTACGGCGGGAATGGGCGATATAGCTTCATATTTTCTCAACTGCCTTGTTTCAAAGGACTACGACACTGCATATGCGATGCTTTCGCCGGTCAGCGGCCGCGGTGAAAAGAAGCCGAGCGCCGATGAGTTCAAAACTATGATGAACGCGCTTTGCACGGTCGACGACTATGAGATACTCGGCTATCTTGAGAGCAAAAAAGGCGGATTTACAGCGGATACGCGCCTATCGGTCAGCTATGCCGACGGACGTCCGAGGATACTTTATAACGTAAAGCTTACGGCATACGAAATATCGGGCGTGTGCAAGTTCGATTTCGACGCGCTGTATAAAACGCTAAATGACAGGCGGTGACAGAATGAAAAACGTGCTGCGTTCGATATCGATATTATTGATATGCTCGGTGATTGCGGGGCTTTTGGGATGCGCGGGCGGAGACGAAATATACCCCGAGCTTACGGAGACGGAGCTCAACATCCCGCAGTACAAAACTAATGAGACATTGACATTTACTGCTGATGTCTATTACGAGTCGGTAGATACGGGGGAGCTTACGGCGTGCGAGCGCGTTATAGAGCATAGCAACTCGATAAGCCGGGCAGAGGCCGTGCTTAACGCACTTTCGCAGGAGCCCGAGGATAAAAAGCTGCGTTCGGCTATGATAAAGGGCCTGACGTTTGAATCGCTTGTGATGAGCAACGGTATATGCGATGTGTATATAACGGGCGTTTTCCCGAGCTTCACGGACTCCTGGTACACGCTTTGCTCGGCCGTTGCTTTAACGCTTTGCTCGACGTATGATGAGATAGAGGCGGTCAACGTCATGTTTGACGGTAAAAGCGTTGGGTATTACAGTATGCTGATGGGTCTGCTCGATGAGGATAACGCGCGTTCCGGGAGCAGATCGGCCGATGATGACTGCATACCGGAGCTGTACTATGTGGGAAAGGACGTATACGGAGCGCAAAGCGTAATAGCATATAAAGGCGAAAATGCGCCGATAAAGTGTGACACGCCGCTCATTGACGCCGCAAAAACGCTTATTGAGGCGCTGTACGAACCGAGCGACGCAGAGCTTACGGGTATACCGAGAGAGCTGAGCGTTTTTGGGATAGCGTTTCGCAGCGGCGAATCAATAACCATGGAATACGACGCACATATTTCGCCATCGCCCGAGCCTGCCGAAACAGATGACGGCGAACATCCGTTTGACGTCGCTTACGATACGCCGCTCAACATAATGGAGGTTGTGTTCTCTGCGAAAGACGATACGCGCTCGGTTGATTTTAACGCCGTGGCGGCTATGGTGACGCTTACGCTGACAAGCTCTATACCGGAAATCGATGGTGTGCGGATATGCTGCATCGAGGACGGCGTGCAGACGGACATGGGCGTAAAATGGTATACGCGTGATTATTTTAGGCCTATGATGGCGAATGCCGTAAACGTGAGCGTGAGGCAGGGCGGCGAGGCGGCGCTTACAGAGAAAAGATGCCTTATACCATACCAAAAGCAGTTCGACCCGGAGTACAGGATGAGATTGTTTCTCGATGTTTATGCGTCGCTGCCGCAGCTTGAGAGCGTCGCCGGGCTTGAATTTGCGAGCATATATGTGAGCGGCGGGACGGCTGTCGTAAACTGGCGGGCGGGCTTCGCCGAGCGACTGAGCGCTATATTTGCCGATGATTTATTCGCCGACGCGAATAAGCAGCTGCAGCTATTCATATTCGGCGCGGTCAACACGCTATGCGAGCTTGAGGAAGTATCAAGCGTCATAATGCTCGACGGAGGGCGGCGCATGGGTCGTATAGGTAATATATATTTAGGAAACAGGCTTTATAAAACTCCGGGCATAGCGCCCCAAAAATAATAATTAAAAAGGAGAAATAACATGAGGTACATTGCAAAAATAGAGGGAATGGGATGCGCTCACTGTATTGCGAGGGTGACGAACGCATTAAAGGCGCTCGGCGCTGATGCGGAAGAAGTTAAGCTTGGTTCGGCGAGCTTTTCGTATGAGGGCGAGACGGCGGACGTCAAGGATGCGATAGAGGATCTCGGATTCGACGTAATTGACATAAAAGAGGCATGAGCATGGCTCGGAGAGAACGCGTCGTCGTCGGTATGTCCGGCGGAGTTGATTCATCCGTGGCCGCATTGCTTTTGAAGCGCATGGGATACGACGTGATAGGCGTATTCATGAAAAACTGGGAGGAGACGGACGAGAACGGCGTATGTACCGCAACAAAGGACTATGAGGACGTCCGGAGCGTTGCGGACAGGATAGGCATACCGTACTATACCGTCAACTTTGCCAAGGAATACCGCGAGCGCGTTTTCTCCTATTTTCTTGAGGAATACGAGAAGGGGCGCACACCGAACCCCGACGTTTTATGCAACTGTGAGATAAAGTTTAAGGCGTTTCTCGATTTCGCGCTCGGACTTGATGCGTCATGGGTGGCGACGGGTCATTACGCGCGTCTTGACAGAACAAACGGCGTAAGGCTGATGCGGGCGGCTGATTTGAATAAGGATCAGACATATTTCCTTGCGGGCTTGAGCGCAAGGCAGCTGGAGCGCGTCATGTTCCCGATAGGAGGCATGGATAAGCCCGACTTGAGGGCGATTGCTGCGGAGGAGGGGCTGTCGACGGCCGATAAGAAGGACTCGACGGGCATATGCTTTATTGGCGAAAGGAATTTCAAGCGCTTCCTAATGCAGTACCTTCCAGCGTGTCCCGGCGACACGGTCGCTCTCGACGGCAGAAAGGTCGGCAGGCACGATGGCCTCATGTACTACACGATAGGCCAACGGCGCGGTCTTAATATAGGCGGGCGAAGCGACGGAAGCGGCGAAAGCTGGTTTGTAGTAGCTAAGGATATGAAAAACAACAGGCTTATCGTTCAGCAGGGCGAGCATGAGGAGCTTTACTCTACAGCGCTGACGGCCGGAAAAATAAGCTTTGTTTCCGGGGAAGCTCCCGCGAAAGCATTCGATTGTACGGCAAAATTCAGATATAGACAGCCGGACAGGCCGGTCAGGGTTACAATGCACGGCGAAGGCTGCACAGTGGATTTCAGCACGCCCGAACGCGCCGTTACGCCGGGACAATGGGTTGTTTTATATCGCGGAGACGAGTGCCTCGGCGGCGGCCCGATAGACGAGGTAAAGCCGCTTAAACCTATATTGCTGCCAAGATAAACAGAGGAAGGACTAAGCTATGATTACGGAATTTTCGATAACCGGAATGTCGTGCGCGGCGTGCTCGAAAGCGGTCGAGCGCGCTGTCGGACGCGTTGATGGCGTTGAAGCCGCACATGTGAACCTTGCGACGGAAAGGCTTCGGGTACGCAGCGAAAACGACATATCGCAAAGCGTTATAGCCGCCGTCGAGCGCGCGGGCTACGGCGCGGCGGTCGCGCAGAGCATTAAAAAGCAGAGCGCGATAGATGAAGAAAAGAAGCTGCGAGAGATTGCGCAAAAAAAACGCGAGCTCATAATTGCAGCGATATTTACGATACCGCTATTTTATATATCCATGGGAACGATGATGGGCCTGCCGTCGCCCGTGACGAGCGACACGCCGAAGCTTTTTGCGCTCGTTCAGCTCGCGCTGCTCATGCCCGTGATAATTGCAGGACGCGGGTTTTACACGCGCGGCATAAGCGCATTGGTGCGACTGCACCCAAACATGGATTCTTTGATAGCCGTCGGCACTATTGCATCGATGGCATATTCTCTATATTCCGTGTGGCGCATTTTCAATGGCGATATGCATGGAGTGCATGAGCTTTATTTTGAATCAATAGGAACCATTATTACTCTTGTAATGCTTGGTAAATATTTTGAGGCGCGTGCAAAGGGTAAGACGGGCGATGCGCTCAAGGCGCTCATAAATCTTGCGCCTGACGAGGCGTCGGTTATAGACAAAAGCGGCGTTGAGCGGCGCGTGCGCATAGAAGAGCTTCTGCCCGGTGACGTTGTTATCGTGCGCCCGGGCGAAAACATGCCCGTTGACGGCACGATAGTTTCGGGCGCGACAAGCGTCGACGAGTCGATGCTTACGGGTGAAAGTATGCCGATAGACAAGCTCGAGGGCGACAGCGTAACGGGCGGCAGCCTTAACATAAGCTCAGCGATAACCGTGAAGGCGGTGCATGTCGGAGATGACACGATGCTTTCGGGCATGATTCGTCTTGTAAGCGAGGCGCAGGGCGCAAAGCTTCCTATTGAAAGACTTGCAGATAAGATAAGCGGCGTTTTTATACCCATAGTGGGGGCGATAGCCATCGTTTCGGGCGCAATCTGGCTTATCGTCGGGGAGCCGCTTTCGATGGCGCTGCGCGCGTTTGTGTCGGTGCTTGTAATCGCCTGCCCGTGCGCATTGGGGCTTGCGACGCCTACCGCAATAATGGTCGGCATAGGGCGCGGCGCAAAGCTGGGCATACTCGTCAAGGACGCGGAAGCGCTCGAGACGACATGTAAGGTTAGAAAAATTGCGCTCGATAAGACGGGCACTCTAACAAAGGGAAAGCCCGCCGTAACTGACGTGCTCGCGTATACGCTTGACGAGGACGAGCTTACGGCGCTTTTCGCTTCCGGAGAGAGGCTCACTGAGCATCCGCTCGGAAAGGCGATAACAGCGTATGCCGAAGGAAAGGGCCTTGAGCTGTCAAAACCGAGCAGCTTTGAGGCGCTGCCGGGGCGTGGCGCACGCGCAACGGTGGATGGAAAGACGCTCTATATGGGCAACATGGCGTTAATGGAGGAGTCGGGCGCAGAGACAAACGAAAACATCGGTGCAGACGCAGAGAGGATAGCATCTCAGGGCAAAACGCCCATGCTGATTTCGTGTGATGGAGAAATTGCGGGATTGATAGCCGTGGCAGATGAGATAAAGCCTGAAGCCCCCAAAGCGGTGAAGCGGGTGAAGGGCATGGGCATTGGCGTGACGCTCATAACGGGCGACAATAAAAATACGGCTGCGGCGATAGGCGCAATAGCGGGCATAACGGACATAATGAGCGGCGTATTGCCCGCGCAGAAAGCGGAGCGCATTAAAGAAATGCAGGCGGACGGCTCGCTTGTCGCAATGGCGGGTGACGGCATAAACGACGCCGTGGCATTAGCGCAGGCGGATGTCGGATTCTCGTTCAACGACGGCACCGACGCGGCCATAGCGGGCGCTTCTATAGTGCTTATGCGCAACGATCTCGGCGGAATCCCCGACGCAATACTTTTATCGCGCGCGACGATGCGTACGATAAAGCAAAACCTGTTTTGGGCGTTTGCGTACAACTGCATCGGCATACCGATAGCTGCGGGACTTCTGCATGTTTTCGGCGGGCCGCTGCTTAACCCGATGATCGCTGCGCTTGCGATGAGCTTCAGCTCTGTAACGGTGCTGCTTAACGCGCTGCGGCTGCGCGTCAAGAAGATAAAATAATTAAGAGAGGCTATTGCTGAATCATAACATCGGATGACGGCGCGGACATAAAAAGCCCGTGCCGTCTTTTGCCAAATATATGATTGGCGGGGGCCGCTTCTTTTATGTGGTCGAATTTCGATACGCTTCTATGCTATAAGCGTTGCGCATCGCTTTTTCTATCGTCCGCTTCATGCTGATAATCGGCTCGTCGAGCGGATTGAGCCGGAACATTCACATATACACTCGCCATTTAGCCCGTCTACGCGATATATGTGCAGCCGCACGATTCCGCCCCATACGCCCGTCCGTCGGTAATAATTAAGCTAAACGGGAACGAGCGCCATCCAAATATTAACAAAGCGTTCATATTACAATACTTTTTAAGACTGCTCGAATGTTATAATTATAATAGCGTAATTGACTGGGGTGATTAACATGAAAATGTAAGAGGTAAAGGACATTTTGATTAAAACATATCGACACGTCTTTTCGCGGCATTTGGCGAAGAAAACAAACTGGCATAAGCGGAGATTTATGCCGCAAGACAAATGAAAATGATGTATAAAAGGAGAATTTTAGTATGAAAAAAATAACAAAGCTGTTTGCGCTTTTCACCGCGCTTCTGATGATTCTTGCGCTTGCCGCCTGCCAAAGCGCGCCGCAGGACACAAAGGACGGTTCAAAACCGGGCGAGCCGTCAGAGACGGACGTGCTGCCCGATGAGAACGAAAATATGCAGGACGGAACAATATTTGAAACATCGTGCAAGGCTATATGGTTCAAACACTTTTCGGACATGGAAATGCTCACGAGGGAGAGCGTGCCCGCCGGAATAGATCCGTCGCTGGCCGATGTGATACCGCTGCTCGCGTGTATTCAAATGACGCGCGTATCTTACGACTCGCTTGTATCGGACGATTTGCAGTTTTTTAATGAGAGTTTTCCGAAAACAAACCAGAACGATATTGAAAACGACGCATATGTATGGTATGTGATGACTAATGTATTCAGTGTTTTGGGAGGATATCATAAAGATACGGTTTCAACGGTTAAAACGGACGAGCAATTTGACAGGGAATATACGGAGCTGTTCATACCCGACAGCGCTGCGCGCGATATACTGAAAGTTTGTTTTTCACAGTACACGGATGATTACAGCCTGCTTACCGAGCCGCCGACGGTGAAAAACTGCGCAACACAGATGGGCAGGGAGTTTTATGAAAGCGCGTTGCTCGTCTATGACAAGGAAAGAAACGGATACGTTTGCGAGAAATTGAGAGGATACGGCGAGGTCGTTATAAGCGGCGGAGGGGAATTCGACGAGGGAGTATTCCTGCATATATATACTGCGGACGGTCCCGAAAGCGAATATGTAAACGACACGATGTTCTGGCTCAAGCCGCTCGATGAGCCGATTCTCGGCCTGAAGTGGACAATAGCCAAGGTTATACATAACGTCGGCGAAATTGAGGCGTACCGCATCATCGGACGCTGATAAGGCGATATAACAAAGCAAGTGCGGGACAGAATTGCCCCGCACTTCTTGTCGAAAAACACCGGTGGTTGTTAAGGGGCTGCAGCCCCTTAAGTCAATTCCTGATTTGACGACATGTGCGTCAAAACGGATGAAAACTCATAGGCTTTCGTACCTTGCTGGTTTTGTCCGAAATGCAAACTCCGCCGCTCGTGCTTGACGCCTCACGCACCCTCGGCAAGACGCTTTTCCCTTGCGCTTTCCATTATGAACTTGTCGGCAATCAGGGCAATGAACTCGCCGTTTGTGGGCTTGTCGTTTTTCGAGTAGATGTTGTAGCCGAAAATACGGTTAATGTTCTCGATTTTGCCGCGTGTCCAGGCGACCTCT
>SFDB01000053.1 GCA_004558825.1 Clostridiales bacterium
CTCCACGATGGCGGTGCGCATGACTGCCGACGGCAAGTTTACGCAAATCACGCTCGCCCAATCGTTCAACACTTACGGCATTTTCGTGGACTACGGCACTGGCTCGAATACGCCTCGCGGCAATTCGGGCGACTTGGGCGACGGCTTCGTCAACCGCCGCAAACGCCGTAGGTGGTTCTCACGAAAATACTTCGCTTCGGTGATGAACATTCAGGAATTTTATGCCGACAACCTCGGCAGACAATTCTGCAACGCTGTCTCAAATGCGTTGAATCCCGATTTGATGCGTCGCTCGATGGCGAAATAGTGTCTTTTCGCTAAACAGTGATAGACCATAACTTTGCTTAAAAATCAAAGATTATGGCTATCAATACATCTACCATTACTCAACTTATCAGCGATTTTCGGGCACTGTCGCAAAAGGACAGTATCTCGCCCGAATCGCTTGGCGTTCTGCTCCAAAAACTCGCAGACCTTATCAACTCTGCCGCCTCCGACGCAGATTATAAAGCAATCTACGATGCTTTTCAGAAGCTCGTCGCCAACATCGCGGCTGTTCCTACCGCTCTTTACAAACTCGAACAAGGTTCGGCAGACCGCAACGATATTCTAATGAACGTCACTACGTCGCACCTGATTAACGGTGTGACTATGGTTTTGAAAGACTCTTTGTTTATTCGCCAAGCCACTACCGAACGAGCCGGTGCGATGCGAGCGCAACAGGTCTCGGACCTTAACAGCACTCGCACAGGGCTTGCCGCTTTGCAGAAATCGCACACTGAACTCGCCTCTAAGGTTTCCTCTCTCGAAACTTCCGTTTCGGAGAACGGCGAACTATTGGCTCGCGTGGCTGATGAAGCGAATTATTGCTCCGAGGGCATCGCTGACCTTACAGAAAATCTGCAAGTGACAAACGACGATTTGGCTGCTACGCAGAAATCGGTCGAGGAGAATGCACGAGGCATCTCATCGATTAAAAAGATAACCGACTGCCCTCGGATCGCAACAAGCGTCATCAACGGAAAACTCCAAATCTACAACTGTCGCTATTATATCCAAAATGGATATTACGCTTTCGTTTTCCGTCTTACATCAAAACGAAATCGTTGCTCTTTGCAAAATTTTCCTGAGAAACGGCGTGGTAATAAACACAAAGGTTGGCACGTCATCGGTGGCTTACCGAACAATGTGAAGTTTGACTCTAACGGCTTTGCATTGTTTCGTACATCTCCTCTCGATGAATGGCACGACCAGAAGGACGCACCTTTTACTTACGCTTACGCTCCTGATTATATTATCGGCGTCAAGGACACAGCGGATAAACGCTATGTGCCATGGGGAAAGAAGAAAGTGAAATTGGCTAATAATAGAGGGAACTATATGATGCGTCGTTTTCGCTTCGCTATCGGCTTTGGTAAGTCATACGAGCGCGACATAGCATGGTTGTCGCCCGGTAAATTGGCATCGAATCTCGCCGAATTTACTGTGATTTTTGACCCACTAACAGAAGAGTTCCACTTCGGCAAATAAAAAAGATGCAAGCAGTCGCCCACATCTAAACGAACCGAAAAGCAGTCGCAAAATCGGCATAAAAAGTTGACAAGCAGACGCTCATCCCCATACACTGCAAAGTTACGAATTTATCACCTAATTACCAAATAATTATGAAGCGAATCGACAGCAAACTGCAACTCATTTCAGCCGTCGTACTTATCGTACTCGGCGCAGGGTTGCTCATCGCAGGTTTTATCGTTCCGCCTACAGGCGTTATCGACAATTCAGTACTTATCGCCTTTGGCGAAATCCTGACTTTTGTCGGTTCTCTGTTCGGCATTGACTACCATTATAAATACAAGAACAAATGAGAAAGATTTCAGAGATTATCGTTCATTGTGCCGCGACACCTGAAGGCAAAGCCTTCACAGTCGCCGACATTGATGCCTGGCACAGGAAGCGTGGCTTCCGGTGCATCGGCTATCACTTCGTGATTTATCTTGACGGCAGCGTCCACAAAGGACGTGCCATTGAGGAGGTCGGTGCTCACTGCTTAGGGCATAACGCTAACTCAATCGGCATTTGCTACATTGGTGGCTGCGCGACCAATGGCAAAACGCCTAAAGACACTCGCACCGAGGCTCAAAAGGCTTCGCTCGTCCGGCTTATCACCGAACTTCGCCGCCGTTTTCCGAACGCAAGCGTTCATGGTCACGACGAATTTGCCAATAAGGCTTGTCCTTCGTTTAACGTCAAGACTTCGGGGTTATGCGAACTTTAGTTCTTTTATCGTTGATTTTGCTCTGCTCGTGCCACTCGCAGAAGCAAGTACAGTCGGATTTTTCCGAAGATGTCCGGCTGACGAATACGACGGCAACCACATCGTCGTCGCTCTCGCTCCTTGATATGGTTGCGTCGTGGTCTTGCGACTTCGACAGCCTCGACATCTACGTCGAACCTATTGTTGATAGTTGTCGCTCATCGGCGGCGGTTGCTGCGGCGCAACCGTCCCGGTTGCACCTCCGCGCCCGACACGCATCTATCGCCAACAAAACGTCTATAAATCAGTCTGTCAAGACAGACTCCGCAGCCATTGATACGTTGGCGGTTCACCGCACAACACAGCGTGAGGAGAAGTCG
>SFDB01000054.1 GCA_004558825.1 Clostridiales bacterium
CCGCTCCGAAGGCAACGCCGTCATCAACCTCATGGGCGGCATCGGCGGCGCGCTCGGCCTGTTCGCCGGCACTATCGTCACCGCTATCTACTGCGCATCCACGGGAATCTCCTCGAAGTCTCCTGAGTTCAACGAGCTCAATACCTTCCCCTACGTTTTCCTGCTCGGCGCCGCCGTTATGGTAATCGGTATGCTCGTCATACTCTTCTTTGTCAAGGAGCCCGACAGCCGTATTAAGGTTCAGGGCGAGATGAACCAGGCAGCTGACGCAGAGGCAAGACGCAAGGCTGAAAAGGAAGCCGCAAAGGCAGAAAAAGAAGCAAGAAAGAAAGAAAAGCTCACCTCCGGCGAGAGAAGAAGCCTCATCTTCATGCTCATGGGTCTGTTCTTCCTCTTCTGCGGCACGAACGCAATTTCAACTTTCTTCGCGCTGCATGACCACTGCATTTGCCGCCGCCTCCGCAATCGCCGCCATCCCCGCGGGCTGGCTCGGCAAGAAGTTCGGCCGCAAAAAGACCATACTCGGCGGACTTGCCATATTCATCGTCGCATTCGGCGCATATCTCCTGACCGAGATACTTCACATCAACGCACTCAGCGGAGCGCTCATCTGGGTAGCTCTTGTCGTGGGCGGCGCGGCGAATATGTTCATCACCGTCAACACCCTGCCTCTCGTGCTTGAAATAGGCGGTATCGACAAGGTCGGCACATTCACCGGCTACTACTACACCGCAACCTTCTCCGCACAGATAGCTACTCCGATAATCTACGGTATAGTCCGTATGCTTACCGGCACATATATGTCCCTGTTCTACTATTGCCCGATAGCCTTTATCCTCTCGACCCTCTGCATCCTCGTCGTCCGCCACGGCGAAGCGATCCCCGACGAGATAGTCGAAAAGATCAAGGAAGAGAACGAGGACTGATAAAAAGTCATATTCACCCCTGCATGGCTCACACCCCGCAGGGGATTGTTTTTTGTTCCCAACGCAAAGAAAAACTCTTTATTTTTGCCTTTGGGCATGATATACTGATATAAATAAATTCAACCTATAGGGGCTGATAAGAGTGCAGAAAAGTAATACTATCCAGGCGAAGCCGAGATTGAAATGGGTTGATTGCGCAAAAGGTGTCGCGATGTTCAGCGTTATATTGGGACACTGTCTTGAACATATTAATTCGGATATGGGGTGCAAAACGCTGCTGCTACCGATTGTATATTCATTCAGTATTCCGCTTTTCTTCATGATATCAGGCTTTTTTCATAAGAGCGAAGGCGTCGGATTCGGAAAATATCTTTTAAAGAAGACAAAGTCGATTCTGGTTCCTTATGCCACATTTACGGTTATTTGTCTGGCCGTTTCCGCGATTAGGATATATATTTTTAAAACTCCGCTTGATTACACCGTTTTTCAGGAATTTAAATTGATAGTGGTTCAAAGGCACTATAATATGTTGTGGTTCATGGCGGTGCTTTTTCTTACGGAAATAGCAGCCTATTTTTTGCTGCGAAAAAGAAACTATATACTCATCTCCGTTGTCATAGCAATATCCGTTCTATCAGCTTTTCTTCTGCGCAGATACGGGTTTCTCTATCTCCCGTGGTCGATTGATATCGCGCCTTTTGCTATGGTCTTCTATGCCGTCGGGTTTGCCGTGCGCAACCTGGAAGAAAAAGTTCTCTGCAAATGGCTTTTCCCTGCATATCTTGTCGTTGGACTGGCTCTGACCATTATAAACCTGAAGATAACATCCGGCTTGCGATATGTGAATATGTATAAGGCCGATTATGGCTCTTTGCCGCTGTATTTTCTTGCCGGCATTGCGATGTCGCTGGCAATTCTTTGCCTGTGCAAATGGATAGAAAAAAGCAAACTGTTCAGATACATAGGAAAAAATAGCCTTATATTTTACGGATTTCATCTGACGGTTCTGACTTTTTTGATGCATTTTATCAGAAAAATCCCGCTCAACTCGTATTTGATATATATTGCCGTGGTTTTTGTCGCACTTGTTATAATAACCGCCATTGTCAGCATTTTGCCGCCGATTATAAACAATACTCCGTTGTGCATACTTTTCGGCAAACTGTATAAAAAGAAAGCAAACAAATAAATTGCATTAAGCCCCGCCATAATCGGCAGGGCTTTTTCAGCACAAAAAATTTCAAAAAGTTCTTTATTCTCCGGAGTTTCTATTGTATAATAAAATCAGAAGTATGCAAAGTGACGAAGAAAGGACCATGGTTATGGAAAAAAACAAAGTCAAACTGACTATTTGCGGGGAGGAATATATCATCGGTTCGGATGAGGACAGCAAGTATATGATCGAGCTCGGCGACGAGGTCGACGAAAAAATATCCACGATTCTCAAGCAGAATCCTCGCATTTCGGTAACTCAGGCTGCCGTGCTCGCGGCACTTGAATTTGCCGACGCGGAGAAAAAAGCCGTTGTTTCCGCAGAGAATCTGCGTTCAAAGATACAGGAGTATCTCGAAGACTCTGCGCGCGCCAAGACCGACCGCGAGATAGCCATGCGCGAGGCGGACAGGCTTGCAAAAGAGCTCGCCGCATACAAGAAGAAGCACAGCTCGCATGATGAATAAGCCGGAGATACTTGCGCCTGCGGGCTCTTTCGATTCGCTGACCGCAGCCGTGCGCTGCGGGGCCGACGCCGTATACCTCGGCGGACGGGAGCTGAACGCACGCCGCAATGCCGCAAATTTCAGCAATGAAGAACTCGCGCAGGCGGTCGAATACTGCCATGCGCGCGGGGTCAAGGTATATATCACGCTCAACACCCTTGTGCGTGACGATGAGATGGAAACGGCGATGAACGCCGTCAGGTGCGCCTGCGATATCAAAGCAGACGCACTTATTTTACA
>SFDB01000055.1 GCA_004558825.1 Clostridiales bacterium
GAGGAATTGCAAGCCGAGATTGAGGACGGGAAGAAGAAAATCCGGCAGCTTGAAAATCGGGAAAAGGTGTTGCGGCAAAAGTTATCCCAAGAGGAACGCAGGACGCGCAGCCATCGGCTGATCGTCCGGGGTGCGGTCTTTGAGAGCATTGTGCCAGAAGCAAAGACCATGACCGACGAAGAAGCCGCCGCCTTTCTCCGGCTTGCCCTGACGAGCGAGGAAGCGCGGGGCTATCTGAAAAAACGCACCGAGGGCGGGAAAAGCGAATAATCCCTTTGGTACAAAGGGCGCACTTATACACCCTTACGGGTGCGTGCGCTCTGCCGAGGGCTTGTCGGCACAGAGAGAAAGCCGCTTGCTTCCCTCTCTGACCGACATTGGCGGCTTTGCCGCAACAAGGGGCTGCACCCCTTGCGCCGCTTACGCGGCTATCCCTGCACACCCACAAAAACAGTATACCAGCCTTTGGCGTCTGTACCATTTTTGCGGGTTTTCATTTTATCCGGGAGGTGATACCCATAGCCATCTATCATTGTAATATCAGCATTGTCAGCCGGGGCAAGGGCAAATCAGCCGTTGCCGCAGCCGCCTACCGAAGCGGCGAAAAGCTGACAAATGAGTGGGACGGAATGACACACGACTACACCCGCAAAGGCGGTGTTGTCCATACGGAAATTATGCTGCCACCCCACGCCCCGCCCTCTTTCTCTGACCGTTCAACCTTGTGGAACAGCGTGGAGCTTTACGAGAAAGCCGGGAACGCCCAGCTTGCCAGAGAGATTGACGCGGCGCTCCCCATAGAGTTATCCAGAGAGGAACAAATCCGGCTTGTCCGGGAATACTGTTCCTCTCAATTTGTTTCCAGAGGAATGTGCGTTGATTATGCCATTCACGACACCGGCAAGGGCAATCCCCATTGTCACATCATGCTTACCATGCGCCCCCTTGACGAGCGCGGCGCATGGGCGGCAAAGTCCCAAAAGGAATATGACCTTGATGAAAACGGCGAGCGTATCCGCTTGCCAAGCGGCAGATACAAGACGCACAAAGTTGACCTGACCGGCTGGAACGACAAGGGCAACGCCCTCTTGTGGCGTAAGGCATGGGCGGATATTTCAAACGCCTAAACGCCTATGCCCTATCTTAAAACCGTTAAGGGATTGGGGCGCAGCTATTCATGGAAAGAACAGTTTGGAAAGGAGTAAATGACTATGGCGAACACGAAACTTGACCGTATCGAAAGGGATATTGAGAAAACGAGGGCAAAAATCCTTGAACAGCAAAAGAAGCTGAAAGACCTTGAAGCGCAGAAAGTCGAGGAAGAAAACGCGCAGATCGTGCAAATGGTAAAGGCGGTACACCTTGACGGGACGCAGCTTGCCGCGTTCCTCTCCGCTTACGCCAGCGGCGAAATCACCTTGCCGCAGCCGGAAGCCACTTACCCCGCCGAACAGGAGGACAACGACAATGAAGAATAAAAAGATAATCCGAAAGTTTACCGTATTGCTTGCCGCACTGGTTATCATGTGCGGCTTTTCTGTTACCGCTTATGCGGGCGGTGGCGATGAAAGCGACGACACGCCTACCCCCGTAACCGAGGAAACCCCCGCGCCGGAAACCGAGCCGGAAGAAACGACGGGCGGCTATGAGCCGCAGCCCCTTACCCCGGACGGGAATATGTCCCTTGTGGACGATATAACGGGTGAAGCGTCCGGCGACAAGCAGTTTATCACCGTCGTTACCAAAAGTGGCAACTATTTTTACATCATCATTGACCGCGCCGAGGACGGGGAAAATACCGTCCATTTCCTTAACCAAGTGGACGAAGCGGATTTAACCGCCCTTATGGAGGACGGGCAGACCGAAGCCCCCGTTTGTAGCTGCACCGATAAATGCGTTGCCGGAAGCGTCAACACCGCTTGCCCGGTTTGCAGCGTCAACATGAGCGAGTGCGCGGGTGTGGAAGCCGAGCCGGAGCCGGAAGAAACCGAGCAGCCGCCGGAAGAAGAAAAAGGCGGCGGCATGGGTATTCTGCTTGTCGTGCTGCTTGTTGCCGCAGCGGGCGGCGGCGCGTTCTACTACTTTAAGATTTTGAAGCCCAAAAAGGACGCGGCGAAAGGCAGCAGCAGCCTTGACGACCTTGATTTTGACGAGGACGACGAGGAAACGGAAGTAGTCGAAACCGAACAGACCGAGCAGGAGGACGATAATCTATGAAACTTGTAATTGCAGAAAAACCGAGCGTCGGGGCGGCGATTGCCGCCGTTATGGGCGCGAATGAAAAGCGCAGCGGATATTTTGAGGGCGGCGGCTACCTTGTGTCGTGGTGTATCGGGCATTTGATTAGCCTTGCAGACGCGGCGACCTACAATGAACAATTCCGTAAATGGAAGTACGACGATCTTCCCATTGTCCCGCAGGAGTGGCAGTTTATTGTTGCCAGCGGCAAGGAGCAGCAGTTTTCCATTCTCAAAGACCTTATGCACCGCAGCGACGTTACCGAGATTATCAATGCTTGCGACAGCGGGCGCGAGGGGGAACTCATTTTCCGCTTTGTCTATGAACAGGCGAATTGCAAAAAGCCCTTTTCCCGCCTTTGGATTAGCAGCATGGAAGCAAGTGCAATCCGCGAGGGCTTTTCAAATCTCAAAGACGGGCGCGGCTATGACAACCTCTATCAATCCGCGCTTTGCAGAGCAAAGGCCGATTGGCTCATTGGCATTAACGCGACCCGCCTTTTCTCTATCCTCTACCATAAAACATTGAATGTCGGCAGAGTGCAAACGCCCACCCTTGCTATGCTGGTAAACCGCGACTATGCAATCAGCAGCTTTAAGAAAGAGAAATATCATGTCGTCCGGCTGGACGTTGGCGGCGTTGCCGCCCTTTCCGAAAGGCAGGACGACGAAGCGGCGGCGCGGCAGATGAAAGCGGCTTGCGAGAAATCGCAGGCCGTTTGTACTTCCCTTAAAAAAGAGAAAAAGACCGCAGCCCCGCCGAAACTGTTTGACCTCACCGCCTTGCAGCGGGAAGCAAACCGTTTGTATGGGTTTACGGCGAAACAGACCCTTGACTATGCGCAAGCCCTTTATGAAAAACGGCTTTTGACCTATCCCCGCACCGACAGCAAATATATCACTTCCGATATGGAGGGCAGCACAAAGGAACTTATCACCGGCCTTTGCGCTGCTCTCCCCTTTATGCAGGGCGTGAAGCTGCAAGCCGACCTTGCGAGGATTTGCGACAACAGCAAAGTAACCGACCATCACGCCATTTTGCCGACAGCGGAGTTTGTGAAAACGGGCTTTTCTTCCCTTGCCGAAAGTGAGAAAAAGCTAATGACCCTTGTGTGCGCAAAACTGCTTTGCGCCGTTGCCGCGCCCTATGAGTATGAAGCGGTTACGGCGGTTTTCACTTGCGGCGGCTATACCTTTACCGCAAAGGGCAGGACGACGCTTTGCGAGGGTTGGCGCGAGATTGAAAGACTATCCCGCGCCGCGTCCGGGGAACAGGACGAGGACGCAGAGCCGGAAGCGGTTTTACCCCCGCTTGCCGAGGGGCAGACCTTTGACAATCCGGCAGCGGAGATCTCCGA
>SFDB01000056.1 GCA_004558825.1 Clostridiales bacterium
CTCCACATATACAGCACATAATAATCCAGATAATCGCGCACGCTCTTATCTAAAAACTACTAATACACTATATATCATTGTATTTACTTATTATATAACTAATCGCGCCCGAGCGCACACGTCCGCCCGCCCGATATACGCTTTTGCTATCAAACGCACACCTAATAATCTACTACACTATATATAGACTACTTGCACTTATTAACGACGTATAATCTACTATTTATTAGCATAGATACTGCACTATGATATACTCTCCGTCGGTTATATTATTATGTTTATCACGCACTTATCGCCACGTATATTCTATTCTTAGATATATTGCTCTCATATATATACATAGGCTGATAAATAACGCATACGCGCGCAGCTTTGTCTGCATAATAACTAAGGATATACTGAGTATATATAGATAGAGTGGGGTGTTCACGCTTTTTGCGCCCGACGGGAGCGTGAGAACGCCGAGCCGATGGATAGTGGCTTACACATCAGCCCCGCCCCGAATGATAAACTCGGCTTACAACCTCGACTTTTTACTGCGCGTCATATCGCGACTTACAACGAGGACTCCTTTACTGCGATGTCAAATCGGATTGGTTTGTGGTGACGCACGAGAGATTTGCACTCCCGATTGCTGACTGAGAATCAACCGTCTTACTTCTTGACCAGTGCGCCAGATGGTGGGAGGTTTGATTTTACGATGAACACCGCCCGAAACATCGTCACAAAAAGTGGAGGGCTATCAGTTAACGCAAATCGCGATGTCCTCGCCTAGATGGCGTAGGTATAGTTTGCGGATTGCCGACTCGAAAGAATCAGCGAATACCGCCTCGCATCTTGCGTGGTTGTTGCAATCATAATAATGCACGTAAAAATACTGTGATGTTGTCATTTGTCTGAATCTCCATAAACTTCTGATTTTGCTTGGGCAAACTCGTCGGGGAAGAAAATACTGATTTGCGACAAAATATAATCTGCCTCGTCCGCTCGCCCTTTGAGATATTCTGATTTAGTGTACGGGAGCGCGTCCCTTGTGACTTTTTCTCGTATCATAATAATTTTTGCGATACCCGCGATTGTTTTGTTCATCGTCTATTCCTCCCTTGTCATTATTTGATACCATTCGCAAGTGCCTGATTTTTCGCACCCCTTGCAACTTGATAAATCTTGTTTTTCCAAACATTCTTTTGCACTGCAAAATGCCCCGACTATCTCGTCGCTACAATCGTTGTCGATATAATTTTTGAATATTTTGATTCCGCCCTCTATTGTTTGCTCATCAAAACCGTGTTTTTTCATTTTATCGATACAGCTTTCAAATGCTCCCCAAAAGATAATGGTTGCCGTTGCCTCGTCGTGATGAAAAATAACCTTGCCGTCTTTTATCATAATAATTTACCTCTCAAAATAATAATTTGCCTAGATTAATCGGGCAATCAGAGCTTAGCATTTATAAACGTCTTGACGCCCGACTCGGCAATACGCAAAAACGGCGGGCGTGATGCCCGTCCGTCTTGCTTGTGGTTGTGGGAGCTGCCGCTTGCGGTTACGCTTGCGGCTGTTCAATATTCACGCTTGCCAACGTCTCCGCCATTGCCTCAGCTGTCGCGCGGTTCACGTTGTACATTGCCATTATGCCGACAACAATTTTATCCGCCGCCGCCTCTTTGGCTTTGCGTTCACGTTCTGCGCGTTCTGCAGCTTCGCGTTCACGTTCAGCTGCGACCTCTGCCTCGACAGCACTGTCCACTTTGGCGCGGTATTCAGCATTGACGAAGTATTTATGCACATTGACTGTCGCCTCGTTGACTTTGTCCTCGTTTGCTCCGTGTGCTATGAGGTCGTCGCCTCGTTTTAATAGCGCGTCTGCAAGCAATACAGTCAACCGTTCAACGCTTGCGTTTGCAAGTTTGACGAAGTTTTTAGCTTTGACCGCGCCGCTGTCGGTCTTGCGTTCTTTTTTCGGTTGCGCTTGCATATACGGCACAAGTTCCTCCGCGACCTGCTTAAACTCTGCAGCTTTGAGTGAATACGTCACGCCGTCGACGGTTATGTACGCGCCCGTTATGCCCTCTGCGCCGTAGCGCGCCGTTATTGTGTAGTTGTTGCCGTCCTCGTATGTGACAATGCCGTTGTCAAGTGTTGCGTTAATGCTGTTTTGTTTGTTGCTGAAAGTAAATTTTTTCATTTTTTGTCCCTCCGACTTTATTTTTTGTTTGTCAAATTTTTTAGGCTTAGCTGCCCTTACTGTCGGTTATGAGGCGACCGACCCGTCCGCAACGACCCGCCCTCGTTGCTAGCGAGCTTATAGTACACCTTGCGCAAGGCGTTTGCAAGTGTTTTTTCGCTCGTTTTTATAGACAGTTTTGCGTTTTTGTGTGGTTTGCCGACAGTTTTGCGTTTTTTGTGTGGTTATTGTACACAGTGACCGTTTTTTCGTGTGTTGGTGCTCCGCTTGCGTGAACTGAACCGCCGACGCCGTGT
>SFDB01000057.1 GCA_004558825.1 Clostridiales bacterium
CTGTCCGATTGGATGGATGAGACAAGATAAAACTACGGGCACCGTGAAACCGGTGCCCGTCTTTTATGCGGTTTTGTGTGTCGGTCGGATTTTGAGCTTGTCGCGAACATCTTTTTACGATTCTGTCTGCTGTTTTGTATTCTTCTTTGCGGTAGTTACGGAAGCGATAAGCTTTCTTCTAATTACTCTTCAGTTTTCGGAATTTCATATCGCTCGAGACAGCAAACATACCGTCTCAACGTGGCACGATACGTGCTGATTGATGTCGCCGTATTGGAACATTTCAGCGTATTTTGAGCCATAATTCGATAGTTCTCGGAAACATATCAATCGGTACATTTTGCCCTTATTCAACCCGCAACCTAAACCCTTCGAGTTGTCGGGAACATATCGAGTTTAGTCTTCCTCTGAATAGTCACAATTTGAGCATTCCCAAAAATCTCCCTCCCAATGTAGACAGCCACCGCACTCAGGGCATGGTCGAACTTCTTCATCATCTCATTCACCCGAACAATACGGGCAATGGCTGTATTCAGATTCATCGTACACCTTATCACAAAATGGGCACATCTGCATAATTCACACCTTCTTTTTTATTAATCATCGTTTTGAGCAGATACGGTCAACTCCATCATCTTTTGTGCGTATGTATCCCCGTCAATTTCTTCATCAGCATACTGTCGCATAAGCTCATCAATTTGTTCTTTCAATTCTTCTCTGGTCATTTGTTTGCCTCCTTAATTAATCATTGAAGTTTCTAAATGCTTCTTCTGATTCATAAATATCATCAGAGGAAATACTATTCTTGTGACCACACTCTGTACACTTCCATACATAATGATGATCGTCAAAACCCGATTGGTCATTTAAATAAGCATTACAACGGTCGCAATACCAATCAATTCCCGGAAATCTTTCACTCATCCTCGTTACCTCCTGCTTCATTTGGATGCGTAGCATCGTATTATTTAATACCATTTATGATTTCTTATTTTGCTTTTTTCGTCTCAACAGCAGTATTATTCTTCTTTTTTAGATTTGAAGCAATCAACTACTTCTACTCATTTTATATCACTCCTTCCATAACATCTAATCCACAACCTAAACCCTCCGACCGTTTTTTATAGCGGATGTGTTTCAATATAAAAAATATGGGTTCTCATGAGCTATTGCCTAATCTCAAAAAAGCCAGTAAACGCACTGCTTTTTGCTATTTTTTCTCTTTCATAGACAGCAAACATACCGTCTCAACATGCGCCGTTCTCGGGAAGAGATCGACGGGTGTCGCTTCTTCGACTTCGTAGCCCAGCTCTTTGAACACGGCGCAGTCGCGCGCGAGCGTCGCGGGGTCGCAGGAGACATACACTATCCTGTCTGGAGCCATGCCTGCGGCGGCTCTTATCGTCTGCTCCGAGCAGCCCTTGCGCGGCGGGTCGAGGACTATTACTTCCGGGCGCTTGCCCTCGCCGAGAAGCTTTTCGGCGGCTTCGCCTGCGTCCGCGCAGATGAACCGCGCGTTTTCTATGCCGTTTGCGGCGGCGTTCTTCTTTGCGTCCTCTATCGCCGACGCGACGGTTTCTATGCCGATGAGCTCCTCCGCCTTGTCTGCCATCGAAAGCCCTATCGTGCCCGCGCCGCAGTAGAGGTCGAGCAGGAGCTTTGTTTTTTTGTCTCCGGCGTATTCGGCGGCTTTTTTGTAGAGACGCTCCGCCTGAGCGCGGTTGACCTGATAGAACGACAGCGGCGATATGCGTACCTTTACTCCGCAGAGTATGTCCGTTATGCAGCCGTCGCCGAGGAGCGGGATGCACTTTTCGCCGAGCACTGCGTTCGTGTCGTCGGGGTTTATGTTTATCAGCATGCTTTTTATAGCTTTTTCATCTTTGAGCGATTCAATGAGCTTGTCGATGTGCGGCAGGTTTTCCTGCGCGCTTACGAGGCAGAGCATTATCTCGCCCGTCGCGAACGCTTTTCGCAGATATATGTGCCTGACAGCCCCGCTTCTGCTTGTTTCGTCGTAGACGGAAATATTATATTCTTCGATCCAGTCCGCGATCGTGCCGAGGATTTTTTCAAACTCCGGCGGCGCGAGGCGGCACGCGCGGCAGTCAACTATCCTGTGCGATCGGCGGGAGTAGAATCCGATTTTCAGTTCTCCGTTCTCGCGCCCCACCGGGTACTGCGCCTTGTTGCGGTATCCGTCGGGGGACTCCGCGCCGATTATCGGCTTTAAATTAACATCGAGTCCGCCGATGCGGGAGAATGCGTCGCGCACGGCGTCCGCCTTGAGCTTTAGCTCCGCGTCATAGCTCATGTGGCGGAACGAGCAGCCGCCGCAGCCGGGATATGCCGGGCAGTCGTTGTCGGTTCTGTCCGGCGACGGCTTGATTATTTTCGTGCACTTGCCGACGGCGTAGCTCTTCTTCGCCTTGATTATGTGCGCTTCTATTATATCTCCGGGCGCGGTCGCGGGGACGAACACGGCGAGCCCGTTGTATCTGCCGACTCCGCTGCCCGTCAGCGAGACCGAATCTATATGGAGTTCAATGTCGTCATTTTTGTTGAGAAGCAAAATATCACCCCGAAAAATCTTTATTAAAGTATATCAAACGGCAGTCGATTTTGCAATACGGGAGAAAATCCATTGACAGCGGGCGGGCAAAAATATATACTTGACTTGGATAAAATTTCTCCCGAAAGGAACTGATAAAATGATAAGAGTTACCGTCTGGAACGAGGGC
>SFDB01000059.1 GCA_004558825.1 Clostridiales bacterium
GTTGAAGTACCCTATAACTATTACATTCTCAATGTCAAGCTGACAAACAGACCGATTAACAGCTTTGTATCGGAGCTTTTGACCGCAGAACAGCTTGAAATGTACCAGGTGTATCTGGAAACAAGCGGCAACAAGCCCTTGATTTTCGGCGGCGGTTCTCCCGACGTTTCCGCGTCCGAGGATTTAAGCGGCGTACAGTTTGTAAACGGGACGCGCCCCGGAAATACCGCGATTGTAGATATAGCGAAGCGGCAAGTCGGCAACGTGGGCGGGCAGCCCTATTGGAGCTGGTACGGCTTTAACAGCCGCGTGGAGTGGTGCGCCTGCTTTGTGTCGTGGTGCTACGGGCAAATGGGCTTATCCGAGCCGCGTTTTGCCGCCTGTCAATCACAGGGTATTCCGTGGTTTACTTCACGCGGGCAATGGGGAGCGCGGGGCTATGAGAATATCGCACCCGGCGACGCTATCTTTTTCGACTGGGACTTAGACGGAAGTGCAGACCATGTAGGGCTTGTTATCGGCACAGACGGAAGCCGCGTCTATACCGTCGAGGGCAATTCCGGCGACGCCTGCAAAATCAAAAGCTATCCCTTAGACTATGCCTGTATCAAAGGGTACGGGCTGATGAACTGGAACTAACCGCAAAAATGAAAGGAGTATTGACATTATGGCAATGAGTAAGATTGAACGTATCGACCGGGAAATCCAGAAAACCCGCGAGAAAATCACAGAGTATCAGAACAAGCTGAAAGGACTGGAAGCGCAGAAAACTGAAGCGGAAAACCTTGAAATCGTACAGCTTGTGCGCTCCATGCGCTTAACCCCCGCAGAGCTTAACGCTATGCTGTCCGGCGGCGGGATTCCCGGCATGGCTGCCGCCGTTCCCGAAGAAACCACAGACTATGACGAAGAACAGGAGGACACCGAGAATGAATAAGAAAATCCTTAGAACGCTGACCGCATTTTGCGCCGCCCTTATGCTCATGGGCGGCTTTTCCGTTACTGCTTTTGCACAAACGCCGGAGCAGCCCGCCGCTGACGCGACCAACGACAGCGGCGTTATCTATGAGGAACCCGAAGAAACCGCACCCCTTACGCCGGAGGGGAACGCGACCCTTGTTGACGATTTCGGCGGCAATAAGCAGCTTATCACAGTTACGACCAAAGCCGGGAACTATTTTTATATCCTCATTGACCGGGACGACGAGGGCGAAAACACCGTCCATTTCTTAAATCAAGTGGACGACGCAGACCTTTTCGCGCTCTTGGAGGACGGGGAAAACAGCGAAGCGCAGACCCCCGCTGTCTGCACCTGTACGGAAAAATGCGAAACCGGGAAAATCAATACGTCCTGCCCGGTATGCTCTACCAACATGACCGCTTGCAGCGGCAAAGAAGCCGAGCCGGAGCCGGAAGAACCTACCGAACAGTCGCAGGAAAAAAGCAATACCGGTGGGCTTGTGCTTTTCCTTGTCGTGGCACTTCTTGGCGGCGGGGGCGCG
The DNA here is from genome assembly GCA_004558825.1 of Clostridiales bacterium. GTDB lineage: Bacteria > Bacillota > Clostridia > Christensenellales > CAG-138 > SFDB01. Next base: position 1,503 of record SFDB01000059.1, read on the forward strand.
TTCTATTACTTTAAGTTTATGAAACCGAAGCAGAGCGTCAAAGGCGGCACCGACCTTGAGGACTTTGATTTTGAGGACTACGACGAGGACGAGCCGGAGCCGGACGACGCAGACGGGGACGCTTCCGAAGATGATACGGAGGACGAGGACGCATGACCCTGTTTACCGACAATCCCTTTGAAAAGATGATGATACAACGACCATGCGGGCGGCGCGACAATACGCCGCCTGTTTTCAAATCCCCGGCCTGCGCTTCCTGCCCCTATAAAGGGCAAGCCCCTTGTGTGGGCTACTGTCTGAAACAGGTACAGGAGAAACAGGGCGCGGAGCCGGAACGCGGAAAGGAGGAACTTTAATTGATTTTAGTTATCGCTGAAAAGCCGAGCGTGGCGCAGACTATCGCCGCCGCGCTTGGGGCAAAGAAGAAACAGGACGGATATATCGAGGGAAACGGCTACCTCATTTCATGGTGCGTCGGGCATTTGGTACAGCTTGCCGACGCTGCCGCCTATGGGGAGCAGTACAAAAAGTGGAGCTATGACAGCTTGCCGATTTTGCCGCAGAAATGGCAGTATACCGTTTCCGCAGATAAGGGAAAGCAATTCAAAATCCTAAAGGAGCTTATGCACCGCACCGACATTTCCGAAGTCGTCAACGCCTGCGACGCGGGACGTGAGGGAGAACTCATTTTCCGTTTTGTCTATGAAGTCGCCGGGTGCAAGAAGCCTATGCGCCGCTTGTGGATTTCCTCAATGGAAGAAAGCGCAATCAAGGCGGGCTTTGAGAACTTAAAGGACGGGCGGGACTATGACGCGCTCTTTGCGCCGCCTTTTCTCCTGCCTGTATAACCGCACCTTGAACGTGGGGCGCGTCCAGACACCGACCTTAAAAATGCTTGTAGACCGGGACGCTGCTATCAGCACTTTCAAGAAAGAAAAATATTACCATGTGCGGCTTGATTTATCCGGCGCAGAAGCCGCAAGCGGGAAGATCTGCGCCGCAGAGGAAGCAAAGGAACTGAAAGCGGCCTGCGAAGCGTCGCGGGCTGTCTGCACTTC
>SFDB01000027.1 GCA_004558825.1 Clostridiales bacterium
GGTATTCCGTTTGCGAGCGTGCTGGAATCGGCAGACAGGCAAGCTTGAGGTGCTTGTGTCCGTAAGGTCGTGTGGGTTCAAGTCCCATCGCTCGCACCACGAAAGAAACCTCTTTTGTCTACCAAGACATAAGAGGTTTTCTGTTTGTTTGAACGATTCATGATTTTGTGGTATAATCCGTTTGATAAATAGAAATTTTACGGAGGTAATATTGTATGTGGTTTGTGCTTGCATTACTATCTGCAATATTTGCAGCACTTACTTCTATACTGGCAAAGGTCGGCATAGAAGGCGTCAACTCAAATCTTGCAACAGCAATAAGAACCGTTGTTGTAGTTGTTATGGCTTGGGGAATGGTGTTCCTCACGAATTCACAAAACGGAATTGCTGAAATAAGCAAACGAAGCTGGTTGTTTATAATTCTGTCGGGTTTGGCAACGGGTGCCTCATGGTTATGCTATTACAGAGCATTACAGTTAGGTGATGCATCAAAGGTTGTTCCAATTGACAAATTAAGTGTTGTAATTACATTGGTTTTGGCATTTGTATTCCTACATGAGCAATTTACAACGAAATCGTTGATAGGTTGCATACTTATTGGAATGGGAACTATGGTAATGGTTCTTTAAAACCATTTATTGGATAGATAGACAAATTCCAATTTGTCGAACGGATAGATGCCATACTTTTGGTCGTTTTTACCCCCGCTTATACACCGTTTGGTCGCTCTTTCGCAGAAAAAAGCACGCTTATTGCGTGCTTTTTTCAGTGAAATTTGTTCCGTCGGAACGAGTGAAATATCTTCGATGTGAAATATTTGCTCCGCAAATGTGAAATACGCCTGCGGCGCGTGAAGCGGCTGCTTCTTTTGTGATCACTTTGCCTGAACATTCCACCGTTGCGATTTGCTTCGGTGGACTTTTTATATCTGTCAAGTTATTTAATTTTTATGCTCAACATCTGCTCAAACTGTTAACTTTGTACTGAAACGGGAGTAAAATATATGCGTAATTAATTAACACGATTAACTAATTGCTTGCGGCTCGGCTGCAGGCGAAAGGGGAAATGCGAATGAAGATTCAGTCGAACGGCAATGTTTTGCACATTATTGCGCCCGACGGCAGGACTATTGACCTGACGGCGGAGAATCTGTCTGTCAGCGTCGGCAGGGTCGAGCCGAGCTACCGCATGAGCCGCGGCAGCTTCAAAATACGGCAGAAAAAGCTCTCCGAAACGAGGCTTTTTCTCTCCTGTGTTAAAGAACATGCTGACGGGGCTGAGCTTGAACTCGCCGACAAAAACGGCACAGCTGTGCTCTCGGTTTCGGTCACGGCGGATAACGGGATATTGAAGTTTGTCCCGAGAATCCTTGGCGGCGGCGAATATAACCGCCTGACTTTCAGAATCCTCGCGTCCGCAGATGAATCGGTCTACGGCGGCGGAGAGACCTTTGCCGAATTCGATCTGCGCGGCAAAAAGCAGAGAGTCTGGGTCGCCGAACATATCAACGCCGGACAGATAGCGCGAAAGATAATCAAATCTTCCCTGAACATAAAGGCGGTCGACCGCAAACAGCCCTATTCAAACTACGAGACATATTACGCCCAGCCGACATTTGTGTCCTCGAAAAAGTATTTTATCCATTGCGACACAACGGACTACGCCGTGTTTGATTTCAGAAAGAAGCAGTTCCATGAGATAAGCGTCAATGATATCTGCCCTGTATATATCGGCATGGCGCAGAGCTTCGAGGCGTTGTCGGAAAAACTCAGCTCGCTGCTCGGCAGGCAGCCCGAACTGCCCGAATGGGCATATGACGGCGCGATACTCGGCATCCAGGGCGGCACGCAGACGGTCTATAACAAGCTCGAAAAGGCCGCGGAGCACGGCACTGCGGTTGCGGGCGTCTGGTGCCAGGACTGGGAGGGCAGGCGCGTCACCGCGTTCGGCAAGCAGCTCCAGTGGAACTGGGAATGGGACAGCGAACGCTACCCGGAGCTTGACAAGAAAATCTGGGAGCTAAAGGAGCGCGGCGTGCGCTTTTTAGGCTACATAAATCCGTTTTTAGCCATAGAAAAACCGCTCTACGCCTATGCCGCGAAGCAGGGCTACTGCGTCAAGGACGCGCAGGGGAACGACTATCTCGTCAAGATAACGACTTTCCCCGCCGCGATGGTCGATCTGACGAATCCCGAGGCGTATGAATGGATAAAAAGTGTCATAAAGAAAAATATGATAGATTTCGGTCTTGACGGCTGGATGGCGGATTTCGGCGAATATCTGCCGACTGACTGCGTGCTTTTCAGCGGCGAGGATGCCGAAAAAGTGCATAACTCATGGCCTGCACGCTGGGCGAAAGTCAACCGCGAAGCTCTTGAAGAGACCGGAAAACTCGGAGAGATTTTCTTTTTCACCCGCGCCGGATATACGGACACCGTGAAGTACTCCACACTCATGTGGGCGGGGGATCAGCACACGGACTGGACGGTTGATTTCGGTCTGCCTTCGGTCATTCCCGCATCGCTCTCGCTTTCGATGTGCGGATTCGGACTGACTCACAGCGACATCGGCGGATATACGACCTTTGCAAAGATGCGCAGGAATCCCGAACTCTTCATGCGCTGGGCGGAAATGAACGCTTTCAGCCCGCTCATGCGCTCGCACGAGGGCTCGAACCCGGATCTCAATGCGCAGTTCGACGCGAACGAACAGGTGCTTGCCCACCACGCGAAATTCTCGCGCATCCACCGCGCGCTAAAGCCGTATCTTATGGATATGGCAAAGCTCAACGCCGAGCGCGGCATACCCGTGACGCGCCCGCTGTTCTATCACTATGACGGCGAACGCGAGAGAAAAGAGAGCACGGAATATCTGCTCGGCCGCGATCTGCTCGTCGCCCCGATAGTAAGAGAGGGTGCGAATGGCAGGGAGGTTTACTTACCCGACGACGAATGGATAAGCGTCTGGGACGGCAGAGAATACGGTAAAGGCAGCGCCGCGATAGACGCGCCGATAGGCACTATACCCGTGTTTTACAGAAAAAACAGCGAATACTCCGGAATATTTGAAAAACTCAAGGAGGCTTAACAATGGCATCGACACCCACAACATTGCAGAACAAAACCTATGGCATAGGACTCAAGGACAAAGTCGGCTATGCCCTCGGCGACGCGGCGGGTCTTATGACCTTTGCGCTCGTCGGCTCGTTTCTCCAGCTGTTCTATACGAACGTGCTGTATATCGATCCGAAGAAGATAACGATGCTCTTCCTCATGGCGAGAATATGGGACGCGATAAACGACCCGATGTGGGGCGCGATAGTTGACTCCCGCAAGCCCGGAAAGAACGGAAAGTTCCGCCCGTATCTGCGCTGGTTCTCGACTCCGCTTGCCCTTTTCGGCGTGCTTATGTTTGTGAAGATCCCGGGACTCAGCGAGGGTCAGTATCTCGCCTTTGCTTATATAACTTATATCGGCTACGGAATGCTCTATACGATAGTCAATATCCCTTACGGTTCAATGGCTTCAGTCATAACGACCGATGAACTTGAGCGCTCGTCGCTGTCGATGTTCCGCTCGATAGGCGCGGGCTTCGGCGGCCTGCCGGGTCAGATACTTCTGCCCCTGTTCGTCTATTCGACCGTTGCCGCAACGGGCGAGAGAGTTCTCGACGGCAACAAGCTGCTTATCGGCGTCGCCGTACTCGGCGTGCTGAGCATAGGCGTATATCAGCTCTGCTACAAGATGACCACCGAGCGCGTTGTGTCAAAGCCGACCGAGAAGAAAGTCAAGGTCAGCAAGACCGTCAAGTCGCTTTTCAAGAACAGACCGTTCATCGCTCTGTGCATAGCGTCAATGCTGCTCATTGCCACTCAGCAGTATACCCAGACGACATATCACTATCTTTTCCTCAACTATTTCAAGAAGCCCGAGCTCTATTCGCTCGTTACGGTTTTCACTTATCTGCCCATGGCGCTTCTGCTGCCCATGCTTCAGAAGATAGTCCGTCGCTTCGGCAAAAAAGAGGCGTGCGCAGTCGGAATGGCGGTCGCTTTCGTCGCGAACCTTGTTCTGTGGCTCATCGGCACGAAGAGCGTTGTCGTGTTCTTCATCTTCTGCTTCCTCTCTGGTCTCGGCATGACATTCTTTGTGCTTGAAGTCTGGGCGCTCGTGACGGATGTTATCGACTATCAGGAGACCCTTTCCGGTCAGCGCGACGAGGGCACATCTTATGCTTTCTTCTCATTCACGAGAAAGCTCGGTCAGACCATAGCGGGCGTTCTCGGAACAGGCGTTCTTAGTCTTATCGGCTACGATGCAAAGAACATAACAATCGAAGCGGTCAGCAAGCTCTACAGCGTTTCAACGGCTTTGCCCGCGCTTATGTGCCTGATCATGGCTCTTTCGCTCGGCGTGTTCTATCCGCTGACAAAGAAAAAGCTTCAGCAGATGAACGAAAATAAACAATCGGCAAAAACAGAAGAATAAAAGGAGCAATATAAAATGAAATACTTTCTCGACAGCGCAAAAATAGACGAAATAAAATTTGCATATAACACCTTCGGCATCGACGGCGTGACAACGAACCCTAAGCATATCATGAACAGCGGCAAGCCGTTTTTGACCGTTATCGCCGAGCTCGCGCAGTGGGTCAAGGACGAGGGGATAGAGGGCTATGAAAAGTTCCCGATCTCAGTTGAGATAAACCCGCATCTCGACGATGCAGACGAAATGATAAAAGAGGCGGAAAAGATAGCCGCAATGTCGCCGAATTTCGTTATAAAAATCCCCTGCACCGAGGCGGGCGTGACCGCCGCGCGCAGGCTCGAAAAGAAAGGCATAAGAACGAATCTCACTCTCGTTTTCTCCGCCGCGCAGTCCATATGGGCGGCGAAGAACGGCTCCCTGTTTGTCTCGCCGTTCATCGGCTGGAAAGAGGCGAACGGCGAGGATTGCAGGCAGTATATTGCCGACATCGTGAAGATATACAAGAACTATGGATTCTATGGCAAGACGCAGATAATCTGCGCCGCGATAAGAACGCCCAAGCAGTTTGTGGACTGCGCAACGGCGGGCGCAGATATAGTCACCTGCGGGCTCGATGTCTATCTTGAGAGCATCAGGCATGCCTATACCGTTCAGGGCCTTGGCATTTTCACAAATGCGTGGGACAACACGGTGACAGAGTGAGGTGGCAGAAATGAACATAGGATTCATCGGACTCGGAATAATGGGCGAGGCGATGTGCGCCAACATAATCAAAAAGCATGACGGCAAGGTGTTTTTGTATGATCTCGACTGCGAAAAGGTCGAAAAGATCGTTTCCCTCGGCGGCTTTGCCTGCAATAACAGCGCCGAGCTTGCCGAAAAGAGCGATGTCATAATAACCATGGTGCCGAAATCAGAGCATTCGCGCTCGGTCTATGAAACTGTCCTGCCCGTGCTCGACAGCTCAAAAACCTGCATCGATATGAGTACGATCGATCCCGCTGTATCAGTGGAGATATCGGAGAAAGTGAAAGCTGTCGGCGCGCGCTTTGCGGATGCCCCCGTCGTCAAGTCGAGACCCGCCGCAGTCAGCGGCACGCTCGGAATTTATGTCGGCTCGGACGAGGAGACATTTGAAAAAATCCGCCCGATTTTAGCCTATATGGGCAGCAATATCATCCGCATGGGCAAAAACGGCATGGGACTTGTGATGAAAATATGCCACAACACGCTTGTGGCGCAGATACAGAACGGAGTCAACGAAACTCTTGCGCTCGCGAGGCTCGAGGGCATATCGGTCGATGATTTTGCCCTTGCGATATCCTATGGCGGCGGTCAGAATTTCTATCTCGACGGTCAGGCGCAGAACATCAAAAACGAGAACTGGACGACCGCGTTCTCGCTCGAAAATATGCACAAGGATCTCGGAATCTGCGAGAGGCTGAGCGAAGAGGCGCATTTCCCGATGCCGGGAATGGAGAACGCCAAGGCGGTCTATGACAAAGGTATGGCGGAGGGACTCGGCAAGGAGGATTTTCGCGCAACTTACAAGGTGGTCAGCGGTGAATAAGATGCTTGAAACACTGAACGCCGTCAACGATGTGCCTGTTATTTCCGTCTTTGATCCCGCTTTCGCGCCCTACGGCAGGGTGCTTGAGGGTTATGATTTTTCGCAGGCGGACGCGTATATGCGCGAGAAAACGGATATCCCCGAGAATGGGAATATGTATGTTCCGAGCGTTCCGGGGCTCGAAGAGCTTGGAATAAAATCGGATGTTGAAAACACATTTTATGGCTCGATGCCCGTGCAGATAGGCTTCTGCAACGGCAGAAACACAACCTATAACGGCTTTGAGTATCACAAATGCTCGGAGATAAACTACGCCGTGACGCCATTTATGCTCGTGCTCGGTCATGTCTGGGATATCAAGGACAATAAATATGATATTCAAAATGCGCAGGTGTTTTTTGTGCCGGAGGGCACGGCTGTTGAGATGTATCAGACGACTCTTCATCTGTCGCCATGCCGCGTCTGCGACGAGGGATTCAAAGATATAGTAATACTTGCCCGAGGCACAAACACTCCGCTGACTGAAAAGACCGAATGCGCCGACCCCGAATCGGTGCTCCTGCTCCAGAGAAACAAGTGGGTCATAGCCCATCCCGAGCGCGAGCCGCTGATAAAGCAGGGCGCGCACCCGGGCGTAATCGGCGAAAACAAAGAACTATTTTATAAATAAAGGAACTGATGAAATGAGCAGTTTTCAGCTCGCATATGTCCCGATAGGCGTGCCGACTTTTGAGTTGGTCAGCGCGGGGGAACAGTTTGAAAAATCGAAAAATATGCTCCGCTCGCTCTGTGCGGATACGGTATGCCCCGATGAAATGCTGCTGTCTATTGACAAGCTGACGGCGTTTCTCGACGGGCTTTCGCCCGATCTTATAGTGCTCCAGAACATAACATTTGCAAATTCGGCCTATGTTTCCGAAGTGCTCAAAAGATTTGACTGCCCGATTCTGCTATGGACGCTCAGAGAGCCGGTCATAGACGGCGGACGCCTCAGGCTCAATTCGCTGACGGGTGCATTTTCCGCCGCGAACACGATAAAATATTTCCGCAAAGAGCAGTTCGGCTATGTGTTCGGCTCGCCGGAAGAAAAAAGAGTAATAGCCGAAACCGGCGCGTATATTCGCGCGGCGCAGATCAGAAAAGAGCTGAAGAGCCTCAAAATGGCGAGCGTCGGACACACTCCGCAGGGCTTCGGCTTCGGCAGGGCGCTTGATGCCGAGCTTCTGAAGAGCTTCGGTGTTACCCTCGAATCTATAGAGGCGCGCGAGCTTATCGAAAAGGCGCAGGCATATTCCGAAGACGAGGCGCGCGAATATCTTGAGAGAGCCGCAAAGTCCATGAACGGGCTCGAGAACACTCCGGAGAAAAACGCGCTCGATTTCGCGCGGCTTTACAGAGCATATGACGAATATATAAAAACTTCCGGCATAGGCGCGCTCTCGTCAAGATGCTGGCCGGATTTCTTCACTTCGTTCGGAACGCCAGTCTGCGCAGTGCTCGCCATGCTCAACGATATGGGCGTTGCCGCCGCGTGCGAAGCGGATACATACGGTGCGCTGTCGATGTTTATCGGTATGCGCCTTAGCAAAAAGAGAGTGTTCTTCGGCGACCCCGTGTCGCTCGATGAAGATGAGAACACCGTTACTTTCTGGCACTGCGGAACTGCGGCGTGCTCACTTGCCCGCAGGGACACGGGCGCTTGCGTCGGAGTCCACTGCAACAGAAAAATAGGTCCTACAATGGAGTTCGGCTGTATGCCCTGCGACAGAGTTACGGTGTTCAGAGTCGGCAAAAAGCCGGACGGGAGCTTCAGATTTTTTATATCTTCAGGCAGTGCTCTCGATAAGCCAAAGCAGTTCTATGGCACGAGTGCAGTTGTGAAAACCGACAGCGATGCCCGCGAACTGATAACACGCGGCGTCAGGGACGGCTGGGAGCCGCATTTTGTTGTCGTTTACGGCGATGTGAAAGCCGAACTGTGCGCCCTTGCCGAGATGCTCGGCATGGAGATAAACGAATACTGATATGGCAAAGAAGATACTTTTTCTTCTGGTAGTGTTCTTCACGAATATTATTCAGGGAATAACCGGCTTTGCGGGAACAATGCTCGCGATGCCGCCGAGCGTCATGCTCGTCGGGTTCGACACCGCAAAGCCGATATTGAACGCCCTCGGTTTGCTCTCCGGCATATACATAGTCACCGCGAACAGGAAGAGTGTGAACAAAAAAGAATTTTTGAAAATAGTCGCCGTTATGACCGTTAGTATGCTCGCGGGCTTCGCTCTGCGCAATGTGCTTGCGGGCAGGGAGCGGGTGATGTATATCCTGCTCGGAACAGTGGTCATTCTGACCGCCGCGTGGGGCACATACAAATCATTTCTCCGAAAGGGCGGAGAACACGGCCACGGAAAAGCTGTGTCCGCGCTTTTGCTTGTGTCGGCGGGAGTGACCCACGGTATGTTTGTCTGCGGCGGTCCTCTGCTTGTGTCATATATGACGGGAAAAGTGAGCGACAAGCAGGAGTTTCGCGCCACGCTATCCGCGTGCTGGATAGTCCTCAACGGAATCATTCTTGCCGACGATATACGAACGGGGCTTTGGAACAAAGATCTGCTTTTGCTGTTCGGCATATCCGCCGCGATACTTTTTGCGGCGATGTTTATCGGCAGTCTGCTGTGCAAAAAGATGAGCCGCGGGCTTTTTATGAAGATAACATATGTTTTGCTGATAGTTTCGGGCGCGCTGCTTTTTATAAAATAATTTGATAGGCGGGCAAAAATGTAGTATAATCGTGCGCGGAGGGAGGCGGCTCTATGGACTACACCGGCTTTAATATGAGCCGTATCAAAAACGCAAACAGGGCTTCGGTACTCTATCTGCTCAACAGCAGAAAGAGCATGAGCCGCAAGGATATTGCGGATTCGCTCGGGCTCACCCCCGCGGCGGTCAGCAAGATATGCGCCGAGCTGATAGCGGAGGGCGCAGTCAGCGAATGCGGACTTTCAGACGGCGCGGGAGCGGGCAGAAAAAAGATAATTCTTTCGCTCAATTCGTCGAAATTTGCCGTCCTCGCCGTGAGCATCGATGCGGGCGGATTTTACTGCGGAATATGCACACTCGGCGGCGAGGAGATAACCGGTGGATACACGGCGCTCCCGAAAGACACGGAGCCCGAGGGTTTTCTGCGCGCTGTCGGCGAGAATTGCCGCAGGCTTATCAAGAATAACCCGTCCGACGGCGCGAAGCTTGTCGGCATGGGTGTCGGAATAGTCGGAGGCGTTGACGGCGGCAGCGGAAAAACGACCGGCAGCTACGGCGTGTGGCGTCCGGGGATAAACATAAAAAAGATACTTGAAGAGGAGACGGGTGTTCCCGTCTGCGTTGAGAACAATGTCAAGGCGTTTGCGCTCGCTTCGCTGATTTTTGACAGGGAGCACAGCGCGGATAACATTCTGTTTGTAAAATGGGGGCCGGGAGTTGGTTCGGCAATAGTTATAAACGGCGAAGTCCTCAACATAACCGACAGCGGCTCGTCGGAAATAGGGCACTATATAGTTGATACGAAAGGCGAGAAGTGCCGCTGCGGGCGCAGGGGATGTCTCGAAACGGAGGTCTCGGCGCACGCGGTTATAAAGCGTATCGGGGCGGTGTATTCAAAAGAGACAACGCCGATGCTGTTCAAAGCAACCGGCGGAGACGCGGAGAAAATCGATATAAAGCAGATACTTTTATCTGCAAAGAGCGACGGCGCAGTTAAAGTTGAACTTGAAAGATGCGCGGACAGCCTCGCAAAGGCGGTCACGAATGCCGCCACGGTCATTGCACCGGACAGCGTCGTGGCGTTCGGCTATATGTTTGAGAACGATATATTTGACATTTTCGCGAAGCGGTGCGCGCAGTATTATTCCGGCTTCGGCAGGGGGTACATTAGACATTCCCCTCTCGATGATAAGCACAGCTTTATCGGCCCCGCCGCCGCAGCGGCAAAGAAGTTTTTCTTTGAAAAATAAGGGCGATATAGTGTTTATAAATCAAAAATCCTACCCGCGGGTAGGATTTTTTGCATATTCCTATCTCTTGAGTAAAAAAGTTATTGCTTTATAACCACCATCAATGATTTCTTCAACCTCCGGGTGCGCAAAAAACAACCTGTGGTAGATTGAACAAAAAAGTACGATTTGATATAATCAAGAAAAAACAGGAGTTGATCGAATGACACTCGGAAACCGCATATATGATTTCAGAAAGAAAGCGGGTCTCACCCGCGACGATGTCGCGCAGAAGTGCTCCGTTTC
>SFDB01000060.1 GCA_004558825.1 Clostridiales bacterium
TTATGCCTTTATTTTATATCATAAACTGTAAACTATCTCCCCGAACATTCTGTTAACTATCTTACCAGACTATACAGACCTCGACGCACCGATGCCGCGACAACGGCACGAAATAGAATTGTAAAATCCATTTCCTACCTTCGCTACGCACTATAATCAAAGAATGTATACTTCACGCGTTTCGGCATTTTCTTTTTGTTTGAAAAAGAAAACGCCTGCAAAAGAAAATCGAAAGGACTCTCGCAGGAGGAGCTCGCGGTCAAGCTGAATGTCGTGCGGCAGCCCGTATCTCGGCTGGAATTTCAGCGACCCGGAAACTGCGGTTTTCGGCACTGTTTATCATGTGTTCGAGTGGCTGTTTGTCCGATTTGCGCCGATAGCTTTTGTCGGTTCACTCGCCGGGGCTTTTATGACGTGAAAGAAGTGGTAACGTCTGAAAGCGCGGCGCCTGTCAGTATAGACTTATTTGCGGGATTATGCTATAATATAGACGGAATATAGCCGTATACCGAAAAGGAGGTTTTCTGATGCTTATCGTTCATCTTGTTATGGTCGGGATTTTTCTGGTGCTCGGCACTGTCTTTGCGTTTGGCAAAGGCGCATTTCTGATTGCCGGTTATAATACCGCATCCGCAGAAGAAAAGGCGCAGTACGACGAAAAGAAGCTCTGTCGGGCTGTGTCGAAGCTTATGTTTGCGCTGGCGGCGTGTTGGGTCGTGGCGGCGCTTAGCGAAATCTTCAAAAACATGATTTTTCTGTGGGTAGGCATAGCGCTGTTTGCGGTTGTGATTGTCGTCGGAGTCGTCTGGATTAATACCGGGGACAGGTGCAAAAAGTAAAATTCGGATTGTCAATACCGCGATTCTGCGTTCGAAACCCCGGTTGTCAAGACTTAGCCGAATTGATTTGATCGGAGTTGATTTAAATGAAAAGATTGGCGGCACTGATTTTAGCGCTGATGTTTGTTTTCGGATTGGTCGGCTGCAATAACAGGAATATGAACTATATCATAAAGCATGAGCCGAGCGTCACCGGGACAGTGGAGGAAGTTCACGACAACTATATGATTATTTATTTAAAGACGGACGGCTATCCGAACGGCGCAAGATGCGCGGTTTCTCTGAATGCCGAGAATAAGTACAGCTATACGGATATGGCTGTCGGCGACGAGGTTATCGTTTACTATAACGGTGAAATCGCGGAGAGCTATCCGCTGCGGATTAACACTGTCTACGCTATCAATCTGAAAGCCCCCGCAAGCCGCGAAGCGGAGTGATTCTGTTTTAGGCAAACGGGGCGGTCGGTCCCGATAAAAATCCGATGAGGCTCCCTTTCGGGGAGCCTCTATTCTTATGCGCGGACACACAGCCGCGGCTCCCCTGCGGACAGAAATCTGTCACCTTCGGCATATCCGCGCTTGTTTTGGATTTCGTGGGGAACGACCCCATAGTATAATATGCCGAAAGGGTGAAAACGGACAGCCGCAAAATAAAAACAGCCGCCGTATTCAGCGTAAAAAACCGAATCGGCGGCTGTTAAATTTATATATCAGAGTGTGTCAAAAAATCCTTTGGCGAGAATATAAGCCTGCTTGCCGTCGTGCGACATATATGTCGAGTGTCCAGCGCCCTTGATTATCGCGATGCGGCTGTTGGGAATTTTTCTGTACATATACGCCGTATCGGAGAGCCACATGATATCATGCTCGCCTGCGACGATATAGGTCGGCGCAGTTATCTCGCCGAGCATTTCGGCAGTGATATCCGGCAAGGTGAGCATCATATCATTGAGCTTATCATGGTGAAACATATTGTTGAATTTCACGCCGATGATAAAATACGGCTTCATCGTCTTGGGGCTCGTGTTCGCGCCGCAGGATATTATCGCGCCGGGGATATCCGGGTATCTCGCAGCAAGCGTCAGCGCGATGATGCCTCCGTCGCTGTGTCCCATGATATACGGCTTCCTGAGCTTCATCGCGGCGATGAACTGCGCGGTGTCGTCCGCCATGGATTCGTAGTCTATCGTGCCCGGGTCGCTGCTCTGTCCGTGGCAGCGGCTCTCAATCACATAGACTGTGTAGTCGTTGGCGAGATAGCTTGCCGCCTCGGCGAGCGACTTCGCGCTGCCGCCGTTTCCGTGGATCAATACAAGCGGCTGCTCGCCGCTGCCGTAAACGACATAGTGCATCCTGACATTTTTGAGCTGAACAAAATCGTCGCGCACCGGCTCCTGCGGCGCGGGAAGCGACGAGGTGTCG
>SFDB01000028.1 GCA_004558825.1 Clostridiales bacterium
AGCGATGCTTACAGGCGCAAACTCGGGCATAGATTTTTCACCTATTGCTGCGCTCAAAGCGCTCGGGCTTGAAACAATCGTGACAGCCGCCGCAGCCGCTGCGGCGTGTATAGATAAAAAGGGTAGGCACATATCCTGAACCCGTGCATGAAAGAAAGGGGAGACGGGAGCGGGACTTCCGTCGCTCCTTTTTTATTCGGTATAAACACAAAACGCATTCGTTCGCCTGTTTTCGCTTATATTTGGCGCACCATTCTCATAGGCATATAACAAATCATTGTCAGAGGTGGATTATGAGACTTATTCGATACGGCAATAAAGGCGCTGACGTTGAGCTCACACAGCTCGCGCTCGAGCGTGCGGGCTACGACGTCGGCGGCGTCGACGGTAAATTCGGCATGAAAACACTAAAGGCGGTCATGCGTTTTCAGGCCGCGCAGGGGCTTTCCGCCGATGGGATAGTCGGGGAAAAAACCCGGGCCAAGCTCGAGCCGTACATTATGGGGTATACGACGCACAAAGTCGTTCGGGGCGATACCTTTTTCAGGCTCGCTCAAAAATACGGCTCGACGGTGGAACTGATAGCGGCCGCAAATCCGAGCGTCGCCGCGAACAATATTCAGATAGGCGAAATACTCATCATACCGTTCGATTATGACATCGTACCGACAGACGTAACGTATACCTCGGCGCTGAACTCATACATGGTGCGCGGCCTGGCGGCGCGCTATCCGTTCATACGCGTTGATTCAATAGGCAAGAGCGTCATGGAGCAGAATATACCCGCTCTGACCATAGGGCGCGGCACAAAGCGCGTTGCGTATAACGCGTCGCATCACGCGAATGAATGGATAACGACGCCTGTGCTTTTGAAGTTCGTCGAAGAGTACGCGAAAAGCTATATCGGTTTCGGCAGCATTGGCGGCCTCGACGCGCGCGAGCTTTATGACGCGTCGTCTCTTACGGTGATTCCGATGGTAAACGTGGACGGAGTGGATCTCGTAAACGGCGCCATAGACACAAGCGATATGTATTATGTGAACGCGAAGAGGATAGCGGCGGCGTATCCCGATATACCGTTCCCTTCGGGCTGGAAAGCCAACATAGCCGGCACAGACCTTAACCTTAACTATCCTGCAGGCTGGGAAAACGCGCGCGAAATAAAGTATGCGCAGGGGTACATTTCGCCCGCGCCGCGCGATTTTGTCGGCACATCGCCCCTGAGCGCGCCCGAAGCCAGCGCCATGTACAAATTTACGCTCGAAGCGGGCTTCCGTTTAACGCTGTCTTATCATTCGCAGGGCAAGGTCATCTATTGGAAATATCTCAATATCGAGCCGTCGAGTTCATACGAAACGGCGCTCGCATTCGGTGATGTCAGCGGCTACAGCGTCGAGGAAACACCCATGCAGTCGGGATACGCGGGTTATAAGGATTGGTTCATACTGCAATTCGACCTGCCCGGATATACGATAGAGGTCGGTAAAGGAACAAATCCGCTTCCGCTAAGTCAATTTGACGAAATATACAGAGACAACGTCGGCATACTTGCGCTCGGCATGAAGCTTGCGCCTTCCAAAACGGCAGAGACTATGAGCGCGGAAATTTCGGATGGCTTCAACGCCGATTAAGCGGCTCGGTTTCAGGCTCATCTGTCGTCGGCGCGTCCGAACGGGTTATGCGAATCGATGCTTGAGCGCAGCGCCGAGGTGCTTGCGCGCCATATTACGTCTTCGCCGAACCGCGTCTTGAGCGCGTCGACGGCTTTATCAACGGAGCGGTTCTTTTCATGCCCGCTGTCCGAAAAAAGCGAAAGCTGCTCCGCGCACGCATTATCAATCGTCGCGCTCATTCCGACTTGGCGTATGCTTTTTTCGTTGTAGAGCGGCAGTATAAGCGCCTTTGCCGTGTCATAAAGCTCGCTCGTAACGTCTGAGCTCTCGGGCAGACGCGTTTGGCGGCTTTTATGCGTCATGTCGCTGTAGCGGACGCTGACCCCGACCGTCTTCGCCTTTACGCCCTGCGCACGCAGCCTGTATGCCACTTTGTCCGTCTGGCTGAGCAGCGCCGAAAAAAGCTCGTCACGCGTGCGGATATCTCCGGGCAGCGTGAACGATGAGCTTATGCTCTTTTGCTCGGCTCGCTCGAGAGTTATTTTTTCGTTGTCTATGCCGTTCGCATGGAGCCACATCTGCCTCCCCGATGCGCCGAAAAGGCTCTTTATGAGCGCCTCGCTCGCAGCGGCAAGCTCGCCAATCGTGGTTATCCCTATTAGATTAAGCTTTTTTACGCTGCTCGACCCCACATACATGAGATTGCCTACGGGAAGCTTCATTATATTTTCATGCCAAAACTCGCGCGTGACGACTGTCACGGCATCGGGTTTTTTATAATCGGAGCCCATTTTGGCCATGAGCATGTTATCGCCCACACCTACCGACACCGTGAGCCCCAATTCCCGCTTCACCCGCTGACGTATCGTCTCCGCAACCTCCTGCGCCGTACCGAAAAGATGCTCGCAGCCGCCGTAATCAACATACGCCTCGTCTATCCCAAAGCGCATTATGAGCGGCGAATAATCGCGCAATATGCTCATGAACTTATCTGAGTAATAAGAATAAAGCTTAAAGTCGGGGCTTACGACAACAGCCTCCGGACACAGCGACGCGGCATTTATAAGGGGCATCCCAGCACGAACACCCTTTTTCTTCACGCAGTACGTCGCTGCAAGAACTATGCCGTGCCTTTTTTCTTGGTCGCCGCCCACGATGAGCGGCGTATCGAACGTGTACTTTCCCCCGCTCTCCACTACGGCGCAGTGCGCGTAGAACGAGTTGAGGTCGACATGAAGTATGCTCACATCCGCCCCTCCTTCACGAGAAACCATTTATCGCGCGTCCTGTCCCAATAAAGCTCCGCAAAGCGTCCCCCAAACTCAAGAAAATACCGTGTGAACGAGCGGAAGCCCCAACGCGCCTCATCCTTTTTTATTATTCTGTCAACCTTTGCCCGCGTGCCCGATGCACATATGAAAAACGCAGGCTTTGCACCTATCCCCGGCTCAAAGTCCACAAGCACCCGTGTTGCAATGTCGTAGCGTTTCATAACATCACCCTCGAACAAACGTTCTAAGGTGAGTATACACCTTCTTTTCGTTCTTGTAAACATCTATTTTCAGGAATTAAAATACAAGCCGATGCGGGCGGCCGCTCTGAACCGCGGACGCATCATCGGCTATAAGCATATTCGATCTATGCCCGTCCTACTCGGCGTTCACGACCCTGTCGCAAACGTCCGCCTCCTCCGCCGCCCGCAATGCTTGCGCAAAATCCCCCACGCGCTCGGGCGTGTGAGCATCGCTGCCGATTATGAACGAAGCCCCGCGCTCCTTCGCAAGCACAAGCTGCTCCTTCGTCATCGTAACGCGCGACGAATTTATTTCAAGCGGCACGTTCAAAACCTTTGAGGCATCGGCAAGAATTTCGATATCCATGGGAATATACAGTCCCGGATGCGTTATAAACGATATCGAATACCGTTCTACCGCCCTTATCATAGCTTCGGCATTCCCGCTCGGATCGAGCCCGAGCTTGGCAAGCTGCGCAAACATTCTGAGTCCGCGGCCGCCCTTAGGCACTATCCCCTTATGAAAGCCGAGCGCAAGCACATCAAACATACCCATTCTGCCCCCGCGAATTATCGGGGCGTCGCACACGCCGTCGCCCGTCAGATTGCACTCGAGTCCCATGAGCACGTCTATATCGCGGCCAAATTCCTTCTGTGCCGCGTCAATATCCCTTCTCAGCGCAAGGAGCTTTTCGCCCCTCACGCCGTAAAAAACGTGTCCCGATGCATGTTCGGTTATCGCCACGCGCTTAAGCCCGTGCTTTATCGCCGCGATTACGTTTTCGCGCACGCTTCCCGTGCCATGGCTGTAAAACGTATGCGTGTGTAAATCACTTATTATATTCATCAGAATGCTGTTGTTGTTCTGACTTTATGCGCCACAACCTGAGCGACCGTCTCAATCAGCACATATTGCGAAATATTCGTTTCTCTTCCCATAATGGTCTTGATGTCGCCAATGCGCGCCGTACAGAAAAAATATTCGCAGAGCGATGACACCGGCGAGCTCACATTATTGCTTATCATGGCGCATTTCGCCTTATGAGCATGGGAAATGCGTATGGCGTCTATCACGGATTTCGTTACACCGGTGCGCGATATCGCCACGAGCAAATCGCCATCCTTCATATGGTTTGCGTGTTTCCTGAGAAGATGTGGGTCAGTACATGCAAACGCATCGATTCCGAGCAGCGCCAAATATTCGGCGGACATTCTTGCGAGGTAGCCTGAGGCCGACATCCCCGTTATGACTATACGCCTTGAAGCAATAATATCGTCGCAGAATTTAGAAAGCTTCGCTGCATCAAGCACCTTCAGCGTCTCCTCAATGCAGCGCATGGACGAAATAAACAGCTTTTCAACGGCCACAGTATCCGCATCGTCGTCCCTGAGCGGCTCGATATCCATTGTAATACTTTCCGAGCTGCATTCCGCAAGTGCAACACGGAAATCCATAAAGCCGTCGTATCCCAGCTTTTTTGCGAGCCTTGTGACCGACGGCACACTGACATCTGCAGCCTTCGCTATATCATTTATCACCATAAGCGAAGCACGCTTTGGATCCTTCAGAATAAAATCGGCGACTTTTTTTTCGGCAGACGGCAAGGAATCATACGCTGAAACAATTTTTGTTTTCGCAGGCATAAAACCTCCAAAATCATATTATTTTAGATTAGGTAAGTATACTGTATTTGTTATATATTTGCAATGGATTATTGCGCGTTTTTGTTCGAATTTACAAAAAAAACACATTATCTTTACCTGTTTTCAAATACGTCGCGGTTTCGCGCATTTTATGCAGCCGGCAGCGCGACGTTATCGGCCATTAAAGAATGGCTGAGAATGCGGCGGTTCAGTCTGTCGAAAAAAACCGGGGTTGATAAAGGGCCGCAGCCCCTTATGTTGAATCCGGCTCTGACGACATGTGCGTAAGAACGGATGAAAACCCGGAGGTTTTCGTACTTTGCGGGTTTTACCGCCCGGGAGCGAATGCGATAGGCGAAACCCGTAAAAACTCGAAAAAGTGGCGTTTAGCCACTTTTTCGACAGTCTCACCGCCGCAGAATGCGGCGGTTTTATTGCTTTTTTGCGATTTATCAGTCGGCTACATAAGGAAGCAGAGCGACTGTTCTTGCGCATTTGATTGCCTTTGCGAGCTCGCGCTGATGCTTTGCGCATACTCCGGACATGCGGCGGGGCATTATCTTGCCGCGCTCGGTTGTATGCTTACGAAGCCTTGCAACGTCTTTGTAATCGATATGGTCGATCTTATCTACACAAAAGCTGCAAACCTTACGCCTGGGCTTGCGCTGGCGGGGTCTCATCTTGCGTTCTTCCATTTTGTTCTCCTTTCATTTACGGCACGACAAATGAACTCATACGCCGTGCACATGTCGATTGTTGTGTCAGAAGGGCAGAGCCGAGTCGTCATCAAAGTCCGTAAAGCCATCGGGCGCGTCGAGTACAGGCGGCTGTTCGGGTCTGAATGTGTCGCGTGAACGCGATACACCGTCGTCCCCACGCGGAGACAGGAACTCAACTTCATTCGCTACTATCTCAGTAACGGTGCGCTTTGTTCCGTCCTTGGCTTCATAGCTCCTCGTTTGAAGCTCGCCCACAACGCACGCCTTGCGCCCCTTAGATAGATACTTGGAGCAGTTCTCGCCCGTCTTTCCCCATACGATGATGTTAAAAAAGTCGGTCACGCGCTCACCGGCCTGGTTTGCAAACGTTCTTTGTACGGCAAGCGAAAACGAGCATACGCTCCTGCCTGTCGGCGTCACTCTCAATTCAGGATCTCTTGTTAGATTACCGATAAGGATGACTTTGTTCATGACTTAAAATCCTTTCTCAGCCTGAGGAAAGCCGAATTACGCTTCCCTAACCGTTACGATGAAACGGAGTATGTTCTCATCGTTTCTCAAATTGCGCTCAAGCTCATGCGGCAGCTCATGGTTGCCTGCGAATTGCATAAGAACGTAATAACCCTCGGACTTATAGTCGATAAGGTAAGCAAGACGGCGTCTGCCCCACTCATCGATCTTCTCGACCTCGCCGCCGTTCGCGGAAACGAGTGCGGAGAACTTTTCAACAATAGCCTTTATAGCCTCGTCTTCAAGCTCGGGCGTGATGATGTAAAGGGATTCATACTTATTCACGTTTTTCACCTCCTTTTGGTCTTTCGGCCCCGCACTTACCTTCGCGGAGCAAGAAGGATGCTTTTATCAAAAAGCAATGCATTATACCATGCGCAGCAATGATATGCAAGCAAAAAAAATGCCTTAAATCACAAAAAACACGAATTGACGAAATAACTTCCGCGGCAAACTCAAAAGCAGGATTTACTTTCGGCATTTAACCCTTTTCTATATATCCGTATATATATCCATCAAAGGCACTCATACATAATATAATAAAAGATATTGAGGCCGGTTACTGCGAGTGCTATAATTGGTTTTATCGATCGCACGGACGGCGATTAAAAAATGTGGAGGAAGAAAAAGCATGAAGCTACATTCATCAAATCGCTTCTTGGCGTGCCTGATGGCGCTCGTTATGGCAATAACGGTGTTCGCCGGCGCGATTCCCGCGATAAGCATGGCTGTGGAAACAGATAATGTTGACACATCCGACGCAATGCAGGGAACGACGTTCGAGGCCGCCGAAAGCACAGTGAAACAGGTCAACCGCAAGCAGATCGTAACCATTATGGTCGAGGTTGACGGCGATCCCGCTTTTAAGAGAGCAGGATCCGTAAAAGGCGCAGCAAACTATGAGGCCGAAATGCTCAAATTGCAGAACGGCGTAATAGCGAGCATCGAAAATCTCGTAGGAAAGAAAATCGATATACTGCACCAGCACACACTCCTTTTCAACGGTTTCTCATTTAAGGGAGAATACGGTTGGATAAAGAAAATAAATGAAAGCGTAAGCGGCGCGCGCGCATTCCTGCCGATGGAGTGGAGCGTTCCCGAAACGATTTCCGCGGCCGATGTTGCGACAAGAACGATAGGCTCGAGCCAGACCGGCGCCGATGATGCCTGGAGCGCAGGATACAACGGCGCGGGCACGGCGGTCGCCATCCTCGATACGGGCCTCGTCATAGGCCATAAGGCATTCGCCGTATCTCCCACCGGTACGCCAAAGTACACGCAGAGCTCCATAAGCACCATTGTGAGCCTGGGCAAGCTCAATGCGAACACAACTGCGGCAAACCTTTACTACAGCGCGAAAATACCGTTCCGCTATAACTACAACACAAATACAAATGACGTTCTTAACACGGGCGCAGGTTATCACGGAACGCATGTCGCAGGTATCGTTGCCGGCAATCCGAGCGCAGGCACGATAAAGGGCATTGCTTACAACGCACAGCTCGTAATCATGCAGGTATTCAATACCGATGGCGGCGCATCGTGGGATACGATACTTCCCGCTCTCGAGGACTGCGCATACCTCGGAGTAGACGCAGCCAACATGAGCCTGGGCTCCGACTGCGGCTTCACCGCATACTATGATCCGAGCTACGCCACAACATTTGAGCTCCTCAGGCAGGCAGGCGTAAATCTTGCCGTTGCGGCGGGCAATGCGGGCACAGACGCAATCACCGGCAATGCATGGGGCGGCTATCAGCTTTCAATGAATCCTGACTTCGGTATCGTCGGCTCGCCGTCCACATGGCCCGAGTCACTATCGGTTGCTGCATGCAACAGCTCCGGTGTTCCTACGGACTTCTCATCTTGGGGAACAACGTCCGACCTCAAGCTTAAGCCCGAAATCATGGCTCCCGGCTATAATATCTACTCGTCGTACGGTTCCGGCACATCGAGCTATTCAAGCCTCAGCGGCACGTCTATGGCATGCCCGCATGTGGCAGGCGGCATGGCTCTCATAACAAAGTATGTCGAAGATAAGTTCCCGAGCCTCTCGGCCGAAGAGAAGCTCAACATGGTCGACAACCTTCTCATTTCGACAGCCACTCCGACGGCAAAATCGACAAACCTCTATTATTCACCGCGCCTCCAGGGCTCGGGCGTAATGAGCCTCGACAAGGCCATCACGGCAAACGCTTACATAAGCTGCGACTACAATGTGCGTCCTCTCATGGAGATCGGAGACGATAAGACCAAGTCGGGCGTATATACCATAGAATTCGACGTAACGAACTTCGGCACGAGCTCACAGACTTACACCATCAGCGCAAACGTTCAGACGGAAACGATGTCTTCCAAATCGGTTTCTTCGTCCAACATCAGCGCAAGCTCGATAAATTACATTAACGGCACCCCGTATAACCTGACAAGCAACGCAACGGTCTCCACGAACTTCACAAACAACCAGGTAACCGTTGCCGCCGGCGCAACAGAGCATGTCGTAATGACGATAACCCTCAACAGCACCGCCAAAGCATACCTCGACAAGTTTGAGTGCGGCATGTATGTTGAAGGCTTTATCAAGCTCACGAACAGCTCGTCGAACGGTACAAGCCTCGGCGCGCCTTACCTCAGCTTCTACGGTGACTGGAACTATCCGGCGACAATGGACCACGGCTACTATTGGATGAAGGCCCTTGGCCAGGACTGCTATCAGTCGAATAATAAGCTCAACACCATCGGCTACCTGAACGGTTCCACCGTCTACGGCCTCGGTATCAACCCCTATGTTGATATGCAGGATTGGCTTCCTGACCGTTCCAGCATCTCGCCTAACGGCGACGGCAAGTATGATTCCGTAAACGTAGCATATGTAGGCGTTATCAGAAACTCCATAAACGCTTACTATCGTCTCTACACCGAAGACATGTCGGAGTATGATTCGCTTCTCGAGTGGAACTTTGAAAACAAGTCCTATTACTATCAGAGCGGCACATATTCGTACACATACCTCCAATGCGGCGTTGACTACTGTGAGTTCCCCGAATGGGACGGCGGCTCGTCGATAACCGATTCAGACGGCAACACCGTCAACCTCAACCACACCTACTCCAACGGCGATACCGCTGTCATAGCAATAGGCATGGAGCTTGATTACAATGGCTTCACGCACGAAGCTAACCAGGGCTCGCTCTGGAAAACGCCCGTAACAATAGACACGCAAGCTCCGAGCGTAGTAAGCATGAGAAAAGACGGCAACACGCTGTATGTAACGCTCACCGATAACCACTATGCCGCGTACGCTGCCATATACTCGGGTTCGTCGTATGCCTCATCGACGCTTCTTGACTCCAAGGGCATCTTTGAGCAGACGCGCGGCGCGCAGACGACCGTGGCTCTCGACACGAACGGCAGCAACACCGTATATCTCCTCATCGGCGACTATGCCTGCAACGAGCTCAAACAAACGATTGACGTGACCGCTGTCGGCTCTGAGCCCATCGCTGTAACAGGCGTAACGATTCCTGAGACGCTCGCGCTCAACCTCAACGAGACGGGCACGCTCACGGCAACGATTACACCGTCCGATGCCAACGACTATGCCGTAGCATGGAGCAGCTCGAACACAAGCGTCGCAACAGTCGACAACGGTAATGTAACGGCGAAGGCATACGGTACGGCGACGATCACCTGCACCGTAACGGATAATGTATCGGGCAGCACGTTTACCGACACCTGCGAAGTCACGGTTGCGCCCGTCAACGTAACAGGCATCACCGTATCGCCCGCAACGGTCGAAGTTCTCGTAGACGAAACGGCGACACTTACAGCCACCGTAGCGCCCGCCAATGCATCCGATGCGACAATCGCCTGGACGACCTCCAACGCAAGCGTAGCGACGGTCAGCAACGGCGTCGTAACGGGCATCAAAGCAGGTACGGCAGTTATAACCGCGACCGTAACGGATAACCTCAACGGCGGCACTTTCAGCGCCTCGTGTACAGTGAACGTCACCGAATTCGAAGGCTATCTTGTTGCCGACCAGTTTGAGGACGGCGGCGAATACATAATCGTCGCGACTGACGCATACGCCGTAAGCAACAACACGGTAGGTTCCGGCACAAACGCCATCACATGGAAGTATGACGGAACAGATCTTGCCAACAGCGCAGACTCCGAGGGCTATTACTATCTCTCGTATTCCGACGCCAGCACAAGCTATCCGCAGCGCTTCACGACGAGCAAGAACACAGGCAACAGCATCAAGATCTATAAAAAGATTACATCATCTGCTCCTGTTGAGACATATTACACCGTAACGTTCAAGGATTGGGACGGCACCGTTCTCAGCACGCAGAGC
>SFDB01000061.1 GCA_004558825.1 Clostridiales bacterium
AATACGCATCAACGGCAAGGACGGCAAGCACTTTGCCCATACGCTCAACAACACCGTTGTTGCCCCGCCGAGAATGCTCATAGCGTTCCTCGAAAACAATTTGAATGCCGACGGCAGCGTCAATATCCCCGAAGCCCTCAGACCGTATATGGGCGGCAAGGAGAAAATAGGCGGCTGAGAATAACAGCATATAAAATCAAAAGCCATAATTCACTCTTCAAAGTGGATTATGGCTTTTTGCTGTTTTGTGCGGGCCAAGCGGCGGAGCTGTTTACACAGATTTTACTTTCGCTTTACCAAAAGTCGGTTGATGCTTCGGCTTCTTGCGGGTTAAACTGATAACGGAAGGGAGAAACCGGGCATATAAACCAACGAAAACGCACGCGCCCGGTCGGTAAAGTCATGAAAGAAACCAATGCCGTCAAGAAGGGCGGAAGCTTTTTCGAAAAGCACGCAGAGATATGGAAATTCATAAAGTTCACTTTTGCAGGCGCATCCTCGTCGCTGATAGAGCTCGGGGTGTTCGCTCTGCTCCAGTATGTCGTGTTCAAGTCCCTCAACGATGTCCCCGTGACGGACAGCCCCGTTCTCGCGTTCCTCGGCGTCGAGTATAAGGGCTATATGTATTCGTATTTCATCTCGACCGTCGTCGGTTACGCGATAGCGTTCGTCATGAACAGAAAGATAACTTTCAAGGCGGACGCGAATCCGCTGCTCTCGACTGTTTTGTATGCGATAATGGTCGTTTGCACGATTATTTTCAACACCTGGTTCGGTGCATTCCTCGGCACGCTCATCAAGAACAGCGGCCGCAGCAACGCGCTCATCGAGCTGCTGACAAAGGTCGTCGTTATGACCGTGCCGACCCTCTGGACATATCCGCTCAACAGGTTTGTTATCCACAGAAAGAAAAAGCCCGCTGCAGAACAGGGGGAGTGAATATGCGCTTCAACTCCGACGGAAAATTTAAAATAATGCAGATAACCGATATTCAGGAAATACCGGATGTGTCGCCCGATACGATAAAGCTCATCAATGCGGCTCTCGAAGAAGAGAAGCCCGATCTCGTCGTGCTCACGGGCGATCAGATAAAGGGTTACGGAGTCTCGTATAAGGGCAAGGGCGATGCGCTAATAGAGAGCGTCGCCGAGACTGTCGGCAAGCTCTTAAAGCCCATGATCGACAGGCACATCCCGTTCGCCGTCACTTTCGGCAACCACGACAGGCAGGTCGGGATAAGCAACAAAGACCAGTTCGAAAAAATATATAAAGCCTCGCCCGGATGCGTGGGCGAACAGGCGGAGGGCATCGACGGAGGCGGAACATATAACATACCGATCTTGTCCTCCGACGGCGAACGTACTGCGTTTAATCTCTATCTTTTCGACAGCGGAACTGACGCAAAGGGCGGCGGATATGAGCCGTTTGATCCGGAGATAATAGACTGGTATAAGAAAAAGCGCGACGAGCTGAAAGCCCAAAACGGAGACTACATTCCGTCCCTCGTGTTCCAGCACATACCGATGTTCGAGCACTACGATGTTCTCAAAAGAGTCGGCAAGCACGAAAAAGGCGCGATACCTGCGTTCAGAATACACAAGGGCGAGCATTATAAAATAGACGAAACCAAGTGCGTCGAGGGTTCTGTATTATTAGAGCCTCCGTCGATACCGGACATCAACACCGGCGAGTTCGAGGCACTCAGCGAAAAGGGCGATGTGCTAGGTGTATATGTCGGTCACGACCACAAAAATTCTTATGTCGGAAAGGTTGGCAATATCGATGTCGGTTTCACTCAGTCGGCGGGCTTCAATGTCTACGGCAACGGAAAACAGCGCGGCGTGCGCTGCTTCGTCCTCGACGAGAACGATCCTCGCAATTATAAGACATATACCAAGACATATGAGCAGCTCTGCGACGGCAAGCTCAACACGCCGATAAAAGACGCGATATGGCGCGTAGTCCCCACGACTGTGGACATGGCAAAACCGATGATAGCAAAGGCGCTTGCCGCTCTTGCGGCAGCTGTCGCGCTGATAGTCATCGCTGTCAAATTTCTTTAAACGGACAACTTCTATTTTCATCATGACTCTTCTGCGAAGCCCCGGGGCAACATCCTCCCGGGGCTTTGCGCATTAAAAAAAGACTGCCTCAAGGGCAGCCTTTAATATTATTTATCTTTTTGCGCCGGAGACCACAAATTTTTCATCGTCCGAAACGGCGACATCAACATCAAA